>CALGNJ010000049.1 GCA_937958705.1 Minisyncoccota bacterium | reverse complement strand
GTAATTTCTACCTCTCGAATTATGACCAGTAGGTAGGGTATCAAAACCTTTAGAGCTCCGAGCATATGTTTCTGTTTTGATGTGTTTTACTGGGCTTGTCTCTGTTAAGAGGATTTGTTCAGGAAAGTCTTTTTTGTACATTACATTTCTGGTGTATGTAATATCTTTTCCTGTTGAGACTTTGTCTTTTTGAAGACGCACTGGCTGGAATTTAGATATATCTGAGACAGGCATATCAATGAAAACTAAGTCAGCGCCAATCTCTGGTGGAATAATCCAGTTCTGAGTATTACCAGCATACTCTACATTCTCGCCGTTGTGGTCAAAGACTGTCATTTGGATGCGCCCAGAGTGATTCTCGACTGCATGAGCACAGGTAGCAAAAATTACAGTTCCTTTTCTTGTCTTTGCGACAGGGAACATAACCGCTCTTCCTCCTGAGTCCAGCTTAGTATCGTTCATTACATTCAGCATGAAACGTTGTGGTGCTTTAGTCATTTTTTCTCTCCATCTAATGAGCTATATCGAGTTATATTAAAACATAAATTCATATCTACGTAAATACACAGTTAGTGCGTGCTTGCACCACACTGGTTCGAACTTTTTTAAGCTTTGTCAGCATTTTATAGAGATCTTGTTGCCAAGGCTTTTGGAATAGCCGGAAAGAGGAAGCTTGAACCATTTGCTATAATGAGTTTATGAAAAAAGTATTTATAATCGTAGGGCTCGTAATTATGCTGCTAGGGGCTTATGTGGTTACGAACTTAACTCATAATCCTCAGATAGATGGGTATGAAAATATTGTTGGGGCATGGTCAAGCAACAACACAACCTTACAGGTGTTCTCTCAGGGGCGTGTTTCGTATAAAACAGAAGGAGAAAAAACAAGCTATTCGCTGAAGGCGCCAATGCAGTCATTTGGAAAAGAGAATTTTTCTGCAGGTTTACTATTTCTTGCAAAGAACTTTGATTATCAGTTAGTAGATAAGGATACGCTAATAGTTAATCAAGAGACTTTAACTAGAGTAAATGCATCAGATGGACATGATACTAAGGCGGAAATTCCTTCTGCTGAGGAGCTTAAATGGCTAAATCTCCAAACACATACTTTATTGCAAAGAGGTATGTATCTAGGAACTATGAAGGAAATGTATGACGTTCATATCTCACAATTATGGAAAAACCAAATTTCTTTATCAGAATTAAACCAAGAGCTTTTACCAGAAAATATTGATGCAGGAAAAACATTCCCACCTGTTTTGAGTGAACATGTCATTATTACCAAAGAACCAGTCATGCAGGAAGAGGTAGGATATAATTTCCTGATAATCGAGTCTTTTAATTCTGAGGTAAATCTTTCGGTTAACGCATCTTATTTGTATGAGTTTCCTGAGTGGAAATTAGCAAAGATACATGTGAAGAGCACGTTGGAGGCAAATTAAAGTAACCACATTATTTGATATCTATACCAAACAACCCCTCATCTCTACCACACTGGTTCGAACTTTTTTAAGCTTTGTCAGCATTTTTCTAAGCCCTTGTTACCAAGAGTTTTAGAATGTCTGGAAAGGGAGGCTCGAATCATTTCTTGTTGTAAAAATCGGTATAAAGATATTCTTTATAATTATGATAAAATAATCACATGAATAACTTGTTACAAAAATTTACCAAAAAAAGAACTGATGTGAAATTCAGGTCTTTGGCAATGCGTAAAATTAAGCAAAATAAACAAGTATTAAGCTCATTAAAACAGTATGACGAAGGGAAAAAAGACATTTCAACCTCTCGAGTCAAAGCACATCTGTCGAATATATAAGATTCTTCATCAACAAGGTGAAGTTTCTTTTATGATTGCTCAAGAATCAGAATCTAAAGTTGATGCGTTAGTTGGAAACATCCTTGGTTCTTTTGGTGGTCAGGATTTTTATAAAACAACAGAAGAAAAGTGTGTAGCGTATCTTTGGTTTCTTGTGAAAGACCATGCGTTTACAGATGGAAACAAGAGAACGGCATGCATGACATTTGAGATAGTCTGTGAAGCAAATGGTCTCGTTCCAGCCTACAGAGATTTTACTCTTGATGAATTAGCTGTTTATATAGCGCAGGAGGGTACCGAAGAACATCAAGAGGTGATAAAGATGTTGGCCGAATTACTTTTCTCTTAGCTTAAATACCTCTCACCTCCACCACACTGGTTCGAACTTTTTTAAGCTTTGTCAGCACTTTTCTAAGCCCTTGTCACCAAGGGTTTTAGAATACCTGGAAGGGGAAGGCTCGAACGATTTTGATATAAAAAACCTCACCTGAATGATGAAGTTTCCTACATCTCGGTGAGATTATATTTTTTCTGGCTCTGTTGCGTTCGAGAATGAAGCAACTAACCAACCGATAGCTCCAGCACAAGCCATACCTATCGTTAGCGCAAGCATGAATGGTGGGGCAGGTTCGGGCATACCATTTGAGCATCCCAAGAAGAGTACAACACCCATATGCATTGTATAAAACATCATGAGAGCTACGCCAAAATCAGCATATTTTCTGATGAGTATGCAGACTAATGCCCATATTGCACAGATGAGTCCAGCAACCGCAGTTGTGGTTATGTATACAGACTCAAGCTCTGTATATCGTAAGTCAATGGACTGCTCAACATTAGCCATTGCAATATGAACAATGCCAAAGACTGCCATAGGGACGAAAAGACGAATTAAAGTCTTCATTTATTAAATCACTTTCAATACCGAGAAACGTCGGTAGCGTTGGCATTTTGCCATATTTAACCTATTTTTATTATACTTATTACTTGATATTTGTCAAATACAAGAGTGGGTAGTGTTGACATATACTTATATATAGTGTATATTATATTTAATTGAAAACGTCCAAAAAAGTTCTTTTGAAAGGAGAATATTATGGAAGAATTTGTAATTTATGCCGTCATTTTTTTAGCAGGTGTTGTTGTTGGAATGGCGCTGGTAGATCAGATCATTAAGTCTGATATGGTTAGAGATTCTAAAATTGAAGATCCTGAGAAGTGGGAAACAACAGGAATCCTCACCATAAAAGTCAAAGATGGCAAGTACAAGGGTATCCTGAAAAAATAATCTCTTGCTTTCTGGTGCCTCACTCACAAACATGAGTGAGGTTTTTTATTCAAAATAAGTTCTTACTTCATCCCACGCCTCCAGCTTTAAACAAAAGAGACCATTTGGTCTCTTTTGTTTAACAGCAAGGATCTGGGAATTTTGTATACACCTCATGTAAGTCGTTTAAGACTTCTTGACTAAGCTCGATCTTGTGAGCATCAATACATGTCTCTAGTTGTTCCAGGTTAGTTGCCCCTATAATAGAAGATGTTGTGAAGTCTCGACTATTTGCAAACGCAATTGCCATTTGTGCAGGGTTTAGTCCATGCTTATGTGCAACCTTAATGTATTCGCGTATCGCAGGTTGTGCAATTTCTGGGTTGTATCGTTCGGAGTTTCTGCCTGAGACGGTGAACCGTGCACCAGCAGGTTGTGCTCCTTCTAGGTACTTGCCGGTCAGTACTCCCATGTTCAATACAGAGTAGGCGAGTAGACTAATATTTTCTTCGATACAAATCTCAGCAAGACCTACCTCAAACGTTCTGTTGAGTAATGAGTATTGGTTTTGTATAGAAACGATGCGGGGAAGTCCCTTTTCACGGGACAGACGAAGATATTCAGATACACCCCAAGGAGTTTCATTAGAGACACCAATATGTTTTATTAAGCCTTCATCAATAAGTTCCTTGAGTGCTTCAAGGGTTTCTTCGATACTTGTTGAATCTCCTCTCATGTCCTCTGAATATCCACGTATGTTAAAGAAATTTGTCTTACGCTCAGGCCAATGTATTTGATATAGATCAATATAATCAGTCTGAAGTCTCTCGAGGCTACCCATGACTGCTTCGCGAATACTTGCTCGATCAAGTTTCGCATGAGTCCCTGTTGGTCTCGTTGAGATAAGGCTCGCAGGAGCAATCTTGGTCGCAATAAACAATTTTTCACGATTCCCAGTTTTAGCAATCCAGTTCCCAAGGTATGTTTCTGTGAGACCTTGTTTTTCTGGTGTTGGGGGGATAGGGTAAATTTCCGCAGTATCTATAAAAGTTGTTCCTCGTTCTTTAACAGCATAATCAAGCTGTTGATGTGCCTCTTCTTCTGTATTTTTTTGTCCCCATGTCATTGTACCCAGACAAATCTCTGGTAGGACAATATCTGTATTTCCTAGTGTATTCATTTTCATGAAGACAAGTATAGCAGGTGTGCTCATGTTTTATAAAGACGATGTGTGTTGATTTGCACTTTTTTAGTATGATAGTATAAAAAAATTATGGCACATCAAAATTATTACCTAGACTTTTGCGCAGATGCGTATATTGTGAACGATGGCGCGGTCCTTTTAAGGCTGCATGAGAAATACAACATCTGGATTGTCCCAGGCGGCCATGTTGATCCGGGAGAAGATATTAACGAAGCCGTTTTAAGGGAAGTATGGGAAGAGGTAGGTATAAAACCGGAGCTAGTAGGTCCAAGTTCATGGATGCATCAAACATTTCAAGACAATAAAGATTTGGTGCCACCTCTATTTATTAATAGGCACTCAATTTAATGAGTTTCATGATCACTCAGCTTTTGTGTTTGTGGCAAAATCAGACACAAGAGAAATAAATCCTCAGGAGAAGGCGAGTCTGAACGCAGAATGTGTCTGGGTTACAAAAGATGAACTCGACAAGATGTATAGAGATGATGACCGATTAAAAGATTATATTTATACGTATGCAAGTGCCGCATTAGCATTAGTTAAGTAAAATATGATTAAGTTTAACGAAGTTACTAAGGTATCAATGGTTGTTGCAGTTATCCTTTTTGTGGCTGTTTTTGCTCTTGGATTTTATCTTGGCTATCAGTTTGGTATCATATAGAGATTATGAACTTAGAACAATATTCGGTAGTGCTTTCGGCGGCACTTGTGTTGCTGTCAATTACTACAATTATAAGTATTCTGGCATTTGCTTTTTCAAGACAGGCACGTGTGAAGATGCAGGGAGTAGATTATTTTGTATATATAAAATTAATTGGAGTGCTCTCTATCCTTGCAACCATTGGGGCACTTGTGTATCAGTTTGTGTATAAAACACCGGTGTGTGAGTACTGTTGGTGGCAAAGAATTTTCATGTTCCCAATAGATGTTATTGTTTTGGTGACTGTTTGGAAAAAAATTAAATTCAACGAGATAATTATAGGAATACTCGCAGCAATCGGATCCTTCTTTGCTTCGGTGCATTACTACTTTCACGTACAGGTGGCTATCTTCGACAATATATTAACGATGCCGTGTTCTGGAATTGGGATTATCCCATCATGCACCACAAACCATGTTTTGATCTGGGGATTCATTACTATTCCACTGATGGCACTTACTGTATTCTTAGTAATTCTTTGGCTTGTCTTCTTGGCTCGATACTCAACAAGAAAGGTACTATAAATGAAAAAGACGGCTCAGCCGTCTTTTTCATTTATAGTTTTGGATTTACCATATCGTCAATTACTTCTTCTGCTTCTTCGACAAGTTTATCTTTTTCCTGAATCTTTTCTTCAAGAACTTTTTTCTCTTTGATGTGCTCTTTTTCTAGTTTTTTCTCAAGCTTTGCTTCATGTTTTGCAGCTTTTCTGCTCACTGATTTCTCAACGATTTTTCGTTGAGAAGAAAGAATGAGATAGAGTCCATATAATGCGAGTAAACTCGGCCACGCCCAGTTAAAGCTGAGTGCAACCACATCAGCTTGCACCAGTAGGATTATTGCACCGGTAAAGACAAAGATAATTCCATTTAATATATTCATATCAGTATAGTATATCTAAAATACTAATTTTTTTCGACTAATATTTTTATTGTGTACAAGGTGGCGGTGAAATTACTGTGATAGTACGTTAGACTCACATCATGAAAAGCTATAAAGAAACTACTCCAAAATTTTCACTTAAAGATGAATTATTTAATAGAAAAAATGTTAGTGAGCTTGCCAAACAAATAGGGAAGGTATACACAGAATTTAAGACTCGTAGTTTTATACGGCGTGTTGTCTCTAAGTTTCCTGATCTAGAGCTCAAAGAAAGAATAGATTGGATTTGTCATAATTTTGAGCACTATATTGCAAAAGACTATGAGGGGACAGTAGCTGTACTCCTCGCTTCACTGCCAGATGAGCTAGACCCAAATAAGCAAGATGATGACTTTGGATTATTTATACCTGCGCCATATTCTCATTTTGTTGCAACTAAAGGTTGTACCAAAGAGCATCTGGATTATTCGCTTGCAGCATTGGTTGAGATGACAAAACGATTTTCAGCCGAAGGCGCGATACGGTACTTTATTAATGAATTTCCTGATGAGTCGTTCACGTTTTTAGAAAAATGCGCGCAAGATGCAAATTATCACGTACGGCGATTGGCGAGTGAGGGAACACGAGTAATGCTGCCATGGTGTCATAAAATACATACCCACCACACAAGACCTATGCCTATTCTGAATAGATTGCATGCTGACAAAACCCGATATGTTACCAGGTCGGTTGCGAACCACATGAATGATATTTCTAAAATCGACCCAAACCTTGTTATTACAACTCTTAAGAAATGGAAACAAGAAGGGAAGCAAGAACCACAAGAACTTGATTTTATTATCAAACACTCATTGAGGACCTTAGTGAATCAGGGTAATAAGGATGCGCTCAGGCTGGTTGGGTACAGGAAGCCTAATATTGTTGTGGATCAGGTTGCGCAAGAAACAGAACATGTGCATGTAGGAGAAAGCTTTAATTTTTCTTTTAATGTGAGTTCTGTGTCTAACAAGAAGCAAGATTTATTAGTAGATTACATTGTGTATTTTCAGAAAAAGAATGGAGAGATGACACCTAAAACATTTAAGATTAAGAAGTTGTTACTTGCTCCAGGAGAAACAGTCTCTTTGAGCAAGAAACATATGATGAGAAGTATGTCTACCAAGACTTTGTATCCAGGTGAACATCGAGCTGTTCTGCAGATTAATGGAATACAGTTTGATGAACTATCATTTATTTTATTATAGCGTTTGTTTTACGTAATGCGTTTGCTAGAATAGTAGAAATTTAATATAAAATTATGAATAAAATTATTGCAGTAACCGCTATCCTATTTGCGGTAATTATAGGACTTGGGCTATATGTTAATGGAGCAAAAGAAGCACCAACACCAGTTGATACTTCAAAAGTATTACAGATACAAGCCGATGATCATGTGGTTGGGGATGTAAATTCATCTGTCGTATTATTCGAGTACTTAGATCTACAATGTCCAGCTTGTGCTGCATTTCACCCGATTATGAATCAAGTGAAAGCTGCGAATCCAGACATTGCAGTTGTTACAAGGCACTTTCCGCTACACTTCCATAGAAACGCAAGAATGGCTGGAGCGGCAGCTGAAGCGGCTGGAGCTCAAGGACAATTTGACCAGATGGTTGAAAAGCAATTCGAAGAACAAACTTTGTGGTCAGGTTTGGGGACAGGGGCAGCAAGTGATATCTTTGAACGATACGCACAAGAGCTTGGTCTAGATATTGATGCATTTAATGCATATAGATCTTCAGATGTTGCACTCAATAAAGTCAGTCAAGATTTTAACGGCGGAACTGCGATTGGAGTTAATTCAACACCAACATTTATGCTTCAAGGAGAAAAGATTAGAGCAAGTTCCGTCCAAGAGTTCCAAGAGCTGATAGATGCGGCAAAATCTGCTGTGCAAACAGAAACACAGAAGGATATTGCGACGCCTACAGAGGAGTTATAATGTTAAGTTAGCTTGACACTCATGGTATACTGTACTCATGAAAACTCTTGTTTCTATTTTTAAAAAGCCAACGTATGTAGTACTTGGTTTTTTTATATCACTTGTTTCTTTTATTATTTTTTCGATCACGCCACATCTAGAAGAGATTGGGGGAGCAATTGCACTCGATGATTCACTCCAAGGAGGAGGGTCTATCATGCGAGAATCGATACTCACGCTCTTAAAACATAACACCGAACCAACACTGATTCCCACACTGTTGATTGCGGTACTTACAGGAGTAATAATCTCGCTGCTAGTATTTTATTATAAACAGCAAGGTGCTGTGTTGGTTAAAACCTCAGGAACTGGCTTTTTAGGGCTTTTGCTAGGTCTTTTAGGTATTGGTTGCTCTGCATGTGGAACACTCGCTCTTACTGCTGTTTTAGGGACCGTGGGGCTTGGTGGATTAGTGCTACTGCTTCCGTTTAGGGGGGCTGAATTTCTTTACTTTGGAGTTATTGCGTTGTTATTCTCTGTCTGGCAATTAGTAAGGCTTATTAACAAACCACTCACGTGTGAATAGATAGTTATATGGAAATAGAATTTTTGCTTAGTGTCGGTTCATTTGTTTTACTGCTGCTTTTGTTGGTGTGGGAATTATATAAACCAGCGCGGATGTATGCACCGAGACAAAAGAAGAATTCATATACTACCAATGCAGAAATTTTTCTATGTAATACAGTTGTGACATACGTGCTTAGTGTGGGATTGGTTTTTGTATTAGTGAGCGAGTTTGCTATCCACAACATGTTTGAGTATGTTCCAGTTGTACTTCAATATGTACTTGGAATACTGATACTAGATCTACTTATTTGGTTTTGGCACATGATTAATCATAGGATTCCATTCCTTTGGTCATTTCATCAAACACATCACGCTGAGAGGTATCTTAATGTTACGTCTGCTTTGCGTTTTCATATAGGCGAACTATTGTTATCTGTACTATTTAAATCCTGTATATTAATCGTTTTTGGGGTTCCCTTATATGTATTCTTTTTGTATGAATCACTCATTACAATTTTTGCTATGTTTCATCACGCAAACATTGCATTGCCTGCACGTGTACAGAATGTGCTTGAGTATGTACTTATCTCTCCCAGGCTACATCAAACTCATCACTCAGATAAACGTCAAGAACATGACTCAAACTACGGGGTAATATTTTCATGGTGGGATATTCTTTTTAAGACTAAAAACAGAGCAACGCCAGATACAATAGGATTGTCTTATGGAGGAGAAAAGAACCTTTGGTCATTTTTGCTCATGCCGCTTGTTGATAGAAAATAGACAGTAAGAAAGATTATTATTCGATATTCAAAAACACGGACTGATGTCCGTGTTTTTGTGTATGTTTCTTTTCTTTAGAAGAAGAGGGTTGTTTGGATCCACCACACAGTAATACCTACAAAGTATGAGATAAGTGCTGGGATAAATGCAATTTGGAAATATTTTTTGAACGTAAGTTCCTTGATAATTCCCATTGCTACTACACCGGCTGCTGATCCAATCGAGAGAAGAGATCCTCCCGTTCCTACACAAATAGCGAGAAGGACCCATAGGTTTGTATCACCAGCTTCAAGAATGTTAATGGCAATTGCAGTAAGTGGAATGTTATCTAGGATTGAAGAAATCATACCCATTACGACATTACCTATAATCACTCTGCTTGTTTCTTGGTCTGCTCCATAGATGTATCCAGAGATAGCACCAAGCACCCCAAGAGCCTCAAGAGCTGAGACGGCAAGCAAGATACCTACAAAGAATTTAATTGAAGAGATATCAGTCTTTTGGAGTAGCTCCTCCATGCCTTCTGAGAACTTTGTCTCTTTTGTGTCACGTGCGTGTAAAAAATCTACAAGCAACCATGTTAGTCCAAGTCCAAATAGAATTCCTGATACTGGAGGTAGGTGTAATGCTTTTGCTGCGATAGGCATAAAAAATGATAATAGCGTTACCGCAACAATGATTTTTCTACCAACAGACAGTGTAGCTACCTGTTCAGATGGAGGTGTATCGTCATCAGCATTTTGCATCTTCCTCATAAGTAGTAGTCCTGCAACCATGAAGATCGCAAGGGAAGGAAGGAATCCACGTGAAATAATTTCCCATGCAGAAAATTTACCTGCAATCCACAACATGATAGTTGTAATATCTCCAATAGGTGAGAATGCACCTCCTGCGTTTGCAGCAAGTACTACTCCGACCGCAGCAACCAGCAGGTTTTCGGCTTTAAAGAATTTTCGTGCAATCTGTAGCAGAATAATTGTTGCAGTTAGGTTGTCGATGATTCCGGATAAGAAAAATGCCAGAATCAAGAAAATAAGAAATTGTTTCTTGTTATCAAGATTGTAGGTGAGCATCTTTTGGCGCAATAGATCAAAGACTCCACACGCTATCAATATCTCAACCAAAGACATGGCTGCGAGTAAGAACAAGGTGATCGAGAAGATCTCATAGCCAGCATGCATCATCTTATCCTCGATAACACTATAGTCATTTAGTGCGACAAGGAGCCAAAGAAATCCACCAGTAAATAGTGCCCATGCTGATTTATTAATGTGGGTCTTGTGCTCCATCGCGATACCAATGTACCCGATAATAAACACGATTGACCCTAGTATTGGAAATAACATATATTTTGTTCTTAATAATTAAGTTTGCATTTTATGAAATATATATAATCCATTCAAGACAGGTGGTGGATAAGTCTCTTATGTATCAAAAATCTTGTGCCATAATGAATATATTACTAGTAGTAAAAAATGTAATATGCGATTAAATGCACCAAAACGAGTAGTGTTCTGGGCAACTGTTGTTCTGGCGGCACTAGGATTACTAGGAGCCACTGGGATCGTTCCAATGCTTGGAGGTATGGTTGCATTCTGGCTAGTTCTAGCTGCATTTGTTGTTCTAGCGATGGGAACAATGATGAAAGGAATGTAATTCACATAAAAAGAGTGACACAGGTGTCACTCTTTTTATGTGCACAATATATATATATATACATAATTAATACAAGAGGAGTACAATAATAATCACTATGACAAAAATAACAATTTCAACAAAACATACAGCCATTCATAATGTACAGGCATGTATTTTGGGTTGCCAAGACCCACGGTTCCAAGACGCACGTGCAAAGTATTTACAAGAAGCATACGGCCTAGCTAATAGTGACTATGATCCACTGGTTGCACCAGGAGCAGGAAAGTGGATTCTTGATGGAAAGGGCGAAGTATTACTCTTTGGTGTCGAAGTTGCTGTTGGGTTACATGCAGGTGAGACAGTTTACGTTTTTCATCATACAGACTGTGGTGCATATGGAGGGCACAAAAACTTTGACTCCTTAGAGGCAGAAGTGTCGTTTCAGAAAGATCAATTACAGGAAGTGAAAGACAAGATTCTGGCATATTTGCAACAGAAGGGCGCAGCAACTCCAACAGTAGTACTAATTTTAGAGCATATTGGAGAAGGAGAAGTAACATACGAAACTGTATAGATCTTATATATAAAAACAGCACTCACTGAGTGCTGTTTTATCTCTTACATTTTTCTTTCTCGAGTGGGATTGCTTGTGCTGCAACCCAGGCAGTTGTCCAACACAATTGTAGTGAGAATCCTCCGGATGGGCGATTAATATGTAGGATATCTCCAAGTAAGTACAAGTTCGAAAATTTTCTTGATTGCATCGTTTTGAAATCAACTTCATCAAGATGCACGCCTCCGTCCGCAATAACCGCTTTGTCCCAACCAAGGGTTCCAGTAATAGGGAATTCAAGATTTTTACACAGATAAGCAAGCTCTTTTCTGGATTCTTTTGAAACCTCGTTAACATCAGTTTCTGCTATATCAATTTTGAGCATGGCTAATAGTTCTAACCCAAGCGTTCTAGGGACCAATTCTTTAATTACGTTTTTTACCTTCTTATTTTTGTGTTGTTCGAAGATTCTCCAGATACGCCGATCAACATCATTAAGTTCTGTATCAGGGAATAGGTCGATAGATCCGGTTACATCTCCAGCATGCATGAGTTCTTGTACTTCTTGTGCAGAGTTAAGAATTAGAGGTCCTGAAATACCAAAGTGAGTAAGAAGAACTTTTCCTGTTTTACGGATATGTGTCTTTCCGTCTTGGATAAATCGGATCTTCATGAATGAAAGAGATGTTCCAGCAAGCCGGTGAATCCACTGTGCATTTGAGGTGAGGGGAACAATATTTGGGCTGGGTTTATGAACGGTGTGTCCTAGTTTTTCTAAGAACTTAAATCCGTCACCAGTCGATCCTGTTTCAGGTGCTGCATGCCCACCAGTTGAGAGAATATAGTTTTGTGCGTAAAAACGTTCTTTTTTCGAGAGTACACCAGAGATTTGTCCGTTCTCTTGATCTATCCGAGTTACAGGAGTGTCTGTTCGAAATTCTACCCGGTGTTTTTTGCAGTAGTCTTCTAGTACTTTAAAAACATCATATGCTTTCTCTGTGTATGGAAACGCACGTTTACGTGCTTGCACTACGGTATGTAGTCCAATGGTGTGGAAGAACTCTTTTGATTCTTCTGCTGCAAATTGTGAGAAAGGAGAGTAGAGGTATTTTTTTGCATCACCATAGTTCTCGAGAAGTTTTTTTGTATCAAATTCAGCATTGTAAATGTTGCATCTGCCTCCTCCTGTGATCTTTAATTTTTTTCCAGGCTCTTTGTTTTTTTCAAGTACTAAAACAGATGCGCCTCGCTCAGCAGCTACTCCAGCAGCCATTAGTCCGGCCGCTCCACCCCCAATGACAATAAGGTCATACATCTCGTTATTCATTGCGCGCATTGTATCATTAAAAAAACCGCACAGTGCGGTTTTTATTTTACGCTGTTTTCTTTTGTGATTGTCGTTTCTTAAAGAAACGAGCAAGAAGTAGGGATGCTACAAAGAGTGCTGCGGAAATCCCAAATGTTTGAGGGTCAAATGTAACCATTGAGGGATCAAAATCTGCTAAGTTTTCAAATGATGCTCCTAGTAGTACGAAAGTAGTTAATCCAGGCATAATTCCAATCAGAGTTGCCAGGAAGTACGAAGGCCACGAGACTTTTAGGATACCTGATGCATAGTTAGTGAGGTCAAACGGCAGATAAATAAACCGTGCAATTAAAACTGTGGTGAACGAGTTTTCTTGAGCAGTTGCCCTAAGATGTTTTACAATTCCTTCTGGAAGTTTTACATCTCCACCAAAGAATCTTCCTACCCAGTAGGCAAGGTTTGCAGACATGTTCTCTCCAACGATTGTGTAAATGATTCCATAAATTGGTCCAAACAAAACTCCAGCGAGAATAGTGAGGAGTGTAGCAGGGAAAAAGATGAGTGGCCTGAGTGCGTACACAATAATAAATACTAGTGGTGCCCATTTTGTTTCCTCTGCACTCCCAATAGTCTTGGCCATTTCGAGAAACGTGAGCTGGTTTGTTGTTTTATACCAGAAGAATCCAATTAGTAGTGTTGCCCAGAAGAGTAGACCTGCTACTTTTGCATAGTTCTTTTTTTTGTTGATGTTATCTGTCATGGTTATTTTTTAAAGTAATTAGCAAGGTCTGATTTGATATTTCGTAATTGATACGAGAGAAATTCATCTGATATCTTTTTAATAATGAGGGAGACTGTTGGATATGGAAAAATAATTTTGTTAACCTTCCAAAGGGAAATATTGTGCTCCATAGCTAGGGTAAAGAATGAAATTATTTCTCCAGATGATTGACCAATAATGTTTGCACCAATAACTTTTCCAGACAGCTTCTTTGCAATCACTACAGCTAATCCATTCTCAGTCGCTTCGTCTGTAATTGCGCGATCGTTCTTGCTGTAAGGAACGGAGAGTTTTACTACTTGGTTTACTCCATAGTTCTCTATGGCTTGTTCCCAAGACATTCCAACTGCTGCTATTTCAGGTTGTGTAAAGGTTACCTTTGGTACCTGCTTAGTGCGGTCTGATTTAGTGAAGGGAAGTAGTACCTTTTTAACAACATGACGAGCTGCGTCATCTGCAGTGTGGGTGAATTTGAGTTTCAGTGAAACATCTCCTACGGCAAAAATATTTTTGTTTGATGTTTGGTGATGCTTATTTGTAGTCACTCCATACTTGGTGTGTTCTATTTTTGCCACATCTAATCCCTGTGGCATATTGGGTGCGCGACCAATTGCAAGTAGAACTTTATCAAAAGGAACTTCTGTACTGCTTACTATAGTGTTCTCACTATCTTTAATATCGAAAGAAGCGACACCGTCTTTGATCTTCGAGATATATGCCCGCTTGATTATATTGACTCCAAGGTCTGTAAACTCCTTTTCTATAATCGGAGATATGTCTTCATCCTCTAATTTTGCGAATCTATGGTCGATTGTAGCGATAGTTACGTTCGATCCGAGCATTGCAAAGGCTTGCCCGAGCTCCATACCAATTGGTCCAGATCCAATAACCAAAAGTTTTTCAGGAAGTTTTTCTTGTGTAAATACATTTTGGTTTGTTAAGAGATCCTGTTCTTGAAGTCCCGGCACGTCTACCATTCGTGGAGATGATCCGGTCGCAATAACTGATGTATCAAAAGTATATTCTTGGTCTTGTACTGTGATAGATTTCTCACTTGTAAACATTGCTTCACCCATAACAACATCGATACCCATATTTTTAAATTGCTCAGGAGTTTCGTGCGCAAGGATATCATTAATTTTTGCTTGTACTTGAGAGAGAATATTGATTCGATATGTTTTCAGCTCCGGAGTATCGCCAGATAGTTTTTTCGCTTTGTGATATGACTTTGCATGATGGAGCAGGGACTTGGAAGGGATGCACCCAGTATTTGTACATTCACCACCCATGTGTTCACGCTCAACAAGGAGTACGGACTTGCCAATATTTTTAAATCCTACCGCAGAGGTGAGACCTCCTGATCCTGCACCGACTACAATTACGTCGTAATGTTTTTTCATAATGATTAATACTATCTAGTTTTATAATGAAGCCATTATACACAGTAGGAAAAAAATGTAAAGAATACTTTACATTTATATTACTAGTTTAAAAAAAGAATTCCATACCGCACTACATGTCTTTATTTCCGAGAAATCTGACTTCGCGGATACAAGAGGAGGTGTTGTTGTAATTGACTTTACTAAGGGGTTTGTTACTATACCGGGACTTATATCTATAAGTATTAATTATTAAGAAAAATTATATGGCGAAAACATCAGTTATTGCACGATCGCAAAAGAAGGTTAAATATTCAACACGGAAAGTAAATCGGTGTTTTAAATGTGGCCGAAAGCATGGATTCATGCGAGATTTTGAATTGTGTCGTATTTGTTTCCGCGAGATGGCTAATCAAGGCTTGATTCCTGGTATTCAAAAATCATCTTGGTAGTGCTTAGGCATACTAGGGGGTTATTAACTAGGGTAATATCACTTGCGTAATATGAATGACAAAATTTCAGAACTAATCATTAGTTTAAAAAATGCTGGTATGGCTGGTAACGCAACCACATCAGTTCCTGCTTCAAAGCTGAAGAAAAATATACTACTACTTTTAAAGAAGGAAGGGTACATTACAGACTTCGAAGAGGTTGGTAAAGGAGTAACAAAATCTTTCACAGTAGAGATTGCGTACAATAAAGATAAAACACCAAAGATCACTGATCTACGGCGTGTATCAAAACTATCTGTACGAAAATATGCAGGATACCGTGACCTACGGCCTGTGAAATACGGATACGGATTATCAGTGCTTTCAACTCCGTTGGGAATCATCTCAGGGAAAGAAGCAAAAGCTAAAAAAGTGGGAGGAGAGCTATTATTCACTATTTGGTAAAACCATTAATTACATATTATGAGTAGAATTGGAAAACAAGAACTACAAGTTCCAGCTGGAACAGATGTACAAATAAATGGGTCTACCGTTACGGTGAAAGGCCCACTTGGAGAACTAGAGAGAACATTTAATGATGTTATTACTATTTCTCTGAATGATGGACTAGTTACGTTTATACCTAAAGAGGACACACCACGTGGTCGTGCACTTTGGGGAACAACAGCATCACATGTAAAAAACATGATTGATGGAGTAACAACGAAGTTCACAAAAAACCTCATCATTGATGGGGTTGGATTCAGAGCTGAGGTAAAAGGATCACAACTAGTTATGCAACTCGGATTTTCACATCCAGTTGAAATGGAAATTCCATCCGACCTAGATGTTGCTGTTGAAAAACAAACAATTACGGTTGCAGGAGTTGATAAGGAGCAAGTAGGATTATTTGCTTCAAAGGTTCGACTACAAAAGAAACCAGAACCGTACAAGGGGAAGGGTATCCGATATTCAGACGAGATTATTAGACGAAAGGAAGGGAAGAAAAACGTATAAGACAGACACTGATTGCAAAAGGCATTCTCTATACTTTATGTATATAGAGATGAGATATGGATTGATTTAACGACACATACAATACACATGACAACAAAAACAACAAAACGAATAAGGCGACACGCACGAGTTCGGTCTCAGATCTCTGGGACGGCAGAGCGACCACGCCTAGCTGTGTACCGATCAAATCGGTACCTTACTGCACAACTTATAGATGATGTAGCAGCACACACATTAGCAGCAGTTTCTACACAAGGTGGATCAGGAAAGACATTTACAGACCGAGCTTCTGAAGCTGGGAAACAAATGGCTGAACTTGCAAAAAAAGCAGGTGTAACTGATATTGTATTTGACCGAGGTGGATTCCGGTACACTGGTCGTGTCAAAGCTTTTGCTGAGGGGGCACGAGAAGGTGGACTTAACTTTTAATTGATATATGACAGAAGAAGAAAAAAAAGCAGTTGAGACGACAGATACAGCAACACCAGTTGTTGAGACTCCTGCAACAGAAACAAAAGTAGAAGCACAAGTAGAAACTACTGCAACAACAACTGACACGCCAGTAAAACCAGCTGCAGCAAAACCAGGAGACAAGCCAGCGTTCCGACCACGAGGTGGACAAGGACAGCGAGGTGGACGTCCAGGAGGACGAGGTGGACCACGACGGAAAAACTTCCGACGAGAAAAACCAGAGTTCGAACAGAAAATTGTTTCACTGCGTCGAGTTACTCGAGTTATGGCTGGAGGACGACGATTCTCATTTTCAGTTGCAATTGTAATTGGAGATAAAAAAGGTCGAGTAGGGTTTGGTCTTGCAAAAGCAAACGACACAGCTGCGGCAATTGACAAAGCTGTACGAGTTGCAAAACGAGACATGATCACACTGAAACTTACAGAGAACAACTCAATTCCACACGATGTTCAAACTAAATACAAAGCCTCAGAAGTGTTGCTACGACCTGTTACAGGTAAAGGACTTGCTGCTGGAGGTGGAGTTAGGACAGTACTTGAACTAGCGGGAGTAGATGAGGTTGGAGGTAAATTACTTTCACGATCAAAAAACAACATTAATAACGCACGAGTGACTATCGAGGCACTACGTCAATTTGCAGTAAAAAAATAGGCTTATGCAGATACATTCACTAACAAAATCAAACAGCTCACGAAAGCGGGTTGGACGAGGAGGAAAGCGAGGGAAGACTTCAGGAAAAGGAATGAAAGGTCAAAATGCAAGGACTGGTAACTCAAAGCGACCAGAAGTTCGTGACTTTATTAAGAAATTTCCAAAATTGCGAGGACAAGGTAAGAACGGTAACCGGGCACGAGATATCATTACGTATCACTTCCCAATAAACCTTTCTACATTAGAGAAGCACTTCGAAAACGGAGATATTGTTTCACCTAAAATTCTTGTTCAAAAAGGAATCGTTGATCACAACGCGAAAGCACAAATTCCATCAATCAAAATTCTTGGAACAGGTGACATTTCAAAGAAACTTACTATTTCAAACTGTCTTGCATCAAAGACCGCCATCGACAAAATTGAGAAAGCAGGTGGATCAGTAAAATAATAGTGTAATATATATTTATTATGAACGTATTTACACAAAAACTTAAACTAGTATGGGGAGACCAAGTCTTGAGGAATAGAATCCTTTTTGTACTCTTTGGATTTATGATTTTCCGAGTCCTTGCTAACATTCCTATGCCTGGAGCAGATGTTGCAGCATTGCAATCTCTGCTAAACGGGGAAGGAGGGGATCTACTTGGGTTTCTAAACATCTTCTCTGGAGGTGGATTTGCAAACCTTTCAATTGCTCTTCTTGGAGTTGGTCCATACATTACTGCATCTATTATTATGCAACTTGTTGGGATGATGTCTCCAAAAGTAAAAGAAATGCAGCGTGAATCAGAAGCAGGACGAAAAAAGATTTCAATGTACTCACGACTTATGTCAGTACCACTTGCGGCTATTCAAGGGTTTGGTCTAATCAAACTTTTACAGTCACAGGGAGTACTTGGAAACCTAACAACAGCTGAGTTGTTAGTTAATATCTTAATTGTTGTTGCTGGGTCTGTTCTACTTATGTGGATTGGTGAACTTGTTTCAGAATTTGGTATTGGTAACGGTGTATCACTCGTTATCTTTGCTGGTATTGTTGCAATCCTGCCGGGACAAATATTCTCGTTATACCAAAACCTCTTAGTTAATCCCGCAGATATTCCTCTGTATGCACTATTCTTAGTTATGGCATTTGCAGTGATTTATGCAATTGTGTATATCACAGAAGCTGAGCGACCAATTCCAATTTCACACGCAAAACAATCACGAGGGTCAGGACGATCAGCTGGTGCGGTATCAACATACTTGCCACTACGTCTGAACCAAGCTGGAGTTATCCCAATCATCTTTGCGATTTCAGTATTGATTTTCCCACAGATGGTTGCACAGTTCTTGGCAGTTTCTGCTAATCCGGCAATGGCTAGTCTTGGACAGTCTATTCTAGAGGGACTTGCTAACTTGTGGATCTATGGAGGTGCGTACTTTGTGCTCACATTTCTGTTCACATACTTCTATACAGCAGTTACATTTGATCCAAAACAAGTTGCAGACAATCTGCAAAAGGGTGGATCATTTGTTCCAGGTGTACGTCCAGGAGCTCAGACAGAAGAATATCTTGGTAATGTAATGACAAAAATTACATTGGTAGGAGCAATCTTCTTGGCAACAGTTGCGGTATTGCCGGTAGTGATCCAAGGAATCACTGGGCTGCAGTCGCTTGCGATTGGGGGTACAGGACTTCTTATTGCAGTGTCGGTAACTATCGATCTTGTTAAGCGGCTTGATTCTCAAATTACAATGCGAGAGTACTAGAGGGAATTAAACTTATAGATGAAAAAATGATGGCTATGCCATCATTTTTTATAAATAAAAAATTAGCTCTCGTATGTAATACGAGAGCTAGTCATTTATGAACTTTAAGCGGTTTCGTATTACCGCTTCCGGCCCAGATGTTTTGGTGTGATGAGTCGAGGGCCTTCAAATTTTAATGCATCTGCACCCAAAGATGCTACCCCAGTCACCTCATCCAGATAAGACTCCAATTCATAGTAATCATCCATCTCGATCCACTCATCGATTTCAGACATTGTTGGTAGATAGCGATGGTAATCATCGTCAGAGAATTTTTTTTGAGGTTGCGGTTTGTAGTTGTGACCAAATGCTTCCATAAATTTTGCACCAAACATGTTTTTCTCCACAGGTTTCTAAAAGGACATATACATATTATCCATATTATATACAGGATGTCAAATATAAGGCATAAAAATATAGACTTGTTATAATACTCGTCATGACAAAACAACGAGTATTTATTTTTATAGGAAACTCGGGTTGTGGGAAAGGAACACAAGCCGCATTACTAAGAGAGAAGATGGAGGAGCAAGGAATGGATATCCTGCGACTAGAGTTAGGTGGACAATTTAGAGAGTTCTGGACAAAGTCTGGTTATACAGCAGAACGTTCAGCAGAACTTGCAAATTCAGGTTCATTGCAACCAGAATTTCTTGCAATTCACATCTGGTCACATATGCTTCTAGATTTTTTTAATGGATCAAAACACTTAGTTGCTGATGGGGTTGGTCGACGTATTCGTGAAGCAAAAGTATTAGATGGAGCACTTCGTTTTTATGGTATCGAAAGTCCGACAGTGATTTATCTCGATCTCCCAAGAGAGCTTGCCAAAGAGAGAATGATTGCTCGGGGGCGAGGAGTAGATGACACAGCCGCAGCAATCGAGGAGCGACTCGATTGGTTTGATAAAGAGGTCTTGCGAACAATTGATTTTCTTGAGAACGAAGAGTATTATCAGTTCCTAAAAATTGACGCCAGCAGATCAATTGAAGAGATTCACACAGAAATTATGGAGCGTGTTAATCTATAGACATGGTAACGACATATAACGAACAAGAAATAGCAATAATGACAGAAGGTGGCGTAAAGCTTGCTGAAGTTATGCGTGGGTTAAAAACTTTTTTAAAACCAGGAGTAACGCATCATGATATAGAGATAGAATCAAGAAGACTCATTGAGTCTGTTGGTGCACAGTCTGGAACAATTGGATATCAAACAAAAAAATCTGACCCTCCGTTTCCGTGTGCCACATGTATTTCAGTTAACAGCCATGTTGCTCATGGGATTGGTTACGAAAACAAGACAGTGATTCAAGAAGGAGATCTGGTTTCTTTGGATGTGATTATTATTTGGAAGGGTATGTTTATAGACAACTGTCGTTCATATCTTGTTGGAGAATCAACACCAGAACGAAAGAAGCTTCTTGAGTGCTCCTATGAGGCTACACAAGCTGCTATTGCTGCCGCTAGGGTGGGAAACACTACAAATGATATTGGGGTTGCTGCAGAAGAATGTGCCCGTAAATACGGATTCAAGACAGTTAAAGAACTTGGCGGGCATGGTGTGGGTCATAAGATTCATATGGATCCGTTTGTGCCGAGTTTTGGGGGATCAGGATACGCTGAGCCTCTCAAGGAGGGTATGATACTTGCTATTGAGCCGATTGTGACAGCAGGCGGTTGGAGAATTACAATGCTGTCTGATGGATGGACTTTCGAGACAAAAGATGGATCTGATACTTCTCAGTTTGAAGAGACTGTACTGATTACAAAAGAGGGTCCTGTCGTGCTAACTAAAGATATATAGTATGTCGAGGAGGAAGTACACGTTCTTGGATTTTCTAAAGTCTCTTTTTACATTAGATTTTTATAAACCAAAGCACTTGGCAAAGTTCTTTGACGAAAAAGGCAAGACAAAAGAAGAATTCTACTTTGATGTATTTCTTATTATTTTAGTGCTCGCATCGTCTTGTTTTTACGTGCTTGAAACATACAACCTTACGCCAGAGTGGTATACCTTTGTAAGAACACTAGATGTGCTTGTCATGATGTTTTTCTCAATTGAATTGTTTGCGCGAATCCGTGTTAATAAAGACAATAAAAAATATCTAGGTTCGTTCTTTAATATTGCTGATATCTTGGCTGTTGTACCGTTTTGGTTATCACTAATTATTCCTGGATTTGGTTCACTTCAGTTCTTGCGAGTATTCCGACTATTTAAGATTTTTAGATATTTTGATAAATATTTTAATCATAAACACGTTCCTAAAAAAAAGATTACTCAGATTTTAATCATGAAGATTGCATTTACACTTTTTGTACTCCTCTACGTCTCTGCTGGTTTATTCTTTACGTTCGAGGCAACACAAAACCCGGAGATTGGCACCTTTGATGATGCGTTATATTTTTCTATGGTAACGGTGACAACTGTTGGTTTCGGAGATATAACGCCAGTTACTAAGATAGGGCAGTTTATTGTAATGTTTATTATTATGGCAGGAGTATTCTCAATTCCTGTGTACATGTCAACTTTGCTACAAGCTCATATCGGGCAAATCAACAAAAAGAAAATTCCGTGTCAAACATGTGGACTGCAATTTCATGAGCAAAGTGCATCTCACTGCAAGAACTGCGGGACAATGTTGGAATCATAGAATTTACGCAAATGATTTGTATCAGGTATAATATTGCTTAAATATGAGACACGAGGTCTCTATTTTTGAACCTTAATTTATAATGTATAGGATAAATAATGCGTTACCCACAAAGTACTTCCAAGATAAGAAAACTCCTTGAGGAATTAGGAGTGCCTGCGCCCAGCATTAATGCTGTTGCTCTGGTTGCAAATCCAGATATTCCAGGAAATTCTTCATATGGCTGGTATCTAAAAAAACCAGAGGCTGAGATTGTAAATATCTTTGAGAAGCTTCAAATAATCTTGCATCTGAAAAACTATTGGAGATGTATCAAAAATGGTTCATGCGCAGCTGCAGAATTTATATTAGATACATTCATTCGTAAACCTTTGTTCAAGGCGCTTGGTTAATCAGAATCTCACGTTTTCAAAAGCACGCCAACGGCGTGCTTTTATTTTTCTCAATAATCATTAGTCTATCTCCAAGTAATGCATAAGAGTTTTTAAAGAAGATGTAGTGGTAAGAGGTAAGAAAAAAACTTTCAAGACGTATGGATGTACGATGAGGAAGTTTTTTCGCGACCGACAAAATAATGTACTTATTTTAAAGCTCGCTCACTTTGTAGAATTCTGGAGCATTATCTAGGTGCACTTGGATTTCTTCTCTAGTTTGAAGTCCTTCTTGTGCTCCAACATGTTGCACAACATTCATCGAGTTTAAAGGTCCAACCAGAAGTGCTTCTGTAACATCACCTGTTTCTGCATAGATTGCAGTAAAGGTTGATGAGAATGAGTCTCCAGCACCCGTTCGGTCGATAGGGGGTTTTGGATCAGGATACATGGGACACCAGTAGATAGAACCATCAGTGTCTCGTACGTACGCTCCGTCTGGTCCGTCGGTAATAACTGGAATTGTTGGTCCTTGTTTTTCCATTTCTTCAAGAAGCATCTTCACAGCAGCTTTTCGTCCAGAATCCGTTTCCAGTTGCTCAACAGGCTCTTCTAGTTCGGGCATGTGTGTATATAAGATTCGTTTTGCTTCTTCTACGTTACAAAAGAATAATGCTGAGTTTTTGTAAATTCGACCAAGATTTTCAATTCCAAGTTTCATCTGAAATGTTCCTGGTTGGAATGCAAGTTTTACTGTTGGGTTTGCTTCTAGGTAGTCAGCAATTTCCATGTGATGAGGAAGTGTGTTCTCAGCCATAGATGAAAGGTACATCCATGTAGGTGTTCCAATCTCGGGTAGTTTGTAATCAAATTCTGTGTGTTTTACGAGAATAGTTCGATCAGCCTTGTGAAGCAGTACGTAGTGATAATTTGATTTTTCTCCCTCATGGACTGTAATGAACTTGGTATCGATATCATTTGATTTGAGTGCTTCAATTTGTTCTGCACCATATGCATCTCCACCTACATTTGCTACGTATGCAGTTTTTAATCCGAGTCTGGTTGCTGAAACCGCCGCATTTGCTGAGTTTCCAACTCCTGGAATAATTTTGTGCCAGTTAAATGGGATCTTGTCCCCGTATCGTACCGCCATTAAATCTGGACCTCTTTCTTGCTCGAGGATTTGCACAGAGTCTAGGTTTACAAAAGCATCGGTAACCACGTCTCCAATTGCAATAAAATCAAATTGTTCACTCATAGAAAAAATATTTACTAAATAATAGATAGATTATAGCAAGCCTGAGTTAGAATTAAGGTGTATGGTGGGGAATACGGTATACTACGAGCATTATGGATTTATTTTACTTATCAGGAATTGTTGGAGCCTTATGTATATTCATTGCATTTATTATTGGAAACTATAATGACTTAGATAAAAGAACTAAGGCTGACGAGATTTTTAATCTTGTTGGTTCTGTCTTGCTTTTAGCATACGCAGTTGATGGAATGCTCTGGCCATTTATTATTTTGAACTCCATTTGGGCAGGCTGGAGTATATGGTTGCTTATTCCTAAAAAACGACTATAATACTGCGTATTATGATGAAACTAACAGCACAAGCACGCCAAGCAGGCGCATCACTTGAGACATTGCGACAAGACGGTTTCGTTCCTGCAGTATGTAACGGGAACGGTGAGTCTGTGGTGATTTCATTACTAACAAGTGAATTTTTAGCAGTATATAAAGAAGCTGGTACTTCTTCTATCATTGAACTTGATGGAGCAGGAGACGAGTCAAAAGACGTTCTCATTAAAGAAATTCAAAGACACCCAGTATCAGAAGAAATTTTACACGTAGAATTTTATGCCACTACTAAAGGTGAAGCGATTGAGGCATCTGTACCATTGGTATTTGAAGGGCTTGCACCAGCTGAAAAAGCAGGAGCATCAATCTCTAAGGTTTTGAGAGAAGTAAATGTAGTTTCACTACCACGTGATCTACCTTCAGAGATTGTTGTAGACATGACAGCAATGACAAACGTCGGAGACAACATTTTAGTAAAAGATCTTGTTCTTCCAGCTAACGTTACAGTTACAGAAGATCCAGAAGAAGCAGTTGTTACTTCATCAGTAGCTCAAGAAATTGTTGAAGAGGAGGCTCCAACAGAAATTGATATGAGTGCTATTGAGTCTGAACAAAAAGGTAAGGGAGAAGAAGAGGAGTCAGCAGAATAATCTAACAATAATAGATATACAAAAAAAAACGAGCGTATGCTCGTTTTTTTGTATGTTGATAAAAGAGTGACAATGTCTGTAGTTCGGATATAATTAAGTGACATGAAAACAACTACCACATATCTATTTAGAGTAATAATACTCTGTTTATTAATTCCGTCATTTGCATTTGCTTCATCATGTGATGATTTAGGGGATTTAGATAATTACACAGATGCTGAGCTACAGTCTATTTTCGATGTTTGTAATCAGGAGATTGCGGCTCAAAAGTCAGCACTGCAAAACAAGAAAGCTCAAACACAGTCTATCTCACGAGATCTCTCAACTATTGATTCGCAAATTAGAAAATCTAATGCGTACATTAAGTCAAAAGAAATTGAAATTTATCGAATTAACAAAGAGATAAATGGTGAGAAAAAGAAACTACAAGGGTTAGAACTTCAAGAGCAAAAAATTCAAGAAGCGATGAGCTCTCTTATCAGAAAGAAGAACGAACTTGATGACTACTCATTTTTAGAAGCAATCCTTTCAAAAAAGACACTTTCTGACTTTTTCATTGATTGGAATAACTTTGATGTTATTAAGGTGCGCCTTGCTTCTGCGTCACAAGAGCTAGAAGAAATTAAAGAGGAAACAGAAGAAAAAACAGAAGAACTAGCCGAATTTGAATCACGAGAGCGAGATTTAAAGAGTCAGAAGGAGGCTGAGACACTTGCTGAAAGAAAACGTCGCGCTGAACAAAAAGTATTATTGGATATATCTAAAAAGAAAGAGGGAGAATACGCAGCGGTGATTAAAGAAAAAGAAGCTTTAAAGGCACAAATTAGAAGCAGAATATTTAAGATTGCTGATGGTGGCTCTATTAAGTTTGGCGATGCGCTTAGTTTAGTTCGACCTTACGAGAAAGAACTTGGTGTTGATGCGGCATTTATCTTATCGGTACTTTTCCAAGAGTCTGGGTGGAACAACCAGATTGGGGGAAATATCGGCCAGTGTACATATAACTATGTACATCCAAAAACAGGCAAGACTGTTATGTCTCCAAAGCAAAAACCTGCATATCTTCAGCTCATGAGGGAGCTTGGACGTAATCCAGAGACTCAGCGGGTTTCATGTCCGATTCCTAGAGATGGTTCATACGGAGGAGCTATGGGGCCAGCACAGTTTATTCCAACAACATGGATGGGGTATCGAGACAAGGCAGGTAAAATTCTTGGTAAAGCAGGAACATCTGTATCTCCATTTAATAATCAAGATGCGTTTGTAACATCAGGAACATTCCTGCGTGATCTGTACTACTCATCTGGATGTACTACATACGCAAACAATAATGCTCATATATCACCGAAGAAGACTCTGAGAGAGCGTTGCGCTGCAGCTAAGTACTATGCAGGAGGTAATTGGTATAAATTTAGGTTTCAGTATGGGGAATCAGTAGTAAAACGTGCAAATAAGTTCAGGGCTGACATTGAGACACTTGGATTATAAAAAATAAAAATCGCCATTGGCGATTTTTTATTATGAGAATAATTCCAAGAGCGCTTTTATTATTTCTATAAGTTGTTTGATAAGAGTCATCCGTTCTTCCTTGAGAATATCTTGTGTAGTATCGGTAGTAAGACATGTCTCTGGTGACCATAAGCCAAGAGAATTTGAGCGAGCCTCCTTTTCTAATCGATTGTAGTTAGATAATCTGTTGTGAGGGTATGATTTAAATGAGTACGCATATCCAGTACTAATCATGGTTTCACCGAAATCAGTTCCATCTTCGAGACGTATGTATGCAAGGAGTCTTCCGTGTCTGTCACGTTCTTGATAGTTTTCTAGAATAACTTCTTTGTTAAGGAGTAATCGAGTGGCTTTTTTTGAGGCTTCTTTACCGAAACACTCAACTGGCCGACGTGGGTCAACCGACTCTGGCGTGTTAATACCTATGATTCGTACCTTTTCTTGTTTATTTTCAAAATTTACTACGACGGTATCACCATCCACTATTCTTGTGACTTTCGTTTCATATGCGTGCAACGAGACGGGAAGTACAAGCAATCCTATCAAAAGGTATTTCATTCTGACATTTTATCATGTATAACGCTCTTTGAATTTCTACTCAAAATAGGTATAGTTTATACACATCACTTGTTGAGGAGAATAATATGGGTAAAGATGTCGAAGCAAAAGCGGGCGTGCCTTTGGGTAAAAAAACAATCGAGAACAAATTGCGTGATAGTGTGTCTGAAGTTCCAATTAGGGAGCAAATGACATTTGTTGGAGCACTGGATCGAGCATTCAGTGGTGGTATATACAAGTAGCCCCCCATGAATCAAGAAGAGGCCAAGCAGAAATGTGAGGCCTTTTTTCGTGATATAATTTTTTTATAATAACTAACGCAGATATATGGATAATTTATTACAAGGAATGATAGGTAACTTTTCTGATGATATTGTTGAAAAGGTAGCCAGAGAGGTAGGTGTTGATCCAAAGACCGCACAAACGGTCCTAAATAAGATGACACCAGCAATGACCGGAGCTATGGCGAAAAATGCAAAGACTCCTGAAGGTGCGGGTAAACTAGCAAATGCACTTAACAAACATGACGGATCTATTTTTGATAACCTGGACTCAGTGATGGGTGGGGATTTAGAACAAGATGGCGCTAAGATTCTTGGATACGTATTTGGTGATAAGACGCAAGATGTGGAACAAGTCATCGAGAGGGAAACAGGGGGTGATAAAGACTCAACCATGAAGATGATGTCTACATTTGCACCACTTATCTTGGGTGCGTTAGGTAAGGAGAAACAAGCAGTTGGAATGGATTCAGAGACGCTCTCAACCATGCTTGGTGGAGCAGCAAAGATGATGTCAAAAGATGGTAAAAATTCAGGAATTATGTCAATGTTGGATTTAGATAACGACGGCAGTGTTATTGATGATGTACCAAAGATCTTAGGTTTTCTTGGTATGGCGAAGAAGTTTTTGAGAGGTAGAAAGGCATAGTTAGTAATTAGATATATATGAACAAAAAAATACAAAAAATGAGAGGAAACAAGAATGTACGGCTAGTAGTTATTTTAATCCTTATCGCTATATTAGCAGCTGTATGGTTTACAAGTGATAACAAGGTGGTTAAAAATACTGCACTTGTTGCTGGGGGGCTGGCGGTAACAGCAGGTGCGCTTGAAGTGGCAGATACAGATTTTGACTTAGCCACTTTATTTGAAACAGGTTCTTTAAAAGAATCAATGCTTGCACGTGACGAGGATGGTAACTTATTAAACGTTGGACTTATCTGTGATGCACAAGAAGCTGATTACTATGATTACAACTGTAGTGACTTTTTAACACAACCAGAGGCTCAAAAGGTATACGAAGCATGTGGAACTGATGTGAATAGACTTGACGGAGACAAAGATGGAATCGTTTGTGAATCTCTTCCTGCTGGCGCGTAAATAATGAAAGATAAGGAGAATAAAAAAAGGATGCTTTGCATCTTTTTTTATTCGACTATATCTTTCTTATGTCGAGATGTAATTTCTAGAAGGAATTGCATCCAGATAGAACAAGAACTTGTGACTTTGTTGGTCTAGTAACCCGGATATTTATACGGCAGGGCGTTGTTTTACACATGTTGTACACAACAAATCATCATAAATGTAACTTTTCTGTATATTTTTTGCTAAATAAGATTTTACATAATTGTCAAATAATTATATGATGAGCAACATTGATTAGTAATGATAAATCAGTTTTATGAATAAATGGACTTGGACAGTGTTAGGAGCGTTCGTGATATGGGTATTCATTTCATCTTACTGGTATGTATGTGGTATCAAAGGATTTTGTCAGGATGAAGTTATTGCAACTGATTCGACTATTTCAATCAACAAAGACGTTGATGATGAAGTAGCAGACAGACCAACTGATACGATTGAAAATACACAAACAAGAACAGTTCAAACAACTGAAACACAAACAGTTACTCGTGAAAAAGTTGTTCGATGTGATGCGTATTTAAGTACATACCTACGAGAAGGATATAACAATTCGTCACAGGATATGAGGCGACTTGAAGAGTTCTTGAATGAGTACGAGAATGAAGACCTAGTGGTCAATGGAGTATTTGATTCAAGTGATGTGATGGCAGTGGAGCGATTCCAGGAGAAATATAGGTCGGAGGTATTAGCGCCATGGGGACTTTCTTCGCCAACGGGGTACGTGTACCAAACAACACGAGATCATATTAATAGACTCTACTGTGCATACACATCAGTAGAAAATAACTAATAATAGTATGTTTAAAAATAACGTATTTGAAAACTACACAGGCGGAGATGCTTTCGGCGAAATCATCATTATGCTCATAGTAGCGGCTATCCTTGGGTATCTATTGCGGTGGGTTATGAATGAATTCTGGGGATGCCAACACTGTGATGAATCTGAACTAGAAGCTGAGCTTAAAAAAGTTGCAGCTCCAGCAGCAGCTGTTGCTCCAGTAGCAATGATGCCAAAAGGTGTCCGAAAAGACGACCTTAAAATTGTTGAGGGTATTGGACCAAAAATTGAAGAGCTTCTACACAACGGAGGAATCAAGACGTGGTCAGAGCTTGCAAAAGCACCAAAATCTCGACTACAAGAAATTCTTACCAATGCAGGAGATCGGTTCCGAATGCACGATCCATCTACCTGGGCAGAACAAGCTATGCTTGCTGATGAAGGTAAATGGGATGAGCTTGAAGAATATCAAGACTTCTTGAACGGAGGAAAAATGCTTTAAATTACTTATAGCAATAAAAATCAGGTTACACCTGGTTTTTTTATTATCAAATTTTGTATAATGCTTTGATGTACAGTATCGACATAACAAAGGAGAGACTAGACGAACAGGACAAGAAGATTATCAAACTCGTGATGAAAGAAGAGTGGAAAAATAAACGTTGTTTGATTTTAGGTTCAGGCGAGGGGAGAATCGGCATTTTTCTTGCTCTGTTGGGATTTGAGGTCGTATGTGTTGATATTGTTGATTATGCTCCATTTTACAATCAAGCAAATGCACTTTTTGGGCTGAAAAAACCAATTACTTACATCAAAAGCAGTATTTCTGAGACTGATTCTTTTGCTGATTCCGGTACGTTTTCACTTGTACTGGCTCAAAGAGTTTTACATTATGTACCGCACGCTGAGGCGGAGAAAGTTATTACGTTCTTGCCAAAAATTATGACTAAACATGGATATCTATACATTACAGTATCTTGTATTGATTCAGCGATGGGGGACGGATATGGTGGACTAGACGACCCGATTAAAGATAGGTTTGCAAAACTATCTCCCGAGATGCAAGACAGATTTAATTTACAGGTTCCAGTGTGCTTGTATTCTTTAAAGGAGTTTAAGGGTCTCATGGGGAAGACCTATTTCAAAAAAAAAGACCTATATCAAACATCCTTTATGAATATTAAAGGGTTATATAGACTCTGATAAAATAAGAAGACTATGTTTAAAAAAATATATAACAAACTAAAACCCAAGACTACACTGGACGACTTAACACGGATTGTCTATAGATTTCCGGCGACTAGCGTTTCATTACTTGTTCTGTTTGGTGTGAGCACCATCATGATTTATATTGACTATGGAAATGAAGCTGTTGAGTATAGTATCTTGATTAAAACTCTTGTAACTTCTGTGTTTCTCGCTCTGCTCTCATATGCACTAGTTTTAGGACTAGAGTCCTGGCAGGGTAAGAGTTTTTGGTGGAGCGGGTTTTTATACGTATTGGTAGTGGTGTGTGGTGTTATGTACTATCTCTATATTCCAGACCAAATTCAGGCTGTTCCATTCGAGATTATATTTACTTTATTTGGAATTATGGCTCTTATTCTTGTAGGTTCCTTTGCTGCTCGTTTTCAGAGAGAATATTGTACTGATACTTATGAAGATGAGCCATTTTATCTTTTCGTACTCTCACAGCTTTTGGCAATAAGTCAGGGTGTTTTGGTTGCTCTACTTTCACTCATTTTAGGTGCTGCAACACTAGCATCACTCGATACGCTCTTTTCACTTTCAATATCTGATGAATGGTATTTGCAATGGGTGGTTGTTTCTATGACACTTATTGGACCCGTATACTTTCTTTCGCATGTCCCAGAAAAGATACATGTGAGCCAGATGCAAGGAGATGTATTTAAGAAATTCTTACGTTTTGTTATTCGGTATCTAGCATTGCCGTTTATAGGAATATATTTTGCTATTTTGTACGCATATTCAATTAAAGTGTTATTACAATTTAGCCAGTGGCCAGAGGGAGTGGTTGCGTGGATGGTAATTATCTTTTCATTTTTTGGTTTCATCACGTTCTTTTTTTCATATCAAGTACGAGATGAGCAATTAGTCTCGATTTTTAGAAAGTGGTTCCCGTATGTCCTGGCACCTCAAATGGTTATGCTTTTTTATGCAATTGGTTTACGTATCGCGCAACATGGGTTTACCATTAATAGATACTTGGTAGTCGCGTTTGGAGTTTGGATTTCTTTTTTATGTTTGTATTACATCTTTTCAAGAAAGAAGTCGCTGTTTGTGTTGCCAGCATCATTGTTTGTTGGGCTACTCATAGTTCTTACTGGCCCATGGGGCATGTTTGCTGTCTCTGAGCGATCCCAAGTAAATAAGTTACAGAATTTGTTTACCGTTCACGGTATCATAACCAAGGAAGGACTGGAGACACTTTCTACGCAACGGCTTGAAAACATACCGCGGGACGATCAAGATAGTATGGTTTCTACTGTCGCGTACATTTGTGCAAATCATGGCTGTGAGAGTCTTAAGGACTTGGTTGGTGATTCATACAACACAATTCTAAAAGATACAGAGTCTTCATATGCGGGTTCTTCAGCGTTACTCTCATATATTGGTCTTCCTGAATATGTGAGGTCTACAAGAGGCAATAATGAGAAAACTATGAGGTCTTGGTACGCAAGTCATTCTGGGTTTACTATTGATACACGCGATTCAGAATCTGTTACTAATATTCAATCATACACCGAAAAGAAGACTCCATTTGGTGTAACAGCAGGTAATCGAGTGACTATCAATTTTTTGAAGTCAGGGATACAAGACCAAGAAGATATTACAAAACAGTTGAGTGAGTTTATATTTGACGAGACGAGTAGCTTTGGATTTTCTAGTGATAATCCACCACATGCTATTACGTTTGAACAAGGAGTTCTGTATCTTGTTGGAGTAAGCGCGCAGATAGAAGATGGAGCGGTTATGGAATTTAGGAATGTAGAAGGGTTCTTGGTTGTTACAGAATAGTTAGGTTAAAACAAAAGAGCGGCCGTACGGCCGCTCTTTTATTGTGTGCGTTTATTACGCAGCTGCTACGTTTACAGCGTTTAGACCTTTTGGTCCTTCTTCAACATCGAATGAGACAGTTTGACCCTCTGTTAGAGCGTTAAAGTCTTGACATTCGTTCATGTGGAAGAAAAGGTCTTTTTCTTCTCCCTCTCGAGAGATGAATCCAAATCCTTTGTCTGTAATTCTTGCGATTGTTCCTTGTGTCATAGTTTTTATGATTAGGTTGGTAATGTACCAAAACGAAATACTATAAAAACGACCTCCGAACAACTCTACAGCTCTATATTGATAATGCCACTGTAGCACGTTATATACATAAAAGATACCTACACATAGTTTGTAGATAATAGTAAAGGGTGCTGATAGAATAAACAGATGATTCCAGATGAAATACTCCACGCATACTCACTGACACTAGAAGAGGTGGTAATTAAGCCAATAGCGATTGGTTTGATCCATCAAACATATAAGATAACCGAAGACAGCAGGGAATACATCTTTCAATCGCTCAATAAGTTTCTTTCTTCTCCTTCAATAACAGAGGACATGGATGCAGTCACAAAGCATCTTTTAGAGAAGGGGCTTGTTGCACCAGAAGTTATTAAAAACAAAGATAATGATTTACTCACAGAGTTTGGAGATATGGTTTGGAGAGCGCAATCATATCTAGGAGGTAGCAGTTATGAAATAGTGGGTAATGAAAAAGTTGCTTATGAGGCGGGGAAACAGCTTGGTATTTTTCACCGAGAGATGTCAGATTTGCAACATGCTTTTAAGAGTGGTCGCCCGAATCACCCTACCGAAGAGTATTTAGAAATATTTACCAGCCACCTGGACGAGCATTCAGATCTTGCAGCGAATATTCAAGATGAAGTTATGTATCTACAAGAGAGAGTCTCAGGACTATTACTCCCGGGCACGTTACCTATAAAAGTGATTCATGGTGACCCAAAAATTTCTAATTTTTTATTTAAAGAGGAAAAAGCTTTTGCACTGATAGATCTTGATACCTGTTCGAGTGCCTCTCTGTTATTTGATCTAGGTGACGCATTTAGGTCCTGGTGTGGTCTTGAAGAAGACAATCCAGAAAATACATTTAATAGTAATTATTTTAAATCAGCTATTGATGGTTATTTTTCAGAACACACTCTCGATACACAAGAGGTTGGTTTTTTGATGCAATCAATCAAGCTCATTACACTTGAGCTTGCTATTCGGTTTTGTAATGATTATTTTGCAGATAACTATTTTGGATACAACAAGAAAAGGTATGTCACACGAAGAGATCACAACCTAGCACGCATGAGGGGACAAATAGCACTTCATAAGAGTATTTGTGAGCAAGAGGGTGAGATAAAAAAAGTAATACACAAATTTTTATAAAAACTTTTACCATGCACCCTACAAAGAAAAAAGACGAAAAAATGTGGCTTTTCCATACATTCGGGCATGTAGTTATTTATTCCATACTATGAGTTGTTTGTATAGTTCACAAAAAAAATAAAGAGTGTAGTATTTACAGTAACAAACCAGTAGTTTGTAGTTTATTTAGTAATTAATCCATTATCTCTATGTACTATATTTTCCAGCTTGGAAGAAGATCTATTAACGTAGCTTCTTTTTCTTGCAAGCAACTTTTGTTGGCTTTATTGATCGGAATATTTTCATTTTTTCCATACGGAGAATATATTATCTCTGGTATTTCTTTTGGAGGATATCAGACGGCAGTGCTACATGCGGCAAGTGATATATATCTAACCACTTCTACAGGTACTTTACCGAGCGGCACAACCTGGACAGTGACCAGTAGTGCTGATACTGGTGCTCACACACTTGATATTGAGTCTGATGGAGATTTCGACATCATTAACACGGTAAACGATAATGATATTACAGTTACTATTACTTTTTCTGCACCGGTTGATATGAGGTTGGAACCTATGGTTGTTGGTGATGGCTTTGTGTGGCAAACACCAGCAACAGGCTCGTTTCAACCATCAGTTGCTACTACTGATGGAACCGATTGGATATTTACACCAGGTCCTGCAGCAGGTGGATTTATTACAGCCACAGGGACAACTGCAACTGGTTCTGATTCAGGAACATCTGTCGGGTCAGGTGCAAATTGGGGTGTGCTTGAAACAACAAGTGTGCAAACGATTGTGTGGAGAGAGCCAGGGGCAGGGGGATTCAGGCCGGTTGTCACAGAGTCATTGACTGTTGCACCTGGAGGTATCGACACTGATTTAGCATTATGGTTGCGAGCAAACGATACAGTAGGCCTAGGACTCACAGGTACAGCGGTGGACACGTGGACTGACACACAAAAC
>CALGNJ010000048.1 GCA_937958705.1 Minisyncoccota bacterium | reverse complement strand
TTTTTATGGCTTTTGAAAACCTCTCATCTGTGGCAATCCTGGCAGTCCTAATTCCTGTAGTTTCTCTGGTGTTCTCATACACAGCAGGTCACATCAAGAGATCAAAAAGAGAACAAGTTATTATGGCTGGAGCCTTGCTGCTTGCTTGTGTATGGATACTCAGACTCATAATCGACGCACCGATATTTATTTATGGATCTTCAATTGCAACTGGATTATTTGCCCTGTTTGTACTTGTGCCACTCGACTCAAATATGTTCTTACGTGGAGCGGAACGTGGAGCGCTTTCAGCATCGATGTATCGAAATATTTCATCAATGGGTTCCAAGCTTGGTTTATATGTATTACTCTATCTAACCGTCGAACTATTTGAGATACCCTTCACTATCGCAGTAATTGCTCTGCTAGGACTCATCGTAGTGAACTATAGATATCTCGTTTGGAGACAAACTCAACCAAAAAAATCATCTTCTGTGCCTGGACTACCAGCCCCAATGTAACTAAAAAGCCCGCCGAAATGTATTGGCGGGCTTTATTGTTTTGTTCAAATATTAAGTCTTTTGAACTCTAGGCTTCTCAGAAACGACCGGTGTCGGTTTGGTACTGCGGTAATATTTAGGATCTACTCCGCATGGCTCACCTGCTTCTTCAGCAATGAGTCGGCAGCTTATTAGGTCATCAACAGTTACCACCACCGGTAGCTTGAGGTTTGTAAACGCCATGGTGGTACCACCTTTCGCATAATATTCTCCCTCATGGTGTATGAACGGATATGCGTTGTAGTGGATAGCTTGTTGAGGCTTTGAGAGAAAATAATCGTCTCCATCTCCAGCAGAGGATTTCGGGAGGACCAATCTGTATCCCTCACCATCTTTTTCTATTCTCACATACTCTTTTGCCAAGAAGCTAGCTCCGTCTTCTTTGGTCAAGCTTTGTGTAGTGAGAGTAACAGTGACTGCCGCAGTGAGATTGGGATTGTCTTTCCCTTCTAACTTTACCGAAAGTGTTGAAATGGTCTTGTGATACCCGGTTGGTAACTCCATATGAGAGTTGATTCGCGTAATATCACCGAGAGTTACTTCACTGTCAAAATTTACCTCAACAAAAATAGGTCTCCCGTCGTCTTTTTTACCACCATCTTGTGCGTATGCGATTGGTCCGAGCAGTGCACAGGCTGCTACTAAAGTACAAAAAAAATTCATGGGCTTTCTCTCCTCTTTACATTGAATTTATAAATTTATAATATCATAAAGGCAAATCGTGTTATAATTTTTCTATGAAGAAAATACTTATTGTACTGTTCTTGCTCGCAACCCCCCTTTTTACTTTTGCAGCAAGTGAAACATGCTCTAATCCAAATATCTTGGCATATTACAGCCCAGAAACAATGACCACTAATGACAAGATATTTTTCTATGTGCCTTCATTTGTTGCCATCTCAAGCTTTGAGGCTTCGCTCAACGGAGTAAACTATCCCGTAGAATATAAAAGATTTGGGCTTCTCACGCGTGCAAAAGTACGTATACCCAATAACTTACAAGGGACTATTAAGGCAACCATTGGTGCCCAATCACAAGGTGCCTCCTGCAATGAACCATTCTCTTTCTATTTTGTACGATAATACATACAAAGTAGTGCACAACAAAAGCGCGTACGCGCTTTTTACTGTATAGTTACAACAATGTTTATTGAGGTCACAAAACTCCACAAATCATTTAATGAAAATATTGTGCTCCACGATGTCTCTTTTAGTATTGCGCCAAAAGCACGGATTGGTTTAGTTGGAAATAATGGCGCTGGTAAATCAACACTCCTAAAAATAATTCAAGGATTACTGCCGCACGATGAAGGAATGGTGCATATAGCAAAGTCCGTGTCGGTTGCGTACGTGCCTCAAATTCCTGATATCGATGACAGTCTCTCTGTACGTGATTTTTTAATGAACTATACAGATCGTCCTTATAAAGCAGAGGATGTCCTCGCGTCACTTGGTATTCCTGAGGTTTTTGAACAAACATTTGGATCACTCTCTGGAGGACAACAAACAAAAATCTATCTTGCGAGGATTGCACTGTTTCAAGCTGACGTATTATTACTCGATGAGCCAACTAATCATCTCGATATCAACGGGCTTACGTGGCTACAGTCTTACTTGCAAGAATTTAAGGGGGCTCTTGTGATTATTTCCCATGATCGTTATTTCCTTGATGAAGTTACAGCTGAAATATTTGAGCTGGAGGATGGGAGTGTCTCTGTATATGGTGGAAACTATTCTTTTTACAAAGAACAAAAAGGATTGCAACAAGAAGCATACATGAATCAATACTCTCAGCAGCAAAAAGAAATCCGTCGGCTTAAAAATGCTTCTTTACGGAAAAAAGATGAGGGAAACATGAAAAACATGGACCGAACTAATCACCGAGATAATGACAAGATGGCTGTAAGTCTGCGGGCAGACCGTGGTTCAAAAAAGTTCCATTCAATCGCAAAGAGTATTGACTCTCGTATTGAACATATCGAAACTATGGAAAAACCTAAAAAGGAGTCTGTGTTGGATATATATTTCAAACCCTCTGGGGCTAAAAATAGTAGTGTTGTATCAATCAAAGACATGAGCGTTGGGTATGATGAAGAACTCTTTTTTATCCAGGGACTTGATATTCTCTATGGGCAACATATTGCACTTCAAGGGGAAAATGGCTCTGGAAAGACAACCTTAATCAAAAGGATTCTGGCACATGCGGAATATGACCAAATCACGGTAGGGTCAGGAGTAACGATTGGATACCTCAGCCAAGACCACCTAGAGCTTTCGAGTGAAAAAACCGCACTTGAACTATTGCTCTCAATAGAAGGAATAGATACTACTGCGGCCTATAAAATTTTGTCCCAGATTACTATCTCTCCAGATCAGATGAAACAACCGTTGTCTGAGTTTAGTTCAGGTCAAAAAACAAAACTATTGCTCGCAAAAATAATGGCTACAGGGGCAAACTTTATTATCCTTGATGAGCCAACGAATCACTTGGATTTTCAATCTATCGACATCATAGAACAAGCACTCCAAAACTTCCGAGGCGCACTGCTCTGCATCTCTCATGATAGATACTTTTTAGAACAGATTGGAGTTACAAGATACTTACATATTCAAGACAAACGACTTGCTCATATCAAACCTGAGTAAAACAAAAAAGCGCGTACGCGCTTTTTTGTTTTACTTAGTTATTTCTTTAATCTTTGATACCAGAATGGGAGCGAGATCAATACAATCCCGAGTGGCAGTAATGCAGCAAATCGCCAAAGTGTTGACCACGTCCAAATATCAATCAAGTATATTTTAGCAATGATGAAACCGACAATACCTAGCCCCACTGTTCGAGTAGCATCGTGACCTTTTTCTAATCCAAGAAGTACAAATAATAAACCACAAGCAAGAACAAAGACAGTAGTGATAGGTTCTGTAAACCACCAAAATCCAAACCATACCAATAACAGACCTATAGCACTTGCTCCAAATACAGTAATACTGCTCCAGGCGGTAACGTCTTTTTCGGTCGTATTAATCTTTTGGTAATACGCAATGCCAAGGGGTGCGTATAAAGCTGCTAGCGCAGCTAAGAACCCGAGCAAAAGAAGTTTGTCTGGATTAGAGTAATCAACGGCCATAACAAAATACACTGCGTTACAGAGCGCAAGCGCAAGAGCGGCTCCTATAAGGTACATATGACGTCTACGTGTCCACACGAATGTAAGCGTCGCTACTGCAACAAGCCCAATCCCATATGGAATGATTTGTTCTGGGAGCGGTGCTAGTTTTGATCCCAAAATTGAATAGTTCCAAACAATAAATAGTATCGCAGCTAAAAACAGCTCCGTGTAGCCAATATATGATAATTTATTTTCATGTTCATAAGATACTCGTGCCGCATATAAAGCAACGGCTATCCCAACAATCATCGCAGTTGTTAACTCTGTGAATCCATTAATTGAAAATAAAGTAATAACTCCTGCTACTTGTGCAAGGTATCCAAACACCATGTATACAGACCTTCCTGGCGTCACCTGCTTTGAAACAAATAACGCGAGAGCTCCATATGCAAATAATGATAAAGCTGTGAAGAATATATGTTCCTCAAATCCAAGTTCGTAGAAAATTGCAAACAGTACTGCTCCACACGCACCAATAATAAATAATTCTTTATACGCCCGAGGTTTATCTTCCGGAATTAGCAAAGAAAGTCCATACAGAATCAATCCTTGGATTAATACAAAGAATCCGAAGTACGGCCAATTAAAATGACTAAAAATGATATTTGCAAATATATTCACGGTGACAAAAGAAAGGAGTAGTCCAACAGTTGAGCCTGTCATGACACTACTTGCTCCTGTGGTTTCATCTTCATTTGCCTGAGAAACTCTTGCAATAATCACCCACGCAAAGACAGCAAGTGCTCCATACACCCATACCAAGAATATTCCAGGATGTAGTATTAATCCAGTCACAGCGTCAACAAGCATCCCTGCATATAGCAACAAGGAAATAAACACCGCAACGATAGTCTCTCGCCAATCTTTCTTATACATGATAATTGACCCTGCAATGAAAATCAGAGAAGAATAAGTCACTAGCACATAGGGTTGTGGATCTTTCCCAGCAACCAATTGTGGGATAACAAAGGATCCTGCAGAAACTAAAAAAGAAATTATCCTATTGTTATATCGGAGTGCTATTCCATAACTTAGAATTATTAATGCACTATATAGTATGAATGCAGTTTCTCGTGTAATAAACTCGTATACTCCATGTGAAGTATATAGCGTTGCAAATAAGCCCAAAAGTCCGGCAGATGTGACATATCCATAATATTTTGGATACCCGATCCTGAAAAACTCACCTAATAGGACTGTAACTGCACTTGCCACAAACGCAAGAATGATTAGTATCCCTGGTCCAATATAGTTATTAGTGTATGACCACGTCACCACAAAAATAACAGCAAGAAGCACTGAGAGTACCCCAATGGTTGGCAAGATTTTTTTAATAAGTAGATTTTCAAATGATTCTTTAGGTTCATTCACTGACACCTCTCGTCCAGCAGTCTCTTGTATTGAACCTTCTAATTGCGGGGATTTATCTTGTACTACGCCAGATGCATGCACTGGCTGTGCTGTCTCTGGTACAGGTGGGATTCTTGCAACTTCTTCTGTTGCTTTTTTCTTACCAACTGGCTTGAATCGAGAAAGGGTTCTGTGAACCTGCTCGAGGCTTTTGGTGTGATTCCCAACTTTAATACTCAATGCCAGTACCCAAACCGCAAGTACTACTGTGATTAATTCCATACAATATTATTTATTTCTAATATATTGATTATACGCTAAACAGAAAACAACGGGGATCCGTTCTTTTCTTTTTAGCTTTAATATAGTTTGAAGTTATAAAACAAGATGAATTTCAAGGAGACAAGAGAAAATCCGCCAAAAGTGTACGTTTTGTACAGTGAGACGGATTTTCTTGTAGTCGACAAAGAAAGTCGCTTGTTTTAGAACTTCATTATTTTTGTTCTTCTAGCCAAGACAGCACCGCTTCGTTAAGAAAAATTGATTCAACGTATAGTCGCAGGTTTGCTTCTGGAACCTCTTGTCCATATTGTTCTTTTAGCATTTCTACTTGTTGGTTTACTTTTTGCTCGTCTGGTTTTAGCTCTTCTTGTGCAGCAATCTCTTTCAAAATTAGTTCTGATTGTGCTCGTTTTTTAGCATCAGGTTTCCATTCTGTTGCCAGCTCCTCTTCAGTCTTGCCCATGTGTTTTAAGTACTCTGTGTACTCAAGACCCATACGCATAACATCATCTTTCATCTGAGCAACCATTTTTTCTAGTTCAGATTGTACAAGTAGCTCTGGAACATCAAACGAAGACCCGGCAATAAGCTCTTCCATCATTGTTTCTCGAGATTTTGCTTGCCCTTCTCGCTCTTTTTGTAGTCTAATATTTTCAACTAGCTTTTCTTTAAAATCAGCAACATCCTTAAACTCTCCAAGTGTTTTTACAAACTCGTCATTCATCTCCGGCAGCTCGTTTGAGTGATCACAGTCTTCTGTATGTTCATGTTCTGGATCAATAGTATGAGCGTTCATCTTCCTGATCTGCTCGATTGCATCTTCTACTTCTTTGTCTTCAACGGTAATAGCTGGTATATCCTTATTAGCCTTCTTTGCCACTGCCTTATAATCTCCAAGTGTAATCTCCGGGAAAACAGCTGTGGTAATTTTGTATTCTAATGGATTATTCTCTGCAAGTTTAGTGATTGCAATGTCTGGTGAACCGATAATTCGTAGTTTGTTTTCAATTACGATTTGAGGATATAGGTCTTGCAGAGCTGTTTGTGCAGATTCTGAGAGAATTCTCATTGTTCCATATTCTTGTTCAATTTTATCAATCGGAGCTTTTCCTTTCCTGAACCCATCAATTTCTGCATGTTTTTGTAGCTCAATCAAAGTCTTTTCTTTGAAAGAAACAAGTTTGTCCCATTCTAAAGACCCTGTCATTTCCACAATAGACCCTTCTTGTGTAGTAATCTCCACATCTACTTTCTTTGTTTCTGTTTTTTTATCTGCCATAGAATTTTTGTTAGTCTGCTTTTTCATACAAAAAAGCCATATAATGGCTTGTATTGTATCGCACATTTAAATACAAAGGAACCACCTTGTATCTCTATATGAGAATTATAGTTCGAAATTAAAAATTTCGTCTAAGTCTGTGAAGTCTATCAGTTCGGCATCTAGCTCATCTAGGTCAAATAAGTCATCTCCTGAGACTTCCGCTGAAACTTCTTCAAGCTGTCGTTCAATTTGAACAAGTTCTTCACGAACTGTTTGTGGTTCTTCTGCAACATTTTCTGTTGCAACTGAAGTATCAAGGGTAACGGGCTCTTGAGCCTGTTCATCTTGTGTCAACAAGAGACCTTTGTAGAATAGAATTCCTGCCAAAGCAACGAGAAATAGAATGATTACTATGCCAAGCGCTGGAGCGATTTCTATGTGTTTTTTGTTTTCTGTGATGTTCATGAGAGTGTTGTTACGCCTCTATTGTTGTGTTTCAACTGTTGTCGTAGCTTTAACTACTTCTTCCTCCTCAATTTGTTTTTCCTCTGTTTCAATGAGCGCTTTCAGCTCAGCGATAGATTTTCTAATGTCTAGATATGCCAACTTGAGTGATTGACTGGCTTCTTTACTATCAACCTTGGCATCATTAAATGCAGTCCTTACTTTCTCTTTTGATCCTGTCTCCACAGCAGACTCTAGATTAGAACGTACCGTTCTCATTAGTTCCTGCGTCGCAGAGGTGTTTACTCTCGCCGCCGCAAGAGAAGCCTCGACTTCTGTTGTATCGACTCCGGCGCTCTGTAATTTAGTAACTACAGACACAATCCTGGCATCTACTTGATTCGCTTTCTCAATATGAGCTGCAAATCTTTCAAATGTTAGTTCGATTCGAGTCTGAAAGTATATTCTTACTTTCTCCCGCCACTGTTCTTTGTATTCCTGTGCTGTTTCTTTAAGCTCTCCTCGTTTTACTTCAGCCTCTTGTTTGATTGCCTCTCTGGCATCAGTTGTTGTGGCTGCTTGAAGTTGAGCCCGTAGTTCAGTTCGAGTCTCCACGGCTTGTGCCCGTAGGTCCTCTTTGAACTCTGCACGTTGTTCTAATGCTTGGTCTCGGTCTACGAGTGCTTGTCGCTTACCATCTTTTATTTGTTTGATGTTAGCGGCTCGCGCATCCTTTACCATTGCTCTGTGTTCTGCCGGTGCAGACTCTTGGGCAAATGCAAACGATGTTGCTCCGAAAGAAAGCATTAGTATAAGTACTAATTGTTTCATGTGTTTTGATTTTGTTAATGATCATGACTTTGTGATACACAAAGTCATACATTTATTATATAGCAGATACTCTCGGGCGCAATCCACCTAATATAAACGTTGTATATTGACAGTTTCTTACAAGAACGTATTATAATTTATGGACTGAACCATAACATTAAAAAAGGAACTATAGTGACAAAAACTCCGAAAAAGCAGAAAATATTTGTTCTAGATACGAACATCTTCTTACTAAATCCAGATGCCATTAATACGTTTGATCAGAAAGGTAACACAATTGTTGTTCCTCTCACTGTTCTGCAAGAACTTGATGGTTTAAAAAAGAATCAGCGAACCGGCTATGAAGCTCGTTCTGCAGCTCGTTCTCTTGAAAAACTTATCTGTAAAAAAGGTGCAAATAGAATGTCGGTGGTGACCCTGACAAATGGTGCAAAATTTATCTTAGACCCTGGAAACTTATCTGCCGATGATTTTAGCCCTTTGAATACAAAATCATCAGATGACCAAATTATTGCAACGGCAAAAAAATATAAACGTACAAACAAAGAATCACGTGTTGTGCTCATTTCCAATGACACACTAGTTCGAATTAAGGCAACATCTCAAAATATTGCTGCGGAAGAATTTGAAGCAGTTAATTTTGGCAAGAATGGAGTTGATGATTTATACTGTCCTCCTCAATACATAGCGGGCTTAAATCCTGATGAGGTGCAAAATCTCAATACACATGGATACTGCGTCTATGAACCTGGAGACTCTCCTTCTCACCACCAAGGCTACTTGATGGATTGCGGGGAAGAAACTGATCCTCAGGCGCTGTTACGTTCTGGGAATAAATTGCGATATATTAAACAAAGTCGCTATGCATACCTACAGCCAAGAAATGCAAAACAGGCTCTGGCCATGTATCTAGCAAATCAATCGACGGTTAGTGTGCTTGTCCTTGTTGGGCCGGCCGGTACGGGAAAAACTATCATCGCACTAGAATCAGGAATAAAGCGGCGACGTGGAGTTAAAAATGAAAAAATTTACATTTTTAGACCTACTGACCAGGCAGGTGAAGATCTGGGTTTTCTCCCAGGAAGTCTTGATGAAAAGATGGCTCCTTATAAAAAAGCGATTGGTGACGCATATCAAGCGATCCAAGAGTATAGAAAAACAAAAGATCCTGTATCTTTTGATGCCGCATGTCATCTTGATGGATTTATCAAGATACTTCCTGTTAACTACGTACGTGGTACCACTATTAACAATGCAACTGTTATCATTGATGAGGCGCAGAATTTCAGCGATCTCCAAATGAAAACATTGTTAACGCGAATTGGTGAAAACGTCAACGTCATTATCACAGGCGATCCGGACCAGATTGATAACAGATTTCTTACAAAGAAATCCTGCGGTTTAACTCACGTAATTGGAAAACTACGTGGTGAGCCTATCTTTGCTCATATCACCTTGGACAAAGGCGAACGATCAGAGATAGCCAGCCTTGCAGCAGATCTCTTGTAAGTCTGATAAAACTATACTAAAAGCCGGCGATATCCGCCGGCTTTTCTATTACTCTCTTCTTCTATTTTTACATTTTATCTTGTAAATATCTTTTTAGATTTTTGATTGCAACTCTCTCTTGCGCCATAGAGTCTCGGTCTCTAACAGTAACGGTACCGTCTTCTTTAGAATCATAATCGTAGGTCACGCAGAATGGGGTCCCTATTTCATCTTGCCTTCTGTATCGCTTTCCAACAGATCCAGACTCATCATATGTTGTTCGGATCTCTCCCGCAAGATCAGCGAAAATTTCTTGGGCAGCTTCGGCAAGACCATCTTTTTTCATAAGGGGCAGTATGGCAACTTGAACCGGAGCGAGGTGTGGGGCAAATCGCAGGACCACACGAGAGTCTCCTCCTTCTAATTCCTCTTCATCGTATGCCTCTGCTAGAACTGCCGTAAATAGTCGTCCAACTCCAGCTGATGTCTCAACCACATGAGGAATGAACTTCTCGCCATTGTCATTAAAAGAAAGGTCTTTCCCTGAGTGCTCTGAGTGCTGCGTTAAGTCATACGTAGTGCGCATGTGGAAACCTTCTACCTCATCAAATCCATAATCAGGAAATTTATATTCAATATCCCAGGCGTCAGCTGCGTAAAATACTAAGTTATCGTGTTGATTCCACCGCAGGTTTTCTTCTGCAATTCCCATCCGTATATATGACGCCCACCGGTCTTGTTTCCACACTTCATACGCAGCCGTATCCTCATTGGGACGCGTGAAATACTGCATTTCCATTTGTTCAAACTCTCTAGTCCTAAACAAGAACTGCCGCGGTGAAATCTCATTTCTAAATGCTTTTCCTATCTGACCAACTCCAAAAGGAATTTTTGGATGCAGAGAATCAACCACGTTTTTAAAGTTTACATAAATACCCTGGCATGTTTCTCCCCTCAGATATACAGGGTTTGAACCATCTGTTGAGAAGTCTCCTAGATTTGATTGCACTAGCAAATTAAAAGCTCGAGCAGGAGTAAAGTCTTTTGACCCACATTTATGACAGGTGATTGTTTCTCGATGTTCATCAAATAGTTTGTTAATGTCTTCTTCTGACATCTTTTCATCCGCAGTGACTCCTAACTTTTCTAGTTCTTTATCTACACGAATTCTTGTCTGGCACGTCTTGCAGTCAGCGAGAGGATCAGAAAATCCGCCAACGTGACCAGAAGCAACCCAAACTTTAGGGTTCATTACAATTGCAGCATCCAGTCCATATACATTATGCTTTGTAAGAACAACATCTTTCCACCAGTGCGCTTTGATGGCTTTCGCCAGCTCTACCCCATGAGGTCCGTAATCATACGCTCCTGCAAATCCATCATAAATTTCTGATGAGGGAAACACAAAACCTTTTCGTTTTGCGTAGGCAATAATAGTGTCCATTTTTTTGTCTGCATGATTCATAGTTAGATGATTATACCAAACACACTAACTATTAGAGACTACTCTATGTCCTGTACTTCAAATACTCTGTTTGTTGCTTGTGGATCAGTGAGGAGTGATCTACTGGTCACTGGATCTAGTTGTGTGTACAAACGCACAGTATTGGTAAACGTATCAAAACCTTTCATTGTCTGATTTTCTGTAAAATTCAGCTCTCTACCTATTTGCTGAGTTGAAGGAGTTACCGCAATTTGAAATGTCGTTTCAACACCTGGTTTTGAACCATATCCTGCCCCAGCTTCTAACGCATCTATGGTCCACGAAATCTTTCTTGTTTCTGCATTAAATTCCATTACTGTGCCTGTGGTATCAGTGCTCTGAATAAACTGCACAAAAGGAGGAAGTGTTGCCTGCACTTCAATATCTTTGGTATTTGAAGTAGAGTTTGATACTTTCCACACGACTGTGTACTGAGATGTAACATCTGGTATAAGCTCGATATCTCCTTCGTTTTGAAACGGTCCAAGTGAGTGTACTGCACGTGTGTCCAATCTTAGTTCAGTTGGAACCTTCACCAAGACAGAACCGGTACTTACAGCTTGCGTGCTATTATTTTCAAAATCAAATGTCTGTCCATTAAACTGATAGTCAATTTTTGCCTGCGGATCTATTATTCTCCCCGCTAACTGCTCAGCAGACAAAATTCTGAATCGCGCATCTACCTTTCCTACAGCGCCTGCGGTGAATGTGTTTAACAGAGGCACGTCTGTTTTTTGCCATAAAATCTCTTGCTTCGAAGAGTTATAAAATCCATCTGTTGTAATGCTGCGTGGACTAAATGCAGTACCCGTAATCACAGAAGTAACCTGTGCATTCTGAATCTGACTTGCCAAGTTATTAACAAAATTTAATGATAGATCTACATTTTGTCCTGGATTTACAATATGCAGTGCCTTCTCTTGTTCGTTTATTTTTGCGGTTAATGTCACGGGAGGACGTGCGATAGTAACCACACTTTCAGTTTCTTGTAACATATTTCCAATAGCATTGGTTGTTTTATCTACAAGACCTACACGATGTTTAAACACTCGTATCTCATCGTCTTGTCCGGAAAGTGTTCCAATAATTTTAATCGTTTTTGTCTGACCAACCTGTAACGCCCCAAGTGTAAATAAATCTTCTGTCTCAAGGTTAGGGACTGGAGTAGCCTCAATAAAAGAAAAACCAAATGGATATTCTACTTGCAGGGTTAGATTATCAATAACTTTATTAGTGTTTGATGTCACAAGTAATTCTAACTCAACTTCCGATCCAGAGAGTGTTTCTTTTGGTGCTGACACTTCAAGTGACACTGGGGATGAATCTAACTGTACTTGATATATCCGTTCTTTAAAAAATAATGAATTTGAGTCTGGAACACGATAGCCAAATGTAATATTGATGTCTTGAATATCACCTTCTGTTCCAAAAAACACAACCTCAAAACGTTCGGTTTGCGTTACCCCTCTTGGGACTCTTTCAATAGAGCGAATTGTTTGTGAGAGAGGCACTCCGTCTTGTCGTACCTCGTACGCACCTTGTGGATACTTAATAGTGATGTCCGCAAGCACAAGATCAACCTCATTGTTATTTGTGATTAATACGTCGTATGCCAAGACCTCTCCTCCTGCTACTGAGTTTGGACCCAGAATAGACAGAGTCGTATCATCATATGCAACAGTGTTTTGACCAGAAGTAAACACAAGGAAAGCGGCTGTAATAGAAATGAGGAAGAACCCAAACGCCAACAAGAAAAATTTGGTGAATGCCGTCATTGTTCTACGGGGTTTCTCCTCGTCTTTTTTCTCTGATTTTGTAATCACTTCGTCTTCCCAATCTGAAGCAGTAGTTATCTCGGTATGAGAAAAGTGTTTACGCTCTTCGTGTTTGAGTATGTCTTTCTTCGCATACAACTTTTTTTCCATTTTTCTGATGGATGATTCTTTGTTGTCCATAGTTCTTTCGATTATATCATCGATATCATAGGTTATAATATATATATGTTGGAATTTATTCTCAAAGTACTAACCCTCTTCTTCTTTGTATACTTTGTATGGCTCTTTACAGGTGGAGCTGAGCGAGGGGAAGAGCGTAGGGCCCTTAACGAAGATTCTCTATTTATTGGAATAACAGGAACGGCACTTGATTCAGCAAATCCTGGAGAAGATCTTAAAAAGATTTTACCTATCGAACAATCTGAATAAGACTATCCCGCAGGCCACTGAGACATTAAGAGATTCCTTCTCTCCAGACATGGGTATCTCTAAAACATGGTCTACACACCCGAGTATTTCTGATTCAACTCCAGTCACCTCATTTCCCATAATTAACACCTCCTGCTCGCCTGGCTGGTGTTTTTTATAGTCAGTACTAGATGTGGATTGTTCAATAGCGCTCACTGTATATCCATTGTCTTGTAGCTTCTTGATTTCATCAGGCAAGTCATCTATCCTCCTCCACGAAATCATCTCTTCGGCGCCCAGAGCTGACTTGCTAACCTTTTTATCGGGTCGACCAAATCTGTCTTTGGGTGCAGCGCTATATCCAGAAATTATAACTTCGTGTATCCCTGCAGCCTCTGCCGTCCTGAACATTGCCCCTACGTTCTGGGCTGACCTGATATTATGTAAAATTAAGATGTGGTGAGGCATGTACTTTATTTTTATAAATTGTGTGATATTATATCGCCCATATTATACTCTTTATTGTAAGTATATATAATAAATAACCCACATTCTCTTGTAGTTTAGATTGTAGAGATGAGCAGTGATTATCCATCACTGTGAAAAGTCTTTTAAAAAAGCTGATGCTCGTGCCTACAATCTAAATTATAAATATATAATTTAGTATTCTTCATCCTCTTGTAGCTCAGATTGTGGAGACGAGTGATGCTTACCCAGCATCACGAGAAGCCTGCAAGGCTGCTGCTCGTTTCTACAAATCAGGTTATAAAGTATGTAACGAATAACACCCACATCCTCTTGTAGCTCAGATGGTAGAGCAGCAGCCTTTTAAGCTGACGGTCGAAGGTTCGATCCCTTCCGAGAGGACAAACAACAAAAACCGTACACGCGTACGGTTTTTGCTTACACGTTTTATATGAGGACCTTAAGGCAATCAAAAACAACGCGTAGGCGTTGTTTTTCATTCTATTCACACTACATTCGCTTATGATCCACAGTTAAGACAAATCCCTAATTCTGCATCGTATTGGTCCATTTTTTCTTCAGCAGCAGCTCGCTCTTCTGCAGTCATTGCTTTAAAAACTATTTCGTCAGTCATAGATATTAATATATCATATGAATCTTTTTTGTAGTAAATTTTTCTGTGAATTTCTCTATTTTTTAGCTATGTTTCGTCAAGATGCACACCTGGAGCAACCTCTTTTATAAGTAATTCAGTATTGAGACCCTTTTGTGTGGCTGCAATGCGCGGAAGAAATAAAAAAATCCCTGAGCGGTACAGGTCGTACCGTGAGGGAATTTTTTTGTGACAAAGCAGTGTAGCGATACAAAAGGGTCGACTACTGAATTTGGAAGACTGTTTCTTTTTCAATTCGAGTCCCATCATCAGTCTGCACAATCACCCGAATAATATTTGTATCTTGAATTGTTCTAATTGAGCTTGGTACAAACGATGTACTTGTCTCTCTGAATGTACCAGATCCCAAATACGTGTTGTTAACGTAGTAGAAAATTCTATCTACATCACGTGTCGGTCCCGTAATTTTAATCTCAATGTCTTGGCGTTGGTCAGCAGAGATTGCTTCAAAACTGATAGGTGTCGTAATCTCAAAATCAACCGTCGGTGGTGTGTCACGATCACTGGTATTGTCAGCCGACGCGTTTGTACCTGGTACATCCTCTGTTTCCTCTGTGGTTGTTCCCACCAATCCTCCAGTAAGAACACTCGCCTGTTCCTCTGATGTTTGGAACCCAGCAGCTCTTGCCCAGTCTGCGATTGGTTGCTCCCAGTTTTGATACAAGGCATCTCCTTGAGACGTACCTCCTCCTAGTGGATTTCGTTTTTCAACCCTATGTAGAATAGAGCGATAGTCAATCAAGTATTTCTCTTCTCTTAACTCACTTGGTGTAGTTGCATCAGCGGGGAATCCTGTTTCTGTATTTATAAAGAATCTCTCGCTTCCTTGCCATACTCCATTTAACACAGGTGGTTGTGTGCTCGGATCTTTATATACAGGAGCAATAAAACTCGTTTGTTTGTATCGTGCTCGAGCTTTATCCATTGCCTTTCTCCAGTATGGAGCAGCAACAACCGAAGAGGGTCGTTCGGCCATTGGCGTGTTGTCATTGTTTCCAATCCACACACCTACAGATACATCTGGCGTATATCCCACCGTCCATGTGTCTTTAAATGAGTTGGTTGTACCTGTTTTTACAGCCACTTGTACTCCGTCATGGTACAGCACTGAGCGTGAACCAAATGTTGGCTTCTTCAGGTTATCTTGTGAAAGAATCGAGTTAATCATGCGGGCTACGTTAGCTGTCAAAACTCGTGTTTCTTTCTTTTCATATGTTTCGAGCTCATTCCCATTTTTATCTTCAATACGCATGATCGCAACCGGGGCATTTTTATTACCATCATTTGCAAAAACTGCGTATGCTGAAGTCATATCAAGTAGCCTGACTTCTCCTCCTCCCAACACCAGGTTCAAACCGTAATAACTAGCTGATCTGTTTAGGCCAGTAATCCCAAGCTTTTTTGCTGTTTGAATTGCGTTTCCAACTCCTGTTAAGTACAGTGTTTTCACTGCAGGAATGTTCAAAGACTGTGCAAGAGCAGATTGCATTGAGATGGGACCTCGTGTGCTGTTGTCGTAGTTCTTTGGAGAATAACATCGATCAGCATATTGTGGCAGCTGAGGTGTGCCATCTGGGTAACACGAAGGAGAGAACTCTGTTTTCACATCCCACAATACTGTCTGTGGAGTGTATCCTATCTCAAAAGCTTGCGCGTATACAAATGGTTTAAATGTTGATCCTGGTTGCCGGAATGCTGTTGCCACATTAAACTTACCATCAATATCTTCTGAGAAATAATCTTTAGAACCGACCATTCCTATAATTTTTCCTGTTTGAGCCTCAATAGCTACTGTTGCCAGGTTTGATGCCTTAAATTTTCCAAGTTGTGTTGCGTATTCAGCAGTTACCTCCTCCAAACCTTTTTGGAGCTCCCAATCAAGTGTCGTAATAACTTTTAATCCTCCCTTCTCAATTGTTTCTGCACCATATTGTGTTTCTAAATATTCAATTACGTGAAATACAAAATGTGGAGCTTTGATTCCTTTGTCTTCTCGTACGACAAATACAACTTCTTCTCTCAGAGCATCTGTATATTCTTGGTCTGAGATGAACCCAAGCTCTTTCATTCGTCCTAGAATATATTGTTGTCTTCCGTCTAACCGGTCTTTGTTTGATCCGTACGGTGAATAAAACGTTGGTGCCTTTGGTACAGCCGCAATATATGCAGCCTCAGCAATAGAAACCTCCGATGCAGATTTGCCATAGAATGACCTAGCGGCCTGCTCTACTCCATACACACTTCCTCCAAATGCGATCTCGTTAAAGTATGCCTCTAAGATTTCTTCTTTTGATAGTTGGTTTTCAAGTCGCCATGCGAGTACCCATTCCTTTACCTTACGTTCAATAGCCCGTTCGTTTGTAAGAATTGCATTTTTAATAACCTGCTGTGTAATAGTTGATCCTCCTGCAAGCCGTTTCTCTGGATTTTTAATCTTATCCACGATTGATCTCACAAGTGCCATTGGTCTGACTCCGTGGTGTTCATAAAACTTATCGTCTTCAGTCGCAAGGATTGCGTGTTGCAGGTTCACAGAAACCTTTTGTAATGGGATAACTGTTCTTCGTTCTTCTTTAAATACATCGTATAGAAGCACTTCTCCTGTTTTGTCATAGATCTTGGTTGATTCTCTTAATTGTCTATCAGCAAAGTTACCTAATTCAGGGATCTCCAATGTAGCAACCCAAATAAAGAATGCCCCTAGCACCAAGAATCCGAGAATAAATCCTAAAATAACCATCCGGTGAAAGAAAAGTCCTATACGTGTCTGTTTGTGTTTTGTAGCTGCGGCCATAAATTTTTCTCTCCTTGTTCTAGGAACTGCTCGGACCGGAGGAGTCAGGTCCTGAGCTTGTCTCTTCTCTATTTTAGGTGTTTTGCCTTTGTAAGTAAAACCAAATAGTGTGCTTAACATGTTTCTACCACCAGCAGCAATAACACCAAACACCCCAACAATCAGTGCCCAAAGAAACATCCCAGCCTGTTTAAAAGAAGGTCCTTTTGGAAGTATGTGATGTTGCTTTGTTAATACATCTACTTGGGGAATAGAAATAGTTGGAACAGGGACGTTCCTGTGTTTTGTTAGATAGTCAGGCAACGGAAATTTATACAAAAGAACTGACCAGATTTTTGCAAGAATATCTTTAGATATACTTTTTGTTGGGAGCACCTCAACTTGCGGCTCATATACTTCTGGTGTCGTTGCGTGCTCAGGGATTTCTTCATGTTGCAGACTTACATATGGAACTTGACTCCTGTCTTCTTTATCGAGATCTAATTTTGGAATACGAACGTCTGGTAGTTCAATTTTGGGCAGTTTAAAGGTTGGTATTTTAATTCCTGCAAATATATATGCTGCAAGTGCTGCTGAAAAACCAAGGACAACTACTCCCGCCTTCTTTAACATGAATAGAATATCCCACGCAGTCTCGAGCACAAACTCTACAACTGCGACAACTCCATTCCACAGCAAAATGGAACCAGCTGCTAACACTAGACCAATTGATTTAATTACTTGTGATAAAAACCCAAGTGCTAAAACTAGTGCACCTTTCTCAGGCTTTTTAAGTCTTGGATTACGAAGGTCAAGGGTCTGTCTTCGTTCAGCTCTTCCTTTAGAAGAAGTAATTGAAACTTTCTTCACAGGAGGCAGTGACGCTGGTTTTTTTTGCACCACTGGTTTAGCTTTTCGGACTACTGGTTGTGGAGAAACTTTTTGCATCTGCTCTCGTGCAGGAGATTGAGTCACAACTCTTTTGGGTTGTACTTGTCGCGGATCTGGAGTTATACGGATTGTTTTTGCTTTGTACACCTTTCTCCCACGACGCAACGCACGACTCCGCCGATAGGTAGAACTTTTTTTTCGTGTATTAAATATTTTTTTGAATAAACTCATGTGTACTAATTCCAGAATCCTTATAATGAGCGAAATTTTACATTACATCACTCTTTTTGTAAAGAAAAATCGACATCAAAGAACTACGATGTCGATTTTTCAAATAGTATCAATTTAAGCAATATCGACCATGTTTTCTCCTGCTTCTGAAACTGCGTCTGCAGCATCAGATGCCATATCTCCGGCAACGTCTGTTCCTGCATCCATTGCATTTTCTGCTTTCTCAGCCACATCAGATCCAGCCCCCATAACGTCTCCTGCCATGTCTTTTGCGCCTTCCACAGCATCAGATGCCATATCTCCAGCTGCATCCATGGCCCCTTCAACTTTATCCATAACTGCGTCTGCAGCATTCTCAACCATGTCTCCTGCTCCTTCTACCACTCCATCTGCCATTGCAGCTACATCTGCAGCAGCGTCGCCTGCCTTGTCCATCATTCCTCCGACCATATCTTTTGCGTCATCTAAAAATCCCATATTTTTTTAATTACTTATCAATATATTCATTTTACAAGAAATACTATTTGTCTCAAGTTTACAAATACGGATAGTCGTTTCGTACTTACCGACAGAAACTACGGTCGATAGTAGGCGAAAAATGTTAACCCACATGCGATTGCATCATATTCATCATCCAGACGCTTGCCGTCAGGGATCTTGATTAGCTTCTTTGTCATATCTATCACTGACTTTTTGTCTGCATTTCCATGCCCACCCACTGCGAGCTTGATTTGAAGTGGTGTAAACTCTTGTATCTCAAGACCTCCCTGCATTGCAACAAGCAATAGTGCGCCTCGCGTCTCTGCAACACGCATGGCTGTTTTTTGGTTGTTTGAAAGAAAAAGATTTTCAATCGCACATTTTTCTGGCTTATAAATATCTATAATTTGTGCAACATGTGTACCAATAGCGTTAAGCCTGTCTACAAATTCGTCTACCGAAGGAGTTTTAAATGTTTCTGAGTACACCCATGTTTCTTTTCCTGTTTTTCTATCCTTTTCTAAAATGGCGAGGCCCAACCGTTCGTATCCCGGGTCAATTGCTAAGATTCTCATAATATTTTTAGTATAACAAAAGAGGCCCGCAATGCTTTCACA
>CALGNJ010000047.1 GCA_937958705.1 Minisyncoccota bacterium | reverse complement strand
TCTTCTTATACACTGTTTTTCTTGCAAATACAGAATATTTACTATATAATATTGACATAATTACAAGATTATTATTTAATATTTTTTATGAAAAAATCAATTATTTTAGCAGCAGCGTTTTTGCTCCCAGCAGTTACGTTTGCGCAAACAATTAGTGGAAATTCAGGTATCTTTGGAACAATCAATGAACTACTTCGAGTTGTATACCCAATTCTATTTGCGGTAGCAATTTTATTCTTCCTATTTCAGCTAGCAATGTTCCTGCTAAATTCAGGAGAAAAGAAAGACGAAGCAAAATCAGGAATGATTTGGGGAATTATTATTCTTGTAGTGATGTTCTCAATTACAGGAATCATTGGACTACTACAAGGAGGGCTTGGAATAAGCTCAACAGATACAATTAAGCCCCCTACTGTTCCGGGAATTAACGGATAAATTCGTAGTACTTATGAGTAACGTGCTGGTACCATACATAGATAGAATCATCGAAGTTATTATTCAACCGTTGGTTCAGTTGCTATTCTTTGCCGCGTTTATTGTCTTTGCGTGGGGAATCATGATTATGATTCTTAATGCTGCAGATGAGACAAAACGCTCGGAAGGAAAAAAACATATGATGTATGGAATCATTGGTATGTTAATCATGATTGGTTCATACGGAATATTCTCAATTTTAGAGAATACCGTATTTGAAACAGCGGGTGTTGAACAAACGTCCAGTATTCTAAAAAGATAGTTTGTAATCTTGTATTGCTAAACTGAAAAAGACACACGATTGTACGTGTGTCTTTTTCTGTGGATTAAGAACATGGAGTTATGCTATATAATAAGTGTATGGCAGAAATACAAGCATCATTTATTCCTAAAAAAGATATTAAAAGAAGAAGTAGAGGAGGAAGCGGCTTCTCAGTTAATATTTTTCTCCTTATTGCAGTAGTAATATTTCTTACAGCAATTTTTGCAGCACTTGGTGTGTTCTTACTTGAGAAAAAGACAGAGGCGGATATTGCACAAGCCTCAGCTGAGCTTGAGAAAGAGAAAGACAACTTTGGGCTCGGTGCAATCCAAGAATTTATTCTTGCATCAAATAGATTGCAAGCAACTGATGAGATTATCAATAATCATATTAATGTTAGCGAGGTGTTCCGGCTCCTTGAGAGTGACACACTTACCGAAGTGGTGATTTCAAACTTCTCATTCAGAACAGAACAAGATAAAGTTGTGATTACTGCACGCGGTAGCGCTCCAACATACGAACACGTAGCTGTACAGTCTCAAACGTATGGTGAGAATAACAAGATAGGTGACCTGATTCTTTCTGATGTTGATCAGAGCAGGGAGGGTGGAGTTGCGTTTAATATCTCATTCTCAGTTGACAAGACTTACTTATTAGCAAATTAATCATATCTCTATGAAATTCTTATTCCCCATTATTCTTATAGGACTCTCAGGAGCATTATTTCTGTTTTGGATTGACCCAACTTACGATAGGGTGAAGGACTTGCAGGTAGAGTTTGCTAGTTTTGATGAAGCCCAGGCAAAAAGTGCAGAAATAGCAAAATTCCGTAAAGAGATTACAGATAAGTATCAAAATATTACGCAAGCTAATTTCAAGCGGCTGGAAAAAGTGCTTCCATCACACATTGATAATATTCAGTTAATTCTAGACATCAACCGAATCGCTGATAATAATGGTATGACTATTCGTGATATCAGGATTAACAAGCGACAAGGAGCTTCAGGATCAGGCAGAGAAGCTATTCAGACAGAAAGTGAGGGAATATACGACACTGTAGAGTTTTCATTTTCAGTCGTCTCTACGTATGAGAATTTTAAGACATTCCTGGATGCACTAGCTATTTCTCTCCGAGTTGTTGACGTAACATCTGTGTCTATTTCAAGTATTAATGGTGAGGCTGACTTTTACAGATACGATGTGGGTATCAAGACGTATTGGCTAGAGGCAGAAGAGATTAATTAAAAACCTAATATAAACACTACTATGGAATCACTACGAGACATGATCAAGAAAAACCAGACGGCAGTTATTGCCCTTGTTGTTATTGCCGGTTTGTTTATTGCATACAATACATTTTTTAAAAAAGAAGAAGGACCAGATTTAATTTCTGAATCACAAGGAATTAGAAATCTTGAAATTGGGCGCGAGATTATCGTGACACTCAATCGCTTAAAGACTATTGATATAGATACGGGGATTTTAGAAGACCCGCGATTTGAGAAATTACAAGATTTCTCAGAGCCGCTCCCACAGTACTCACAAAGCAAGCAAAACCCATTTGAACTTGAGATTCCAGGAACAACGCTTAGGTCTGTTGAAGTCCAAAGCACTACTAGCCAAGAAGCAGCTACTAATAATCAGGCGGTAGAGATAGAGAGCGCTCAAGAAATAACTCAATAATATATGAGCCTGATTGATGAGTTTGTAAAAAAGAACGTAATTGATAGGCAGGATACTGCACGCATAGAGGAAGACATGTCTTCTGGAAAGACTTTGGATGAAATACTTTTAGACAAGCAAGTAGATCCGCTAGTTATTTTTAGTACGAAAAAAGAATACTATAGTTCACTACCAGCCAGGGAGTATGATGAAGAATTAATTCCAGCTGACATTTTGAGATATGTTCCTCACAAGTCAGCAATGCACTACAAGATTGTTCCAATTGGTAAGGATGTAGAGGGGAATCTTGAGGTTGGAATTATTGATCCAGATAACTTGGCTGCGAAATCTGCAATTGAGTTTATTGCTAATAACAACAATATTGGATACAAGATGTATCTGATTCCTTTTGAGTACTTTGAGTTCATAATGAAGAATTACTCTGGAATAAAAGGAGAGGTTAAGGAGGCATTGGGTATGCTCATTGACGATGATGTTGATGTATCAGCAGCTGAACAACAAGCTGGTGCAAATCAGAAGATTATCGAAGATGCACCTATTACAAAAATTGTATCTAATATTCTCAAGTATGCAGCTGAAAAACGAGCTTCTGATATCCATGTGGAGGTATGGGATAAGGAGGTTTCTGTACGATACCGAATTGACGGTCTTATGAGTAAAGACTTGGTACTACCAAAAAATATCCACTCAGCAGTTATTGCTCGTATCAAAATTCTCTCAAAAATTAAATTAGACGAGAAACGTGTTCCACAAGATGGTCGATTTTCTGCTAACCTGATAGGGAGAAAAATTGACTTCCGTGTATCAACATTTCCAACATATTTTGGTGAAAAATGTGTGATGCGTTTGCTTGAGTCCGACCGTGGAGCGATGGATATTGAAGACCTTGGTTTTACGGAAAAGAATATGCGTAGTATTAGGCGTGCCGTTTCAAAACCATATGGAATTATTCTTATTTGTGGACCCACCGGTTCTGGTAAGACAAACACACTCTACTCACTTCTTAATGAGATTGATAAAGATGGAGAAAATGTACTTTCTCTCGAGAACCCAATCGAGCTCAATATTCCAGGTGTTTCTCAGTCACAAATGAGACCAGAGATTGGATACACATTTGCTACAGGTTTGAGGGCAGTGCTTCGTCAGGACCCCGACGTGATTATGGTGGGAGAGATTCGAGACTCTGAAACTGCGAAGCTTGCTATTCAGGCTGCTCTTACTGGTCACTTGGTTTTATCTACTATTCACACCAACTCAGCATCTGATGTGGTACAGCGTCTTACAGATATGGGGGTAGAACCCTATCTTATCGGCCCAACACTTATCGCTGTTGTGGGTCAACGACTTGCGCGGACTATTGCTCCCGACTCAGGAAAGGAAGTTCCTATTCCTCCCTCAACTAAGAAATTTGTTGAAGATTCAGTTAAGGATTTGCCAAAAGAATTAACCTCACAGTTTTTGGATGCAGAAACTATGTATGAAGCAGTTCCTTCAGAAAAATACCCAAAGGGAACCAAGGGAAGAACAGGTGTCTTTGAAGTATTAGAGATGAGTAGAAATCTTGAAGAAATAATTCTGAAAGACCCTTCTTCGCTCTCTATTTATGATGAAGCAAGAAAAGACGGAATGATTACCATTAAAGAAGATGCGATGCTCAAGGCGTTTGAAGGGAAAATACCGTTTGAGGAGGTAATGAAACTATAAACACTATCTACATATAAACACGCTATGACAAGCGGGCTCTGATATAATCAATAGATAGTAATCCTAGTACGTATGGACTTTAAAGAAGAATTTAAAAAATTAATACAAATTGTTATCGCCGAAGGAGCATCTGATATGCATCTTTCTGAAGGGCGATTCCCAACAATCCGTACTTCAGGGCTTTTAGTTCCTGTAAACAGGAGTAAACAATTAACAAAAGAAGACTTGAACCAGATTTTGTTTATGGTTCTTGACCCAGACAAGAGAGAAACGTTTCTTAAAGAAAAGGAATTGGATTTTGCATTCGAAATGGAGGGTGTTCGGTTTCGTGGCAATGCATTTTTTCAACAAGGAGTGATTTCTTTAGCTCTTCGTGTAATTAATGATGAGATTAAAACACTTGAAGAACTTAAATTGCCGCCAGTACTTGAGATATTCGCAAAAAAGAAACAAGGATTCTTTTTGGTAGTGGGTCCAACAGGACATGGTAAATCAACCACACTTTCATCACTCATTGAGATGATTAATAGAAATAGACAAGAGCACATTGTTACCATTGAAGATCCGATTGAGGTGTTGTACAAGCAAGAACAGTCCATCATCGATCAGCGTGAGGTGGGATTTGATACACACGGATTTAGTAAAGCTCTTAAGTCCGCATTCCGTCAAGATATTGATGTGTTGCTTATTGGAGAGATGAGAAGCCCTGAGACTATTGAGGCTGCAATTACTGCTGCTGAGACAGGTCACTTGGTATTTTCAACACTACACACCAATAATGCATCTCAAACAATCGACCGTATTATTGATGCGTTTCCAGGTAACCAGCAAAAGCAAATCAGAGCGCAGTTATCTAATGCGTTAACCGGGATTTTCTCACAACGACTTATTCCTTCTATTTCTGGTGGGCGTGTTCCAGCGTATGAGCTACTTATTAATAATAATGCTGTATCAAACCTAATCAGGGAAGGGCGTGTTCATGAAATTGATTCAGTTATTGAAACTGGTTCGGGTGATGGAATGATTTCAATGAACAGATCCCTTGCTGAGCTTGTCCGGACAGGTGATATTTCTGTTGAAGATGCATATAAATATTCTCCACGTTCAGCTAATTTAGAGCGGATGCTGTAATCGGTTATGAAACAAAACACCACCATTATAAAGAAAGACGGAACACGCGAGGTTTTCAATCCAAAAAAGTTGCAGGAATCGTTAGAAAGGTCGGGTGCTGATACCGGTATGGCAACAAACATTGTCGACCACATCACACAAGAGATTTTCGATGGCGCTACAACTGACTTTATTTACTCACATGCTTTTGAGTTGCTTGAGAAATCAGAGAACCATGGGGGATCTGTGAGATTCAGATACTCACTCCGACGTGCAGTTGCAGCACTTGGTCCTTCAGGATTTCCGTTTGAAAAATATGTTGCTGAGGTGTTTATGGCACATGGATATAATACGTCTGTAGGGATGAAAGTTAAGGGAAAGTGTGTCACTCACGAAATTGATGTTATTGCTGAGAATGAAAAAGAGGTTATTACTGCAGAGCTCAAGTTTCATAATAAACTTGCCATTAAGACAGACCTCAAAGTTTCCTTGTACGTAAATTCACGCTTTAGAGATATTATAGATACGGGGTATTACGGAGATAAAAAGGCACGACCATTTTTGATTACAAATACAAAGTTTTCATCAAACGCAATCAAGTACGCAGAGTGTGAGGGTACCTTAGAACTTATGGGATGGGACTATCCACGTAGAGGGAATCCTAATCTTCATGATTTCATTCAAGCCTCTAAGATACACCCAGTCACTGCGCTTACTTCTTTTTCAAAGAATGATCACCAGGCTTTAATTACTGCGGGTTTTATAACATGTCGAGATATTAAACGTAATGGCGGAAAGGATATACACGAGCTAAATATTATAAAAGGAAGCAAGATAGAAGCAGCATTCCTTGAAATAGAAAATATTTGTTTGCAATAAAAGTTGGTATAATACTCAGACTAAATAACTATAGATATGGATTTTAAACAATTTACAACGGAGCTTGATGCAATAGCGGAGTGGCTCAAAAAAGAATATCAATCAATCAGAACCGGGATGGCGTCTCCTGCGGTTCTTGATGGTGTAAAGGTAGACTCATATGGGGCTTTAACTCCACTTAATCAAGTGGCGTCTATTTCAATAGAAGGAGCGAAGTCACTACTAGTGGGGCCTTATGACAGGAGTCTTGTTAAGCACATAGAGAAAGCAATCATTGATGCAAACCTAGGTGTCTCTGTTGTGTCATCAGATGCGGGAGTGAGGATTTCATTTCCAGACTTAACTGCCGAAAGGCGAGACATGCTTGGAAAACTAGCAAAACAAAAACTAGAAGACGCACGAGTATCAGTAAGACAAGAGCGAGACAAGGTATGGAATCAGATCCAAGACTTGGAAAAAGAGGGAGAGATAACAGAAGATGATAGATTTACACTTAAGGCTAAAATGGAGGAGCAGGTAAAGGATTTTACCGCAACACTTGATGATATTCTCAAAAATAAGCAAGAAGAAATCCAAAACTAGGTAATGAAAAGAGGAATGATATTTCTTCTTTTTATATACCGCGAAGAATGTGCACTAGTGCTCTTGCGCGATCACGTTTTTTTGGTACAATACCCG
>CALGNJ010000046.1 GCA_937958705.1 Minisyncoccota bacterium | reverse complement strand
AAATTACTCCATGAGGAGCAACTTTTGTTACAAGACTATATATCAATAAGTCTTTCCCAAAAGTTACTGTGTTCCAAATTTCATTAGATTCATAAATACGTGAGAGCCATTATAGTCAGGAAAAAATGTTTGTCAAGGATTTGCTCACTTTCCTGTTGGTAACTTTCTGGATAACTTTTTTTTGCGTAATCAAGTAGACTTAAAAAAATAAAAAGTCGTCACGACATTCATCATGACTAAGAAAAAATAATTGGAGCTAGAAGAGTCATAGATAGCGACAATACTATATATAAAGCAAGCATGGCCTTAACCCATATCGTCCGTACTCGTGTCCACAAATACGTAACCCCCACAGCCAGTAATGCCAGCTCGATTGCTCCTCCCACCTCTCCATTAAAATTTCTATCCCAATACGAGACAGGACTTTCGTAACGAAAGTTTGATAGTGGTAGAAAATGTCTGTGCGCATCATCAGCGTGTGTAAAAAAGTCAGCAATAAAGTGAAGACACATCGATAGCGAAAAAAGTAATAACCATCGCTTTTTGATCACCCACCCCAGAAGTCCTAGTGCAATAAAAATCGGAAACGAATTAAAGATATCAATGGCGAGCTGCCACCCTGGTTCAAAATATGTTTCATCCCATAGAGTACGCTGTGGCAATCCTGTTGCTAGTGCCCAAAAGAACATGTAAAAAATAACCACGTCAGGAAGGAGTCCTCCAATAATGACTGACCACTTTTCTCTCTTGCTCACAGGCGCATCTGACAATAGAGCGTAGTTTACAATGATGTGTGTCGGTGTATTCATTCTAGCTATTTTTTATATTCTCAATTAACTCAGGAAACTCTTCTTGCAAGAAATGGTTTCTATCTTTAAATACAACCAGTTGCGCCACAGGAAGCAGTTTCTTGTATTTGTAAGCATCTTCAACAGGTACCACAAAATCATCCTCAGAATGATATATTGTGATTTGATTACACTGTTCTGAAATATCAGAGAGGTCTTCTACTATCTCAAAGTCAGCGACCCCATAATCACCATCTTTGTGTGCACCATGTGGACCCGCAACAAAAATAATCTTTTGAATTGATACTGGTAATACATTCTCTGATAAATATTTATATAAGAATAATGCTCCTTGTGAATATCCAAGCAAGAAGACATCGTCTCTTAAAAACGGGATATATTTTTCAAACCAAATTTTCCACTCAACATATTTACAATTATATTTTGATGGCATTGAAGGGGTAAAGACCTCAAACCGATCTTGCAAATCTTCCTTTAGTTTTTTATTCCATCGAAGAGCAAGCTCCTTAAAAGGGTCAACCTCACTCTCTTGTAGATAGTTAAGGTAATCCTCATACGTATCCCACGGTTCTCCGCCGTGTATATATACCAATTGTTTTTTCATGTTCACAATTGTATCAAAAAAGCCTCGCCTGCAAGGGAAGCTTTTTTATTTGCCTCATGGGCTTAGTCAAAATCACACCCAAGGTGTTTTGACTTCGCTCCATGTCTTTTCATTCTTGTTAGGTGCTGTCGCCCCACCACATACGTAACTCCGTATCTGCCGTATGACCTGACACTATCATCAAATCTTTTCAAAATGAATATTGAGACAAGATGTTGTCGAGCGACTACACGGGCACCTTCTTCAAGTTGAAGATACTCTATCGCTCGAGCTTCGCATACATGTTCAAGCGGTGGATTCCAATTTTGATCTCCAGCTAACACAAGCATTGACACTAAAAGTACAAGTAACCGCATTTTTTCTCCTCCAGTGGCTATGTCTATATTATGCACGGAACCCTCTCGTGTACAAATATGAGTTAGTTGAATTTATTCATCGCTGCTTGTCGGCCGTTCTTGAGGATCTCTAAGATAATGCCCTCAACTGTACGGTAAATCTCTCCGTATTGCATCGCATATTTTTTGGGCAACTTTCGTTTCGTTAAATAGTTGCTCACCGCGTCTCTCCCTTTGGGCTTACGTGGATTTCCAAACCAGTCTGTTGGGGATACTCCAATGCGTACTCGAATAAACTCTTTTGTACCAAGTACTTTTATAATATCTTTGATTCCATTGTGTCCTCCATCTCCTCTATTGAAAGAAATCTTAACTTCACCAAATGGCAAGTCTATGTCGTCATACAGTACTATGAGATTTTTATAGTCATCTTGCTCAATATCAGAAACACATGTTCCTGATCTATTCATAAATGATTTTGAGAAAATGGCAACAAGCTCTTGTTCTGCGAGCATCCCTTGTGCAATTTCATGTTTTCTTTTTTGATCTTCACGCCGATTTTGAAAAAAGCCATGATTGTCATCCCAAAACAAGCTCATCATTGCCCCTCCAATATTATGAGGGGTCTGTTCAAATTCTTTTCCAGGGTTTTGTAATCCAAATACGTAATACATAATATAGACCAATTATAAGTGCTGAGCAAAAAAAGCGCCAGCCCCTTGTTGCCTAAATTACCATATTTATTGACATATAACTTGATTTATGGTGAAAAATAGAGTATACTGCTGGTCTAATGATTTTTAAGAAAAAGCAAAAACAAGAAGCAATAGCGTCTCCCAAAGAGGAGAATTTTTTTATAGAAATAATTAAATTTGCATTACTTGCAGCCGTTATTGTTATACCGTTTCGAATGTTTGTGGCAGAACCATATATTGTTCAGGGTGAGTCTATGTCGCCAACTTTTGAAACAGGGCATTATTTAATAATTAATAAGTTCTCTCATAAATTAGGTGAGATGGACCGAGGCTCAGTAGTGGTGTTTAGGTATCCGAATGATCCTTCCCGTTTTTTTGTAAAGCGAGTTATCGGGCTCCCAGGAGAAACACTTCGTATTCGTGACCGGGAAGTATACGTAAAACCAGCTGGAGCCACAGAGTTCGAAAAACTAGAGGAAGATTATCTTAAAAACACAATTCAAAATAACCTCGAGAAAGACATAGCCAGTGATGAATATTTTGTTGCGGGAGACAATCGAGGAAACTCTCATGATTCTCGAGCATGGGGACCTCTCAATAAGTCATTTGTAAAAGGAGAAGCATTCATAAGACTCTTCCCTCTCTCAGAAATATCTATCACCCCCGGAAAGACAAACCCACTTATTACCAAAGAAAATTAACAATAATTATTATGGCAGCAGGAAAAAAGAAAGTTGTAGAACTACCAAAACTAGAAGTCCGAGGTAAAAACGCTAAGCCAAAGAATAATGCTGATCACGCAGCACTACACTATGGTTTTGACTTGATAGATATTAAAGACACACTTCATTCAGGAAAGAATGATGACTTAGCAGAAGAAGAGAAAGTCAAACTAATGAAGTTTTACTCTAAGTCTAACGACCTTAAAAAAGACATTCCTAAAAAGATGATGTTTTACAACAAACCAATCTTAAAAGAGAAAGCTGCACGAGGTAAAAAGAATAACTTTGGACTTGATATTGTTGGAGTAGATTCCGGATTAGCAGAAGCATTTGTGCTCAAGACTGCACTAGCTATTCTTATTGATGAAGGATACAAAGACCTTACAGTACGAATCAATGCAATTGGAGACAAAGACTCGGTAAAACGATTTGATAAAGAGCTTGCGGCATTTTATAAAAAGAACGCAACTGTCCTCAAAGCTGCAGACCTAAAGAAAGTGAAAGATGGCGGATCACTAGAGCTCTTCTCTTCTAATAAAGAATATCTTGAGGAACTCCACATGGAAGCACCTAAACCTCTATTCTTTCTTTCAGAAGAGAGCTCTACTCACTTTAAAGAGGTTCTTGAATACCTTGAAGAGATTGATATGCCCTATGAAATCGACGACCAACTAATGGGAAACAAAAATTACTTCTCAAAAACAATCTTTGTCATTACTGGATCTGAAGGTAAAGGAAAACCAAAGAAAGAACTAGCCCGAGGAGGACGATATGATGAGCTCGCTTCTGAGATTGCTCGAAAGCGAAAAATATCAGCAGTTGGGTTGTCTATGGATTTCAAAGCAAAAACAAAGGTTCCAAAGAAAAAATCAACAGCAAAAAGAGACGTAAACATTCACTTAATTAAAATTGGTTTCAACGCACGATTAAAGTCATTCGATATCATGGACACGATGCGTAAATTAGATATTCCATTAAATCACTCTTTGGATGAAACGAAGATCTCGAGGCAAATTGAACACGCCGTTGAAAGTAACTCTAAATATGCCCTTATTATTGGACACAAAGAAGCAACAGACGGTAAAGTTCTGATTAGGGATATGGAAACATTCTCACAGAATGAAGTTAAACTAAATGAGCTTCCTAAATATGCTCGAAAGTTAGTATAAGCCTCTGGCACTTCATCTCGAATAAAAAACAAAGCAGGCGGACGCCTGCTTTGTTTTTTCTCTTTAGTTTTGCCTTAATTTTTATGTATTAAGAATGAAATGCTCTTGTGGCGCACCCTGTTCTGGAAACAAGACCTACAAAGGCACAATAAACAAAATTATCAAACTTAGAGGGTACCTCCTCCCCCGAGACAAACGAGCTAATTTCCAAGGTCCGAGATCCAATCTAGATTGGATCTCTTTTAAGTTGCAAATGAAAACGGCTATGATACTATACTGCTCACTATGACAGATAACATTCATCTAGTTAAGAAAGAGAAAGAAAACTCAATGGCAGTTTTAAAGCGATTTTCACAAAAAGTGAGGTCAGCTGGAATTGTTACTCGAGTGAAATCTCTTCGATATAACGACAGGCAGCCTTCGGATCTTGTGCGAAAACAAAAAGCACTACGAAAGATTGAGAACGAAGCAGTTCGAGTTCGACAAAGAAAACTAGGAAAAGATACTCGGCGAGGACGACGATAAAAAGACGACGATAAAAATAAGACGGCATGAGCCGTTTTATTTTTATGCCCGATTATATTAGAACTCAATTTATTTCTTAGATATAATTGCATATGTTAGTTCGAGAAGCACACACAATAATGCGTGGCCTTACCTAATATTGGCGGGACCTAAGCTCGTGTGTGTTTTCTCATGTTTGAATATATTGAATATATCAAGTGCGCTATAATAGCCGTATGCAAGAATCACTATTTGAAACAAGAACGGAAGGTCTCTTTACCCGTGCTCCCCAAGGTATTCCCTACCAAGAAATGAAAGATCATTACCTGGGTAAAGACTATGAATTAAGTCTTGTGTTCTGCTCAAAAAAAACGATGCGGACATTGAACTTCACCACAAGACAAAAAGACTATGCTACTAACATTCTTTCATTCCCTCTATCAGACACCAGTGGAGAGATATTTATTTGTTTACCTGTCTGCAAGAAACAACACAAGGAGTTTGACCGCACCTTCAACAATTTTATTGCCTTCTTATTTATTCACGGATTGGTTCATTTGAACGGCCATGACCACGGTGATACAATGGATGATGAAGAGGCAGCAATGCGTAAAAAATTCTCTATTTAATTTTATACAACCATGACAAAACACATGATAACCAGCATTGATATCGGTAGTTTTACCACAAATATTGTGGTTCTTAAACGTGATGAGAAAAATCTAAAGGTTGCTGCACGAGCAGCAGTTCCAACACGAGGAGTTGAACATGGATATATTATTTCCCCGCAAGAAACATATGAAACTATTAGTCGAGGGATGGGGCTTGTTGAACAGAAACTCGGAGAAAAGGCATCTGAGGTTGTAGTAGCAGCATCAGGAACTGGTCTCGAATCTGATTCTAAGCAAGTCTCTACTATTGTGACACTAGGGTCTGGAGAAGTAACGGATCTTGATATTCAAAAAAGCATCGAAAAAGCCAGCCTAAAAGCTCGCGTGGCAAACAGAAAAATCATCGAGTCACTTGCAACATCGTATGTCCTTGATGGAAAGCCTGTGGTGGGCTCTCCTGTAGGCATGAAAGGCAAGAAGCTCGAAACAACAGTTTTCTTTATTGATTTTCCAACAACCACGATTGAAATCATTGAGGATATTTGTGACAAGCTAGATCTTGATTTGTTAGATATTATACCTTCTCCTCTTGCGTGTTCGTGCGTATCACTCTCAGACATAGAGCGGAAAGTAGGTTCTATCTTAGTAGATATTGGCTCAGATACATCTGAATTACTTGTCTACGAACACGATACTCCACTACTGCTTAAGAGCTTGCAGTATGGATCCAAAGACATAACCAATGCGTTAGCACTTGGGCTAAAAGTCTCTGTTGATGAAGCTGAACAAATTAAGTTGGGTGCACATCCAGACCAAGCACACATGATGGCCAAAGCTGAAAAGATAATCCAAAAATCTCTTGCAGGATTCTTTAAATCAATTCAAGATGAGCTTGCGTCTATCTCAAAAAAACAACTACTCCCTGCTGGTATTATTCTCTCTGGTGGAGGTGCGCTCACATCCGGCATTGAGGAAATGGCTAAAGACAAATTATGTATCCCTGCACGAAAAGGAGCTCCTCGTTCAGTATCAAAGATAAAGCAAGATGGTGGTGATTATGATATCCCATGGTCTGTAGCATATGGATTGGCTGTGCTTGGGCTTGAACGTCGTCAGGCAGGTATGTATGGAACGTTTGGGAATATTGGGGAATCTCTCAAAGGCTTCATGCGGAAGTTCTTCATTTAATTCTATAATAAGCGAATCACTGTGTCGAATTCAAATAATTCTAACTCACTGTAGGGGTACTAGACCTCATAAAAATTATTCTTTTTTTCCTTGTGTTTCATCTTATTTAAAAACTAAATTTACAAAAACATATTTTATATAAAATCACCCCGCTAGTTGCGGGGTTATTTTCTTAGTGCACTCGAGTCGACAACGACTCCATGAATACCATTAGTGGCGAGACTGTGTGCTGCAAGAAAAAATGCTTGCATGCTTCCTCCACCAGAACACTTTGGTTCCGCTATAGTCTTATCACGTTCAGCAATTCTGGCATAGCGAGCACGTGTTTCTTGAATATTATCCATAAAGATCTCCTTTCACAAACATCATAGCATAAACAAAGCGGGCGTATGCCCGCTTTGTTTTTTCTTGTTCTCAGTTGTACCTGCTCAAAAGAGTCGAGATTAAATAAATAGGATGCACCACAAGGGCATTTCCATTTTTATACTCACTACGTTCGTTAAAAATTAGGTCAAATTCGAGGAGACAAAAGAAAAATCACTCACTACTTCGCCGGCTTATATATTACTTGATAAATAATCTTTCTTACCTTAATTGACTACTCGGCCTGAATATAAAAGACATGTTTAGAACAGCGCGGCATAAGCGCTAGCGTGTTGAAAAAGACACCCTTGCGGGTGTCTTTTTCTCTGCGCTATCCCTTAATCTCGATACCCATTGATCGGCAAGACCCTTCAATAACTTTAACTGCTTGTTCAACAGTCGTAGCATTCAAGTCAGGCATCTTTTGCTCAGCGATGTCTCGTGCTTGATCCATAGTGATTGATCCAACTTTCTTTGTAAGGTTTTTACCAGAACCTTGTTTGATTCCAGCAGCCTTTAAGATAAGAGATGTGGTTGGCGGTGTTTTGTAAATTATTTCAAATGATCGGTCATCAAATACATTGATTACCACTGCAACAGGCTCTCCCATTTTATCTTTTGTTGCTTCGTTGAATTGAGTAGTGAATTCTCCAATATTTACTCCGGCTCCACCAAGAACTGGTCCTAGTGGTGGTGCTGGTGTTGCTTTCCCTCCTGGTGCAACTAGTTTAACTTTTTTAATTATTTCTGCCATAGTTTTCGTTATTATGTGTCGGTATTATATATGATTATCTATAAAATACTAGACTAGATTCGCTTTACTTGTAATACATCAAGCTCTAGCTCAGTCTCACGACCGAACATAGCAACTGATACTTTCATCTTTCCAGAATCCTGGTCGAATGATAGAACTTTCCCTTCTGTGTCCTTGAATGGACCGTCAACAATAATGATTGGTTCATTAACCGCGAACGTAGACTCATGTTTCATGTCGCCTTCTTTTGTTTTATTAATTACATCAAGCATTTCTGCATCAGTAACTGGAACTGGGTTTACCCCTGTCCCCACAAACCCTGTAACACGTGGTGTGTTTCGGATCACGTACCATGATTCGTCTGTAACGATCATGTTTACCAAGATATACCCTGGAAAGATTCGTTCCTCTTCCTCAACTCTCTTTCCTCCTTTTACCTTAATTGTCTTCTCTGTTGGTGCTAGTGCGTCAAAGATAAGTTCTCCCATCCCGAGTGATTCAACTCGTTGCTTGATATTTCGCACTACTGCGTTTTCATATCCTGCATACGTGTGAATTGCATACCAATTTCTTTGTCCGTCTGATACTTGTCTTGCCATATATAGTTAATTACAGGAATAGTCCCAAGATGCTGCTAAAAATGTAGTCCAAAAGCCCTAGGTACAGTGCTGTTAGAATAGATACAATCACCACAACGATTGAAAAGTATAGTGTGGTTCTTCGTGTTGGCCACTTTACATGAGTCATTTCTGACTGCACTTCTTTAACGTAGTTTAGTAAGTTCATAATACATATGTAATTTTAGTAATTTAAAAAGACCCGCCAGGACCTTTAATACTTTGTATTATACGCAGATAAAAAAAGAAGTCAAAAGGCTCCCTTACGAGAGCCTGACGAGAACTTGGGTTGCTGGGACAGTTCTAAATCCATAAAGAACGAACCTCACCGGACCGTTAAGTCCGTAGAGGGTTGCTTTCGCATATTAGCGCGCTGTACGGCTTATGCTGTAGCAGTAGTTGATGTAAAGGTACGAGACCCATTCACACCAACAGACGTAGTGTCAAACCAAATATCGGCCATAGACAACTCCTATTGCAACGAACGCCCAAGGTGGCGAACTTTTTTATAATAACGGAATTTCATACAAAAGAAAAGAGTGATGGCTCACCACAAGAGTACTTCCATTTTCATAGTCCTTGATACTCCTTGAAAATTAGGTCGCGCCATCACTCTTTTCTTGTTAAGTATTTTATTCCCTGAACCTCCTTTTTCAGAGCTTTATGGTCTTATTCGCATATTTATTAATTCTTTATATTTGAGATGAGATACGAGGAAGTGAGTAAATAATTTTTGAGTCGTACAACTGTACGGTGAGAAAATTATTCATGAAACTGACAAAGTAGCTCGTTCAAATCTAGAGAATTAATGTTCTTTTCGGTGGATGTGTGTCAGTACGTAAACCAAGATAAACGCAACTACTCCAAACACCAACAATCCTAACTGAGATTCACCTGATGCCCTTGTGAACAAAACAGCACCAATGATCGCCACAATAAGCGGCATAAGAACCACCAAGAGCACGGTCCATATCCAACTAAACAGATCGCGTGTTCTCTTCTCTCTGAATCCCTCTAAGCGCCTGTAGAGCAATGGAATCATCGCAAGTGTCACGAAGATACAGAAGAACAGTCCAAAGATGATTGCGTATGCAATAGGGGCCCAGATAGCTGACTGTGACAACAGCGGCGTTACACCAATAATGGTTGTTACTGTCGTTAGCGTTACCGGACGTAATCTCATAGCTGCTCCTTCAACTACTACTTTTTCAAGTGACCACTCTGGATTATTAGCACGTAATTGATTGAACACTGAAACAAGAATTATCGAGTTGTTTACTACAATACCAGCAAGAGCAATTAGTCCAAGCATCGCCGGGAATGAAAGCGCATTATTTGAAATAAATAATCCAAGCAGTACCCCCGCTAGTGCGAATGGAATAACTGAGAGAATAATCAACGTTTGCCGCCATTTACCAAACTGCAGTATCAACACAGAGAACATCAAGAACACTCCAGCTAGGAATGCAACAAACACTTCGGTTTGTGATTGATTTTGTTCTTGTGCTTCACCTCCAAAACTAAATGTAACTCCTTCTGGGACAATCTCTTCTAACTTTTCCCGATACTCTGCACGAATCTCCCCTGGATTTACCCCCTCTGTCACACCAGAACTGATAGTGACATCTCGTTCTCCATCTTTATGTTTTATTTCAGAATCAGCCTCTGCAAGCTCAAATGTGATAAGACTTCCGAGCAATATTTGTTCTCCTCGATTATTTGCTACCTGTAGTTGCGCCAAACGATCGGCCGTAATCTCTTTTGTCTCTGTAGTATCAGTATTTTCATAATCAAGTCGGTTTCGAATAACAACAGAAACGTCTTCGCTGTTCTCTGTTATTTCAAACAACTCAATACCATCGGTTGCACCCACAAGGGCCGTTGCAACTGAGTTTAAATTAACTCCGAACCTAAAC
>CALGNJ010000045.1 GCA_937958705.1 Minisyncoccota bacterium | reverse complement strand
CCTGGAGCGACGCGTAGCGTCGCTCCCCCATCTTCATTCCTTTCTACCTCCCCCATTCCAGCAAGGTTAGTTATATCCAAAATAATTGAATCGTTAAGAGACCCTCCAGACAAACCTGTCCCTGCTGCACGCACAGTCAGTGAAATCTCTGGGTACTCTTTTGTGTACTCTCGCACGGTTCGCACAACTTTCTGCACCTCGTCTTTACTGTGTGGCATAACAACCATTTGCGGCATCACGGAAAATACAGACTCATCTGTTGCGTATTTTGTAAGTACGTCTATTTCTGTTGAATAATCTATTCCGAGCTCTCGCAGTGTTCGTGCAACTTTTGTGTACATAGAATTGTTATAAAATCTTACTCTTTTATAAGAGTAGTGGTAGTATAACAAAATCATGAAATCGACGGTTAAACAGTTTTTAGAGACCCACAAAAAACGTATCTCCCCCATCCTCTTTCTGAGTGGTTTTATATTTGACCTCTTCACACTTACTCAGGTTGACCTCTTGTATGATAACCTCGTTCTACTTGGCCATCTGGTAATTATAAGTATCAGTATTTTTCTTATTCACCTTGGAAAAAGACATCAAGTTTTTTCAAATACTCTTGAGAAAATAATTATGTTTGCACCGTTTACCCTCGTGTTCTCTTTTGGGGGTATCCTGAGTGGATATGTGATTTTCTACACTAAGTCAGCATCTCTTGTTTCAAACTGGCCATTCCTACTTGTACTGTACGGACTCTTTTTAACTAGTGAGTTCGTGTTCAATAAATTTCAACAAACGCTCTTTCAGGTTGGTATGTGGTTTGCAGCAACATTATCATTTTGTATCTTTTTTGTACCCGTAATCATCAGGAGTGTTGGTCCATGGATATTCCTCTTGAGTAATGTCATCAGTATCTTCATCGGATGGCTTTTTATTCATCTCCTCATCAAGGCGTATCAACCTACCAAAGAATACCTCCCTTTTATAAAAACCATGTTTATCTCTGTTTCCTTTGGTTTTATTGCTCTCTACTTTTTAAATGTTATTCCTCCGATTCCCCTATCAATGAAAGATAGTGGTATATATCACAACATCTATCGTGACAGCGACAATCAGCTTATCGGCGAGCGACCAGAGCACACACTGTGGCAACGGATATTCCCTATAGATAATGTAGTGATTACAAAAGGAACTGCTGTGTATGCATATACTTCAATTTACTCTCCCGCAGGTATCAATACATTAGTGAATCACGTATGGGAGTATAAAAACAAAGATAGTGCTTGGACCGAGTTCAACAAGGTATCGTTTAATCTTACTGGAGGACGTAATGATGGATTTCGTTGGTATAGTTTTGCAAAACCGTTTGCTGGTGATTGGCGCGTCAGGACAACTACTAAACATGGCCAGGAGATTGGAGTTATCTTTTTCTCTATATCAGAAACAACAGACGGCATTGTCTTAGAAAAAGAAGTGCTCTAGCAAGATAATTTTACTCTTGCACTCTTTGAATAATTGATGTATTCTTCCTGCATTATGGCAAAAAGAGCAACAGGGGTTGGAAACAACAAGACCTCACGGTCAAAGAAAACTGCAAAAAGGCTAGCTATCAAATTTGAAATGCTTGCAAAGAAAGCAGAGAAGAAACTAGGAGGAAAAAAGAAATAAAAAGAAAACCGCGATCTGCGGTTTTCTTAATGGGTATCTTCTCGTGTACAATATGAATAAAACAACCTCCCGCGGGTGTCCAAATACGTACTCTTTTTTGAAGTAATCCTAAATTGGTTCATCGGCGCCACCTCTAATTCACTTCGTTCATAAGAGATCGCTGCCCCGCTCACGCACCTCCTCGCATACGCTCGTCGCAGGTACGTTCGGTTCGATTCCCACGAAAGTGAAGCAGTTCACTTTCTCGAGGGATCACATACAAAAAGGCACGCTTTCGCGTGCTCTTTTTGTTGATGTGATCCTACGGGGAATCGAACACCGGTTTCCCGCGTGAGAGGCGGGTGTCCTAGCCGCTAGACGATAGGACCAATTAATCCAGTCTTACTAGCGGCTAGAACACTGCGGAATACTCTTTCCATGTGTTCAAGATGTATGGCAAATAGGCTTTGCTCATACTTCTCAAATCCTAGCCGCTAGACGATAGGACCGATTAGCGTATGAGGATTTTAACAGAATGATGATAAAAAATACAGGAAGTTATTTGCTATACTTTTTGTATGAATAAAAATATTAGTATTACTGGGCTCATTCTTATCTTGCTAGGATCTTACTTCATCTTAGGAAACTTTATTGAATTAGATTTCTTGAGTGAATACATCAAGTGGAGCTATATCTGGCCGCTCATCCTGATTATTATTGGAGTCAAGATGGTCATTAAGAAATAAGTAAAACCCGATGCACAGCGTCGGGTTTTACTTGATCTTGTTTTCCCAAGGGAAATCAATATATTCATTATGATTGAGCACTGCTCCAACAAAGGTCAACGAGTGATCAGGATGACGGGCATACAAACATACTGTATCAATGTTTGGGTACTTTTTTTGAATATAGTTAATTGTCGCTCCAGAATCGTATATGTCATCAATAACCAGAACTCTATCTCCCGGCAGTACTTCTTTTGAGAAACCTTGCTGTTCTTGTAAGACCAGCTCTCCCCTATCTTTCCCTACGTAGCTCTGTACAGTGACTGTCTCTACTGGAAGACCAAGCGCCTCTGCAAAAAAGTAACTCGGCATAAGCCCACCTTTTGGAATAGTCATTATGTAGTCATACCTTTTTCCTGATTCTTCTATCTCTTTCACAATATTTTTTACTATCCTGAAAACGTCATCCCACTGTATATCTGTGTTCATATTATTTAACAGTTACTGATTTAGCCAAGTTTCTTGGCATGTCTGGGTCGTGTCCTCTCAGCAGTGCGAAGTGATACGAAAGAATCTGAATTGGGATAATAGAAACAAGAGGTTGTGCGAGCTCCGCATCTGGAACACGCAACCAGTGGTCAAATACCGGCTGCTCTGTTGTTGAAATACCAATAATGACTGCTCCTCTGGATTTAAGTTCTGTTGCATTAGAAATAGTTTCTTGATCATCTCCAAGCACGATACACGGGGTCCCCTCTTCGATAAGTGCAATAGGTCCATGCTTTAACTCACCTGCGGCAAATCCCTGTGCATGAATGTATGAAACTTCTTGTATTTTAATTGCTGCTTCAAGTGCAATAGGATATAGCGAAGCTCGTCCGATAATAAATAGATTTTCTGTGTCTTTAAATTTTTTAGCAACAGACTCTATGTGTTCTTCGTATCGTGGATTAATCATGTCATTAATATTTGCAGCGGCACCAAGCAAAATGCCTAAACCTTTTGTAAAGGTATCTGCGTATGCATGTGCAAGTAAAAACCCAATCGTTATTTGTCCCGTCGTTGCCTTTGTTGAGGCTACCGCCTTTTCAGGACCAACCTTAACAGGCAGAGCGACCGTTGATGCTCGTGCAAGCGACGAAGAGGCTACATTGGTAATAGACAAAACTGTAGCATCTACAGACTCGGCATATTCAACAACCTCCATGATATCTGCAGTCTCTCCTGACTGAGAGATACACACCAGAGCAGTATTGGGACGAATGAATGTTTTAAATGATTCCACCTCTGAGGCTGCAACAACGTTAACTTTCTTGCCTGCTATTTGAGCAAAGAAATATTCTGTTGCCATTGCTGCTTTGTGTGCTGTTCCGCAGCCAATAATATAAATACCTCCAGCTTTTTTTAGAGCAGTAGTGAACGCATCAATCTGTTCTTTGTCTTGATTTATTGCACGCGCAATTGTTTCTTTCTGCTCAAGAATTTCTTTAATCATAAAGTGTGGGTGCTCACCCTTGTCTGCTGACTCAATATCCCATTCAACCTCGATATTTCTTTTTTCAATCTCTTCACCAGTTAGTAAGTCCCAAAAATCAACCTCAACACCATGTAGATACGCCATTTGGTTATCATCTAGATAATTCACCACATTAGTCATCTCTAGGAATGCAGGTATATCAGAGGCAATATATGTCTGCTCGCCCCCTCTACCAAGAATAAGTGGAGATCCTCTTCGTACTGCCCAAATTCCTGGCATTGAATCAAACATGACCAAAATGGCGAATCGCCCTTCTATCAGAGAAGAGACGTGAGTTAATGCTTCTTGTGGTGATGATCCATTCTGAATTTCAATATGCAAAAGTGCAGCAATAACCTCAGAGTCTGTTTCTGATTTAAAATCTATTTCATCTTCTAGTTTTGTTTTATAAGACAGGTAGTTTTCAAAAATACCGTTATGAACTACTACAACCCCTCCAACTCGGTGTGGGTGTGAGTTATCGAGCGTTACACCTCCGTGTGTTGCCCAACGTGAATGGCCTACCGCTTCATATGCGTCTGAGCCCTCCATTGTTCCCTCAGATATCTTACCTACTTGTTTTGTAATTTGTATTCCCTCTGTATCACGAAGTGCGACACCCCAAGAATCATACCCTCGATACTCGAGGTTTTTTAATCCAGCAAAGACATTATCTGCTGCTGTTTTTGCTGTCCCTGTAACTCCAAAAATTCCACACATAGTTTCTTGATTATACGGTGTACTAGCCTCTTTTATGAAACGAAACGGTGTATAAATAAAAATACATCTATTTATGCACCTGAAATCATCACTACAAACTCACCACGAACCTTGTCTTGATTTTCAAGAAAATAATCACGCACTTCTCGTGCACTCCCTTGTATGACCTGCTCATGCATTTTGGTGAGCTCCCTCCCAATCACAACGGTTTGTGACTCGTCTAATATCTCAGTTAATGAATCGAGTGTTTTCTTGATACGATGTGGTGATTCATAAAATACAGATACTCGCGTATTATTTGCTATCTCCTCAAATAGCGTTCTGCGACCTTTCTTGTGTGGTAGAAAACCAAAGAACGTGAATTGATTCCCGGCAAGACCAGCAATCGATAATCCTGCCGTAATAGCAGCAGCTCCCGGCACTGTGATAATTTCAACATCCAAGCCTTGATGATCTGAAATCATTTGAATCAACTGCACTCCTGGATCTGAGATGGTTGGTGTTCCTGCATCAGACACTAATGCTAATGCTTTTCCTTCTTTAAGCATGTCAAGAATTTGGTCACTCTTAGAGATTTTTGAATTAGCATGATAAGAGATCATCTTTGCCTTTATTCCGTAATGATGCAAGAGCTTTCCTGTAACACGTGTGTCTTCACACAAAACCACATCAACTTCTTGTAACACGCGCAGTGCCCTGAGTGTAATGTCCTCTAAATTTCCAATTGGAGTCGCGACTATGTATAGTTTAGCTGTCATTAATTAAGTATAGCAAAAGCCCAACACTCAGTCGGGCTTTTTTGTGATTACAGAGACCAAAAAATGATCTCTAGCTTGTTGTTGTTTTGGTGTAAAATCTTGTGAGTAAAACCAGCACTTATTCCCTACTCTTTTTGTGAACCTAAGTGTGTATTCTCCCAAATCTTTACCTTTCGAGCGCGCCTTGTAAGTAAGAAGATCTCCTTTCTTCAAATCCTTAAATACACTCGTTGCAGATAACCAAAATCTTGTTGTTTTCTTCTTCGTTATCACCATGTGTGTCTCTCCTTAGCATGATTCAGAAAGTGAATACAATACTATAGTAGCTTTACAAATTCAAGCACTTCTTCCGGATGAGTAGCAGGTTTTATCTTGGTCCAGTGTCTAATCACTTTACCGTTCTTACCAATTAAAAATGACTCTCTTGAGATACCCATATACTTCTTTCCGTACATGGACTTTTCAACCCATACTCCATATTTCTCACACACTTTCTTGTCTTCGTCGGAGAGTAGATCAATAGCAAGAGATTCTTTCTCACAAAATTTTGCATGGCGATCAACTGAGTCTGCCGAGATACCAAACACTTTCACTCCCAATTTCTCAAATTTCTTAATTCTCTCCGAGAATCCAATACCTTCAAGCGTACATCCTGGCGTCATATCTTTTGGATAAAAATATAGTAAAACCATATGTTTTTCGAGCTCTTTTGTAAGTGACACTTTTTCACCTCTCTGGTTTGAGACTGTGAATCTTGGTGCTTGTTTGTTTTCCATAATTTTTATATTTTAGCATTTCTTGTAATATGGTAAACTCGACTGTGTTCTACGCCGCCTTAGCTCAGTTGGTAGAGCGCATCCATGGTAACCCGTATAGGTTTGCCCACTTAACTGGAAACGGTTTCGTGAATCCCGAATAACGGTTAAAGGCCAAACTCAGGCTCAGACCGTGGCGTGAACTAACAGTACGCCCGAACGACTGCCAAGGGAGGCTACGTTTAAATGATATGCCTAAGATACAGTCTAGTCCACTACTATAGAGTTATTGTGAAATAGGGGTGTAAACGAAGGATGAGGTCCGCAGTTCAATTCTGCGAGGTGGCTCAAATAAAAAACCGCTTATGTGGTTTTTTGTTTGAGCCACCTTTCAAAACCTGCTATCATATTTCTATTATGGAATTATTTGCACTCATGTTTAATACTCTCGGGACCCTTCTCATTGCGTATGCCGCGCTCAATGTTCATCACCGCTTCCGGCATGAACACAAGATTGATGAAGCTGTTTTTAAAGCAATGAAGTACGAACATCGGGTCGGATGGACAGGTATTTTTCTTATACTTATCTCCTTTGCTTTAGAGATATTTATCTTATTGTAATCAAAAGAGCGACGCTATGCGTCGCTCTTTTTGTTACTTACTTTGCTTTATTTAATTTAAACGTGAAAAAGTAATTTAAAAAATATGTACTGATACTGACAAATAATGCTATCGGTATTCTTGATGCAAAATAGTTTAGATCTAAATAATCCACACATAGATACATAAGTCCGCTTGTAACCAGTGCTCCGAGCACTGCAAACAACGTAAAAAATGGATATCCTTGCTTTATTCCTGTCTCTGTTCCCGCAAATGCAAATCTTCGATTCAATACATAATTTAAGGTCACCATTAACAAGAATGAGATACCTGCCGCAATAAACTCTCGAATAAATAAGTATTCTACAAAGAGAAAAAGTAGGAGAAGATCTAATAGAAATGTAATTAATCCCACAGCCAGATATTTCCACCCCCTATTCATTTCTTCTTGAGAGAAAAAATTTATTTTTTTAATTTCCTGGGTCATTACTTATCTTTAAACCTCTTTAGTTGCAAATATACAAAGTACACACCTGCCAAACCTGAACATGCAGCAACGATTATCGATCCTTGGGTATCTGTCACATTTGCAATAATGATTCCAAACAGTGCCCACACCGCAACTGCTCCAAACCATATGCTGTATCCTACTTTTTTGAGAACCTCTGAATGAACACAAATAATCCCTATCCATAAAATTAATCCGAAAATCAAATTCACCGTAACGCTAGAGATTAAACCGTACTGCAAAACTATAGTATGAATATTTACAAACATTGCAATCGCAGTCCATGCAGCGTATGGGTATAGTGCTTTATCAGACGCAATACGCTGCCATATTCCTACATCTTGATCTACCTTAACCAAAATCGCCTTACATAAGCAGTATGCGACCGCTAGTAATATTGGAATAGTTAACCACTTTAAAGCCTCTCCTGTTCCAGCAAAATAAAGCCACACTCCAGAACCAACAAAAGCAACAAGTGCGTATATTCTATTGTGTTCCAAGTACGCATTATTATTTTTAGGTATCAACTGATATATCCCATATATAATTGCAAGTGTATAAATCACGCCCCAAATAGAAAAGATGAATGGTGCTGGTTGGGTGTACGTAAACAATCCGTTATATGAATCCCCTGTAAATGCCCCTATTGCAATAGTTGCTCCGGCAACCACCTGTCCTATTGAGGCGAGAAATACGAGCGTTGGTAGTAGTGTATTAAATAATTTCATATGTTTTTATTATCGATTCCATCTTTTAGTAAATTCGATCATCCACGCCACTTTATCCTCTTCACTGATATCAGTAATAACCCCTTTGTGTTCTGCGTAGTAATGCTTTTGCATATCAAGAAGCATATCCACTTCTACATCATTTTTAAATGTTTGCTCACAATCTAGGCACTGTACTTGTTTCATGATTTTATTATAGCGCAGTAGAGTGATATTGTTATCTGAACATGAATTCTTTTTTCAACAAACTAAAACAAGAGATTATTGACCATCCTGAAAACAAACCATTCACCAAACAAGGATGGGAGCCTCTATTTTCTGTTTCCAGAACATCCAAGATAATTATCATCGGACAAGCACCAGGTATATATGCGCAGACCTCTACTATTCCCTGGGATGATAAAAGTGGCGAAAGACTACGTGAGTGGCTTGGTATCAATTCAGAAGATTTTTACGATGAGAGCATAACGGCTCTGGTACCCATGGATTTTTATTACCCAGGAAAAGGAAAAACTGGAGACCTTCCTCCTCGCGTTGGTTTTGCTGAACGGTGGCATCCACAAATACTAGAACATATCGAGGGTAATCCACTAATTATCTTGATTGGCATGTATGCCCAAAATCATTATCTACCTAACAGAAAGAGAACACTCACAGAAACAGTCAGGTCCTACAACGAGTACCTACCTAAAAATCTCTTTCCCCTGCCACATCCCTCTCCTCG
>CALGNJ010000044.1 GCA_937958705.1 Minisyncoccota bacterium | reverse complement strand
CCCTTGCACGGGAGAGGTGGCAAGTTCGAGTCTTGTCAGGTCCACAACGGTCCGAAGTTCGAACTACCACACAATATCTTCTAAAACAAAAAGTCCGCACCGAAATGCGAACCTAAACTTTAAACTGTTCCAAAAGTTATTCCTTTTGAGCTCGTAATCATAATGCCCAAAGAGACTTCTTCATAAATGAACTCTCTGAATTTGTCGCCCAAAGATTCCACAACCCAATCCTGATTATCATCAGCATATTTCTTCTCAGTGAGTGTAACATCAATAAATACATCTGGAACATTACATGCTTCTTTTCCATACACTCTCACTCCAAAAAACATTACTTCTGACTGTTTGTATACCAGGTTTTTATGGAGAGCACGTACGACTGTTTCAGGTACCCTCTTAAGACTGAGTCTCTCGACTACATGGGAAAACGCACTCTGCTTACAAACAATTTCAACTTTAATCATTTTTATACTCCTCTTTCTGAAATAACCATACGTTATTCTTCATAAAAATCAATTAGATCCATTCGAACTTCATCCCATAAGGTCCACAGCCAACTTTAGAAATCACCGAGAGGTGTTTTTTGATACAATATCTCCATATGTATAAGTTATTGACACTCACTATATTATTTTGTTCACTCTGGGCTGTCTTGCTAGATCAAGGTGGTTTTACTTGGGCTCACGTAATACTTATTCTTTATCCAATTATTGCCGTCATTCTTCTTGCTTTATCCTTAATAATTAAATCCTTTCGAAATAAAGGTATCTGGAAGTTTCAACTTGCACTACTCGCTTGCTCGTTATTAACTCTTCTTCTTTATTTGATTATTGGCTATTCTTAGTTCGAACTTCCTCTCATAAGGTCCACAAAACTAAAAAAGCACTGCGTATGTAGTGTCTTTTTGTTTGTTTTGTAGGAGTCTGGCAAGACTGATGCATATTCTATTCATATAATTGGAAATACTCTTGTGGTGCAAAAAAGAGATGTCGAAGAATTAGTTTAGATGCATTAAACTACCACAAAATCTTTTTAATTTTCCTTTTATCTGTTGTTGACTAATATAATATTATATTGTACTATCCTGGCTAGACACACATCTTTTGTGTGTATGTTTATTGAAAGGAGATACATAATGACGTATCAATTTATGCAGATAAGCAGTGGGCTCTCATTCATGAGTGCTTTATCTATTATCGCGGCTATTACGCTTGTTTTATATGCGTTAAAGTTTAAACCGCAACTAATTGTCGGATTCTTGGCGATATCAATGGTGCCATTTCTTGTTGTAACCATGGTTCCCTCAACAACAGCATCGACGAGTGATGTCGCTGCTATGGAACCCTGGGAAATACATGTCCCGGGTGAGACCAATCTTCAGGAACGGGCCAAAGAAGCGACGTTGTTTGTTGCTCGTGTGGAGAAAAAAACGGCGGATGGAAAAATTCTGGACCAGAAGGAGAACCTGCGTTTGCGAGACGCGCAAATTTTGATTAAAAATGCGAATACACAACGCAAATCATCTGCCGCCATTGCACGCCTTACAGCGAGCACGCCGCCTGACACACGAGCAGAAGCGATTCGAGCAAAGCTCAATCCGCCAGACCGGACCAGAGATGTTCCAGTAGCACCTCCAAACAAGGTACGACCTAGAACAAAAACGTCTGTCAAGACAACAAAGCCTCCGGCACCTCAAAAAGCTGCGGCTATGGAGTCAAAATCAGAAACTCTTACCAAAGAAGCTAAAGCTGCTGAAGCAAAGAAAGTGCAACAGGAGCGGATCGACGCTGCAAATGCAAAAAAGGCACAGGAAGCACAAAAGCGGATGGCAGAAAAAGCCAAGCGATTGGCTGAAGCAAAGAAAGCCAAGCAGCAGGCAGCGGTTAAGAAACCTACTATTGCAAAAAAGGTAGCTGCTAAGCAGAAAATGGTCTCTACCAAGAAACCAGATCTGCTGAGTCAGTACGCCACTGCTGAAGCGAAACGTCTTGCTCTTACCCCACAATCAAAACAAGGCCTTGCACAGATTGCTAAATTCGTCTCTGAACAAGGAGACAATGGTATCTCTGCACAAGCCCTGAACGGTGGGCGCAGCCTGTTTACCCCAACCATGAATGGTGTATACGAAGGCAGTCCTTTGCATACAGCCATCAACCGGTTGCATGCCTATTCAAACAAACACAATTTGGAAGTCCCGAAGTGGGCCAACCATGATCTTTACAAAAAAACCCCAGAAAAGTTTTACACGGTCTCAACACGAGACCAAGCTGCTCTGGTAATGATAAGCTTCGCGCAACAGCGTGGAACAGATGCTCTTATTGTGCAGGCCGCCACTGGCGATATTCAAGCAACAGAGCAGTTGTATCTAAAGTTTCATCACAAGGCGCCACAATCCGATCCTGGAGCGTGGCAGACCTCAACCTCCTAATTGCATCTGCAACTAGAAAAAGGACCCTGATCGGGGGTCCTTTTTATATAACTAGACCATATACTATTGTGCGTATTGAGTTATGGATTTATATTTCTTTCGATAATATGATCCAGGAATTCTTTCATTGATATACCTACAGTCTTTAATTCTTTCGGAAAAAGTGATTCTGATGAGAGTCCCGGTAATGTATTTACTTCAAGTGCAAAGATACCTCGTGTTGGATGAATTATAAAATCTGTACGTGAATAGTCTTTCAGATGCAGTGTCTTGTGTACCTTAGTCGCAATGTCTGCCAAATCCTTATTTAACTTATCTGGAAATTGTGCCGGACAAACTTTTCTTGTTGATCCGTCATATTTTGTCTCATCGTCATAAAATCTTCCTACCGGCGGGATAATCTCGACGGCTGGAAGCGAATATACATCCTGGTCTCTAAAATCATCAATAACTCCCACTGTTGCTTCACACCCTGAAATATACTCCTCAACTACAACCTTATCTCCAATCTGAAAAGCTTTGTGTAGACCCTCAGCTATCTCAGCTTTTGAATTACAAATAGACACACCTAGTGAAGACCCTGCTGATGTTGGTTTAACTACGCATGGTTGTGGGAATGAAGTAAAAATCTCTCCTGCCTTTACCACACATGCTGTTTTATTCTCACATTCATCTCTTAACACATTCACATACGCCGGGGTTTTGATTGAGAATCGTTCAAAGACTTCTTTGGTTAATATTTTTGAAAATGAAACCGCTGATGAGAGTGCGTCTGAGCCTGTGTGTGGCACCATGTTCTCATCAAGAAGCATCTGTAGTGTCCCGTCTTCTCCAAACAGACCATGTAGAGCCAAGACTGCAATATCAATCCTCTGACACACCTCTTCGAATAAAAGTTTCTCGCCCATAATCACAAATACCTCTCCTGGAAGAATTTCCACCTGAACCACTTCATACTTATTTTTATCTAAATTGGCACGCACAGTTTGTGCACTCTTTTTTGACACTTCTCTTTCTTGGTCAACACCTCCAAAAAATAGCCCTACTCGAATCTTATTCATATTCACATTGTATCAACACGAACACCCATACATCTATTGACTTTCATTGTATTAACAGTATAATTTTACTTGGTTAGGTGACCTCGAGCGAATTCTGCAATTCGGCAGAAACATCATTTCTTAAAATTCCATAATTTAATTCTGAGAAAATTGCTTGAGTGAACAGGGTTTCACGCGTCCCCGCTCCACTAACCAAGCCCTCCTGTTGTCACCGGACACAGGAGGGTCCGCCAAGCCGCTCTATTGAGTGGTTTTTTTATTACGCATATTTCTGTGTAGCTTGATAGCAAACCTGTGTGACTCAGCGTTAGCAAGCAGAAAGTCTTTCTTGTATTGCTCTATCAAGTTCTTTCTACCAATAAACGCCTCTACTTGGTGCTTATTGTTTTTCTTCGCGGCAATCACAGGTATTTTTATATGATGTTCTCTTAACACCTTTTCCATTCTTTTTTTATGTACTGCTCCCCCATCGACTACAATACAGTCCGGATATGGCCACTCTTTATGGGCAAGTCTCCGAGTAAGTACCTCTTGAAGGGCTCGCAAGTCATCAACACCTTTAAATGATTTTATCTTAAATTGCCGGTACTCATCTGTATCTGCCTCCCCCTGTTTTATCACTACCATAACACCAACCATATTCTGCCCGAACATGTGTGCAATGTCGTACGCTTCAATCCGAAAGCTATCGAGTGAATTTATTTTTAAATCATCATCAATAAGTGCAACGTCGTGTATGTGCTTTAGCGCAAACAATCTCTTTTTTATAAACTCAGCTTTTTCAAACTCCAGTTTATCAGCATATTCTTTCATTTGCTTTTCTAGCATTTGAATCACTCGTTTTTTCTTACCCATAAAGAAATATCTAATCTGTTCAATAGTCTCTCGGTACTCTTCCTTGGTCTGACTTACTCCAGGCACAAGCCCTATCTGCTGATACACCGTGGATTTCTCATCGTACGAACCTCGTACTGATCTATACGGGAAGATCTTGCGAATAATCTTAAGTGCTGTATACAGCGTCTTCTTTGATGAAAAAGGACCAAATGAATATAATATTTTTTCTGGTATGCGCTTTGCCAATATGTCTCGTTCACGTTTTACAAGGAGTCTAGGAAACTCTTCGTCTGTAATTATCAAATAGGCGAAAGAGATTTGTGATTTTTCACGTGTGTTATATCTTGGTTGATTTTTTTTAATCTCGTGTGACTCCAATATGAGCGCCTCAAGAACCGTATCAGTCTCTTCAACAATGACAGAATCTATTTCTTGAATCAATTTATTGATAAGTGGCCCGCGCTTCTCCATCATGTCACCTTGAAAATAAGACTTGGTCCTGTGTTTTAGTGATGTGGCTTTTCCTATATACAAAATAGTTCCCTCTTTGTTTAAAAAGTAATATACTCCGGGCTTTGTCGGTAGCTCCTCTAACTGTTTTTGAAGACGAGAATTCATATGATGATTGTAACAAATCAACATATGTTATTTGCGTATTTTATAAATACTATGTATAGTATTTATAAGGCACTTTAACACAACCATAGTAGGAGAGATATATTTTGCCAAAATCAACAGCACGTCAACAAGCCGCTCGCAAAAGAGCTGTCGCAAACCCTTGGGACAAGGAGTGTCATGATGCTCCGATTGGAAAACACTCTGAGCCAGGGGCTGGATCCAGACCAGGTAATGTGCATCGGATGAGTGGAGATAAAAAAACACCTCGCACCCACCAATATGGATCAAGACCTAAAGGTCTATCTGTCTCTTATCACTAAAAGCTTTTGAGGCTTGAGCCGGCACATGTGCCGGCTTTTTTATTTCTCAAGATTTTCTTGTAACCTGTCTGCGTACTCCCTCTTCTCTTTTGCGCGGAGATACTTAACAATAAAGTCTCCTAACTCTTTTAATTGTTCGTCGTTGATAATCGATGAGACAAAAACAGGTTTTTGATATTTCTCTTCAAATGCTTTTTTTGTCTCTTGTACGTATTCTTCCTCAACCATATCGGTCTTAGACAAAATGATTATCTCATCTTTATCTAAAAGTCCTGCTGAGTACGCCCCCAGCTCACCCCTGATTGTTTCGTAATCTTCAAAAGGTGTCTCACTTTCAAGAGATACTAAATGAGCAAGTGCTTTGGTTCGCTTAATATGTTTTAAAAATTTGTGTCCCAGTCCTTTTCCTTCTGCAGCACCTTTGATCAAACCAGGGATATCAGCCAAGATAAAATCTTGAAGTGCACCTAGGTGTGGCTCGAGCGTTGTAAAGTGATATGCAGCAACTTTTGCTTGTGAATTAGTCAGTGCATTGGTAAGAGATGACTTTCCTGCTGAGGGTAATCCGACCATCCCTAGGTCAACAAGCATTTCAAGCTCAATCAAGAAGTGAGCTGACTCTCCTTGGTCACCATCTGTTTGCTCTTCTGGAGCAACGTTTCTTGATGACTTAAAGTGCTCATTACCGTATCCACCCTTACCACCTCTCAGAACTAGAACTTCTTCTCCCTCTGTAAGAATTTGAAATTTAAGTTCTGTATTTTTGTTTGTGACAATAGATCCAACTGGAATATCAATAAACATGTCGTTCCCGTTTGCTCCGTGTTTAGAAGTACGACGTCCGTGACCTCCATTCTCAGCATTAAACTGCGGATTACCTGAATAATCATTTAATCTTGATAAATCCCTGACCCCTCTAAAATATACGTCACCTCCGTCACCTCCGTCACCTCCAGCTGGTCCACCCATTGCGACAAACTTAAGACGCAACCAGGATACAATCCCGTTTCCTCCATCTCCAGCTTTCGCCCAAATAGTTAATTCATCTACAAATGCCATGCAGGCATTATAACAGGTCAAAACAAAAGAGCGATGATGTACATCGCTCTTTTGTTTTGACCTATTGTTCACCCAAGCCTCTTCTTTATTTGTTTTGTTTCCTCCACAATACCCACCCCACCACAACTTGAGGATATAACGAGTCTAAGTCGCGCAAGGAGTACGACACGCTTAAAGAATATTACTATCTTTCCTTCACCTCACTCTCTTGATGAATTATATTTTGTTTGTCTACCACTCTGCGTAAGAAATCTTGTGCAAACACAACGGCACTCATAAATGACTGGCGCTGAGCATCTTTCTCTCGTTTTGATGATCCATTATATTGATATGTCTTTTCTATAATCTCAGAAAGTGACCACTGATCAATGTAGAGAGTGCTTACTTCTTCATGTCTAATGCCAGCGTCTTCTGCATCAACACCGAGTACGAGATCTTGCATTACTTGATTTGAAACAATTTCTGATCCACAAATTGCAGCACCGTATTTCCTCCAAACCAAACCGAAAACTCCGTATGGGATATTATTTCCACGCAAGCCAGCATCAACAGAGCCAAATATATTATGCTGCTCATCTGATATCTGGTTCTTGTCACAGATATATAGTTCTTGTTTTCTTCTGCTCTTTGCGCGCTTCTTAATCACCTGCTCTAAATCCGATGATCTGTGTAACTTATATGGCTTATTTCTCTTCTCAAAAAACAGTACTAGTGCGGCTACTGACATCACTTCACCTGCTGTAAATGATGCTGCATTGGTATATATATGTGCAGGCCTCTCAAATAGTGTCCATCCTTTGTGAGATACATATGACAATCCTATGAGTGCGGTTGCAAAAAATAATCCAAAAAGGGTACTCTTTTCTCCGTCAGCGATAGCATCCGCGGAGAATGAAAAAATAAACGCGGCAGGCACACTACCAAGCAGAGTGACTAATAAAAACCTCATAAAACGAATGTTGGTTCTGAGACCAACGAAATATGAAAAATTATCTAGTGCAGCAAATAATCTTGTTTGTAGAAGTGTGATACGTGTAGGTGATACATGAAGCCTGTATTGATTCTGAGTAACTGTTTTGACTGGATACACGTACTCGATCATGCTCTCTTTTCCATAGCGAGCAATAAAAAATGCACCAGATGACCCAATCGTCCACCCAACAATAGTGAGAACAAATGTCACTTCTGGAGACAATATCTTTGCAACAAAAGGCACTGCCGGTGCAATTGAAAATCTAGACACAACAACAGATACTGCCAAGACCACCGTATAGACAATTCCAGATATTAAAAAGTTATCCCGAGCTAAAAGATCCCGTAGATACGAAAGTGGGTCTTGAAAAAGCATCACCAGACCAATTGCTGTAATAGTTGCGAGCAATATAATCCACGGAAAGTTTTTTTTACTGGTTTTATCAAGACTCTTCATATATCTATTATAAACTAAAAAAACACGATGAGCCTTTAGCTCATCGTGTTTTTTAGTTTTATTATCCATGACACTTTTTGTACTTCTTCCCTGAACCACAGTGACATGGGTCATTACGTCCTATTGTATCTTCTTTTTTCTTGGTCTTCGGTTTTGCCTTTGTTGATTCATCAACTTTACCAGAACCATCAATAATTCTCTCTGCCTCAGCTGCTGCTTCTGCAGCTCTCTTCTCAAGTTCAAATACTGCGTCTGTGCTAATTCTCTCCACTGTATCCATTACAGTATTATCAATATCTACAAGCATTTGTTTATAAAATACTAATCCGTCTTTTTTGTATTCAACCAATGGATCACGTTGTCCGTACGAGCGTAGTTTTACAGATGATCTGATGTAATCCATGGTCTCAAGATGTTCCATCCAGAATGTATTGATTGTCTGCAGGTAAATATCTCGAGCAACCTTAAAGAATCTTTCATCTCCGAGAATTTCTCTTTTCTCTATATATGCTTTACTAAACTTTTCATCACGAGCAGCAAACTCATCAAAAACAGCTGCGATGGATTCAGTCTCACCCACCAACATCACTCTTCGTTTTTCATACACAGCAGTACGTTGAGTGTTGAGTACATCATCGTATTGAAGCACGTGTTTTCGTGAGTCAAAGTTAAATCCTTCAATTCTTGTCTGTGCAGATTCTAATGATTTTGAAATCATCTTGTGTTTGATTGCCTCGTCTTCAGCAAGCCCCATCTTCCCCATCATGTTTTTCACCGCATCACCAGCAAACACACGCATAAGTGAGTCTTGCATAGAAACATAAAACTGTGTCTCACCTGCATCTCCTTGTCGTCCTGAACGTCCTCGAAGCTGATTATCAATACGCCTAGCATCATGACGTTCTGTACCAATTACGTATAGTCCACCAAGAGACAAGACCTCTTCGTACTCTTCTTGTGTAGCTTGTGCACCACCAAGCTTAATATCAACCCCACGACCTGCCATGTTGGTCGCAACCGTCACAGCTCCCTTTCGTCCCGCGTCAGCAACAATTTCACCTTCACGCTCGTGATTCTTTGCATTCAAAATTTCATGCTTGATACCCTCTTTTTTCAAGAACTCAGACAGGCGTTCTGAACTTTCAATTGCAACAGTACCAATAAGAACTGGTTGTCCCTTTTTTTGAAGTTCTTTTACCTTTCTGGCAAGCGCTGTGAATTTACCATTTTCTGTCTGAAAGATAAGATCAGTATTATCAATACGTGTTATTGGTTTATTTGTTGGAACCACAGCGACATCAAGTTGGTACACCTTAAAGAACTCTTCTTTTGAAGATTCTGCTGTACCTGTCATCCCAGTAAGTGTGTCGTACATTCGGAAGTAGTTTTGAAAGGTGACTGATGCAACCGTCTTTGACTCTTTCTGAACAGTAATTCCCTCTTTAGCTTCAATCGCTTGGTGCATTCCATCACTCCAGCGTCGTCCGGGTTGCAGTCGTCCTGTAAATTCATCAACAATCACAATCTCTCCGTTTTGTACCACGTAGTCTTTTTCTCTATCAAATAGTGCTTCGGCACGAACTGCTGATTCAAGATGGTGAACATATTTAATACCTCCCTCTGTGTATAGGTTTTGAACACCAAGAATTTGTTCAACCTCTTCAATTCCCTCGTCTGTCAGATTGATTGCCTTGTACTTTTCATCTTTGGTGTAATGTTTCTCGGGTTGTAACTGCTTTGCTATTTTTGCAAATTCAGAGTACATCTTGTCACTGTCCGCAGCCGCTGAAGATATAATTAATGGGGTACGAGCTTCATCAATTAAAACCGAGTCAACCTCATCAACAATTGCAAAGTTGTATCCTCGCTGCCTTAGGTTATCTGGATTAAATTCTAGATTATCTCTCAAATAATCAAACCCAAACTCATTGTTTGTCCCATACGTAATATCAGCTGCATATGCTTCTTTTCTAGAACATGGCTTTAAAAAGTCATGGACAATTTTGTACCCCCCAACTTCGTCTCTCTCTTCATCGTGTTCAGCTCGAGCATCGATGTCGTATAGAAATGATTCTTGTGAGTTAATAATACCGATAGACATCCCGAGCCTGGCATGGATTTGCCCAACCCATACTGCATCCCGCCGGGAAAGATAATCATTAACTGTTACTACGTGTGCACCTTTTCCAGAAAGGGCATGTAAATAGGTAGGCATCGTCGCCACGAGTGTCTTTCCCTCACCTGTCTTCATCTCAGTAATAGTTCCCTGGTGCATCAGGATACCTCCGATCAGCTGTACGTCATACGGACGAAGTCCTGTTTCTCGGACTGCTACTTCACGAACGGTAGCAAATGCTTCTGTGAGAATATCGTCTAGCGTTTCACCTGAGGCCAATCTTTCTTTGAAAACTTGTGTCTTTCCAAATAATTCTTCGTCAGAAAGATCCCGCATTGCAGGTTCAAACGCATTTATTTCTTTTACTATTTTTTGTGCTTTTCTGATCAGGTGAGCGTTGTCATCTCCAAGTAGTTTCTTTAACATAAGCAGTATTGTATCACGAGCATTGAGTGAATACGTCTTAATAACTTGGCAACAAACAATAATCTCAGGTTGATATAATGAATACATGAATCTCGAGACTCAACTAACTAAACTGTTCAGAACAACTGACGCGCAAAAGAAGGCTCTGGCTCGTATGGGTCTTCGTACAGCTAAAGACTTGCTCTACTATTTCCCTGCTCGTTATGGTGATTTCTCGAAACTTTCATACATTAAAGATATTCAAAAAGGTGAGCAGCCAATTATTTATGCTGAGGTAACCCATATCTCAATGAAAAATGCCTGGAAGACAAAGATGAGTATGACCGAAGCGACACTCAAAGACTCTGAGGGTCAAACAATTAAAGCAGTGTGGTATTCACAACCATACATTGCAAAGATGCTACCTGTTGGCTCTGCAGCTAAATTTATGGGGACCGTGAATGAACGGTCAGGAAAACCTTACTTGGCAAATCCAGAATACGATTTGATTGATAAAATCCCCGTCGACAAATCTGGTGACCTGTTTGCAGAAGACAAACAAGAACTACTTTTGTACCCTGTCTATCGAGAGACTCGAGGCATAACCTCTAAGTGGCTATATCATAAAGTTAAAAAGCTTGTTGCTGACGGTGCACTTGAAAATCTCACAGACCCTCTTCCAAAAGAAATTCTTAAAAAATACAACCTCCCAAGTCTGGCAAGTGCTTTGGTATATATTCATGCTCCAAAAAAAATGGCTGATGCTGATGCTGCCCGTAAGCGATTTGCGTTTGAAGAAGTATTTTTCATACAGCTTGTAAAACAAGACCAAAAACAGGCATACAAAGAATCAGGTGCGTTTATTATCACACCTGAAGAGAAAACGCTCCGGCGATATAAAGACGCACTAGGTTTTACGCTCACCAACGGACAAGAAGAAGCAACCAATCAGATACTTGCTGACATTGGTTCAGAAACACCGATGTCTCGTCTACTAGAGGGAGACGTTGGATCAGGAAAAACCGTTGTTGCTGGTCTTGCTGCATACGCCACTGCAACCACAAAACCAACAGGTCAATCATTTGGTCACCTTCAGGTTGGGTATATGGCGCCAACTGAAATACTTGCTAAACAAATTTATGCCGATTTTGTAGAGCTCCTCGGTGGACTTGGTATATCTGTTGGGCTTATTACAGGCAAAGAATGTTACAAATTTCCGTCTAAAACATCAGCTGGTCCTGTAAAGCTCTCAAAGCCTGCTCTCAAGAAAATGGTTGCAAATGGTGAGATCCAGGTGCTCGTTGGAACCCACGCGCTTATATCTAAAGGTGTCTTCTTTGAAAACCTAGGACTCGTGATTATTGATGAGCAGCATCGGTTTGGTAAAAAGCAGCGTGCAGCCCTTCGGGCCAAACCTCAAGAAAAGAAAGATGCTGAGAAAGAAAAAACTAAATCAAAAATTCAAAAAAAGGGCCTAATTGATAATACTGAAATTCTCCCTCACTTGTTGTCTATGACCGCAACTCCTATCCCACGAACACTTGCTCTCACTATTTATGGTGACCTCGACCTGACTGTACTTGATGAAATGCCACCTGGACGTAAAAAAGTAGACACCAAACTAGTAGATCCGACCCAAGAAGCCCGAGAAAGTGCATATGAATCGATTAGAGAGGAACTTAGAGCAGGACGACAACTTTATGTCATTTGTCCTCGTATTTTTGAAGCAGATTCCAGTAAAGCTACATCTTTGCTTGTGAAATCTGCTGTTGCAGAAGCAAAGCGATTATCAAAAGAAGTGTTCCCTGAATACAAAATCGGTGTACTTCACTCAAAGCTTAAAAAGGAAGAGAAAAATGAAGTAATGGATAAGTTCTCAAGACATGAATATGACATCTTAGTTTCAACAACAGTTGTTGAGGTTGGAGTAAATGTCCCAAACGCAACAAATATTATTATTGAAGGTGCTGAGCGGTATGGACTGTCACAGCTGCATCAACTGCGTGGGCGTGTCATTCGTTCTACTCATCAACCCTACTGCTACCTCTTTGCTGATGTTAAGTCAGACACAACGCGTGAACGCCTCGATGCCCTCACAACAGCCAAGAACGGATTTGAACTTGCCGAGTATGACCTCCAGTTTAGAGGAACCGGAGAGATGATGGGAAACAAACAATCTGGTGTTTCAGACCTTGCCATGGAAGCGATTAAAAATATCAAACTTGTTGAGGCAGCACGCACTGAAGCAAAAAACATGATTGAATCAAAAAGTATTGCCAACTACCCCACCCTCAACAAATACTTTGAATATGTCAAAGAAAATATGTATCTGGAGTAGAAAAGCCCCGCGTAGCGGGGCTTTTAAATTTGTACAAAATTCGTTATCCAAACGATCTTTTGTTTTTAACATTTTCATGATCATGGGTGCGCGCATCACGCCTTGCTTCATACTCTTTTGATGAAAGCAAAATACGTGCGACGCGGTGCTTCCATGAGAGCCCTATTTCGCGCTCAACAGGAAGAAGTCCCAGTGTCCAGAAAAAACGTCTATCATCACGTTTGATGACGTCTCTCCGTTCTCTTGCTTGTTCGGCCCTGAACTCTGGAGAATGCAGGGCGTCCTGTAACGCATCTGGATCCGAGTATTCCATGCGAAGCATCGTTTTCTGGAGCACACCATAGGTTGATTGATTCTCGATCCGCTTATAGTTGATCATAGCAAGCAGTACTCGTACGCAGTACAATCCAACTCCCCAGCAAATCAGTGCAACGAAAACTGCCGGAGGCAAGCTTGCGAATAGCGAAGTGGTAATCATGCCTATAAACATGATTACCGATATGCCGCCAATTGGCCACGCAAACTGCGTCAGCATGTCCTTATCGTGAAGTTTGAACATCGTTGAAGCACCGGCCGCAAAGCCCAATACGCCAACAATAAGTTTAAACCAGATGGTCGAAATTATTTCAATGTTCTCAGTGGTACCCGAGTAATACATCGAGCTTATCAAGCCCAGGCCAATCAGCAAAAGAAACTGCAAGAAGTACATGGCGTTAACCGCTGGAAATACTCTATGATCTGTTTTTGACCACCATTCTTTTCTCCAGTATTTCCTGTCTGCCTTTCGGATTTTCTCCCTTTCTCTCTTGCTTCTCATCTGTTCTTCAACGCGGAAATCTTCCACGATTTTATTCTTCAACGCAGTTTTATCCGCGTTGCTTAATCTTGCTCTTTTGGCATTAGCTGCCTTTATCGCTTCAAGATCTGGTAGAGGGTTATGTTCAACCATTGTATTTTCTCCTTTTTATCATGACAGCATGCCATGATCTAGTAAGATTATACATAATTATTTATAAAGGTCAAGTAAAAGCCCCTCGTGCATAGCGCGCAAGGGGCTTATTTCAGTCACATATCAATCGACATGTGACAGATTAAATGCCTCGAAGATTTTTTTATCTTCAGCAGTCTCGATATATCCTTTTGGGATATATATGATCCGAGAATGTTTTGGATCCATCGTCCATCCAATTTTCTCATGGAAAAACTCGTACGGTACAGCTGAGTCTTTCCCAGTTGTTAGGCATACCATAGTCTCCATAAACTCCTCTCGGAACTCTTCTGTGAGCCAAAAGACAAAGCCCTCTTTTACAACAGTTGGTGTACGCTCAGCGACACCTGAGGGTGCATGGTGACATGCATGCACCATCAAGACCCGCAACGACTCATTTATACGTTTTTCTACGTATTTGTGCTCTGATTCATCCATAAGCCTACGGAAACGGCGTTGTGTCGCTTCTGTTGCTTTCGGGAAGCAGGTCAAAAACTGCTCAACCAAGACGAACTCTCGTCCATCCTTAGTTGTCGCCCCAGACACCGATGGTATAAACATCGCTGCTAATTTTGCCGGTTCACCTAACGACCGTTCGAACGCTTCTAACATATTTCTCTCCAATGTAAACGTAATGTCAAATTTCTTGCACAATACCATACTGTGCATAGAAAGATTATACGTACTTATATAAAAAAGTCAACTAACCACCTTACCATACTCCCCATTGTTTAATTACTTTGTCCAACCAACAGGACTTGAACCTGTGACCACAGAGGTATAAGCTCTGCGCTCTACCAGCTGAGCTATGGTTGGACAAAAAAATCAAAAAACCTATATAATTTAATGGCTCAGATTATATCAATAAATTGCTATATTCTCACTCGTAACTACAAGAGCACTAGCCCACAGAAGCTTACTGTTAGATACAAATGATGTAAATTATTTTGAGATTATACCAGTAATAAGATCTTATCTACAATTTTCAATAATATACTTCTGCAAAAGATCAGACTGGTCAAATTTTCCTTTATATGCAAACAAAAGATCTGAATATAATATTGGAAAATCAAGTATATCAACAAATATCCATTCGTCTGTTCCCTCTATTTGGGTTCGTATTTGTGTTCTTTCGTATTCATTCTCATCAACACGCACGGTATCTTTTGAAACACTAAACATGAGTTCTGTTGTAGTAGCTAGGCCCTCTCCCTCTCTTGTAATAGATACTTCACTAGTATCTTTCGATTGACTCACAAGAGACTGTAGTTCCTCAGGAGTTAACACCTGGTTCAGAAAATCCTCTGATATCAACGTCTTATTTCCAAAGAGTGAGACAAGGCCGACATATAACGAGTCTGACAAAAATGAATGACGAACACTTGCAGATTCATCAAACGGGTTTGTATAAAAAGCCGTTGATGTTTCATTAAATAACTCACCACTCTCTTTTAGAGCCATAGCAATGTCTTTACCCACATACCTGTGGTGCCATGGTTCATATCTAAATCCTGTAATCGCCTCTGAACCCTTTGGGTACGAAAGCACAAAACCATACAAGTGTGCATTCTCGGCAAGCCAACTATATCCTTGGTTTAGAACAAACTGATTTGCAAAGATTGGAGCAGAAATATCTACTGCCGTACCCAACTGATGCTCAGAATATCCAGGTCTAGCTGCTCTATCATACTCAGGTGGCTGACTTTTATTTAAAGGATTTTGATAAATACGCTTTTGACGTGCAAAATCTCTATATCCTGAATTTACTCCAAGACTTATTCCCTCCTCTTTGGCCTGGTTTAACATTTGAATCAACGGTTCTTGTACTCCCGCGTGGATATAGATATTTAAATTAGAGCTGTTGTTGTATGCCGCAGGAAGCAGCGTTAAGTTCCTGGGAACGTATGTGCTGTCCACTGAATAAAGATCGCCTTTAATAGATTGCAAGACAGGTGTGTTTTCTACAGCAGTAGGAAACGAACAGCTAAACCTAGTGAATGCTATCTTATTATAGAAATCTTGATTTTGCTTCAATGTTATCTCATGAGATAAATAGATCTCATGCTGTATTCGAGCAAACACAAAGGCAAGGAAAATACCTGCACATGCCAGCACTACAAGTGTATGAATAAAATAATTCTTTTGCATAACTAGTGGTTTGTTCTTGTTTTGGGCTCATCTAATTCAGTAGATACAGCAGGATCGATCTCTTCTTTTTGTTCAGCGTGCGCCACCTCTTCTTCCTCTCTCTTGGAGAGTATCTTTTCGACTTTTGCTTGAACTACCGCAAAGTCGGGCAGTTCTTGTTGTGAAGTAACCCCCATAAATCTATAGGTGTCTGTACTGGCAGTGTATCTAACTGTAGAGCTATCTTTCACTTTATCAATCAGACCTCTCACAAGAAGGTTACGTAGTGAATATGTTGAGTTTACACCTCTAATGTAGTCGATCTCCATACGAGTCACAGGTCCGTGATATGCAACTACAGAAAGAGTTTCCAAGGCAGCTTTTGATAACGGCTTGTCTTTTTCGTCCTCATGTAGTTTTGAAATAATTCCTGCAACTTTTTCACTTGTTACAAGTAGCGCTTTTTGTTTGTTGATGATAAGTGTAATTCCTCTTGTTGCATACGCGTTTTGTAAAGTCACCAATGACTGCTTTACATCAGACACAGTATGTCCTGAAAGCGATGAGAGTTCTTTAAATGAAAGCTCTTTGGCTGTATAAAACAATAGCGCCTCTAGTATGTGCTCGAGTGTTACTTTTGTGTGTTGTGTAGGTAGTGTTGCAGTGTCTTGTGCTGCCTCTTTTTTGTTTCCAAACATAGTTCCTATGATAACAAATATCCTGGAAAATTGATAAGAAAAGAGGGCACCTATGGTGCGCTCTTTTCTTATGGTCTTTACAAGATGATTGTCACTTGCTCGGGCGTAACTTCAAGATACCCATGCTCAATCTCAAATGAATGGGATTCTGAATCTTTATCTTTAATAGTTACTGCTCCTGTCTTAAGAACAGTCACTAGTGGCTCATGCCCAGAAAGAATCTGTAGTTCTCCTGTGATTCCAGGTGCAGTCACAGAAACTGCTTCTCCGGAAAATAGTGACTCTTGTATTTTTAATACTCGTACTTCCATATATATTCTTATAGTGCTCCTACGTTATAGAAATCATCTTCTGGCATGTCGTCTAACTCACCATCCACAATCCTCGCAAATGATGCAACGGTATCTGCAATCTTAACGTGAATTCCTGGAATACCGTTAAAAATTTCAGCTACGTGAAGTGGTTGTGCCATAAACTTTTGTAGTTTACGAGCTCGGAACACTGTTTGTTTGTCTTCTTCAGAAAGCTCTTCGATACCAAGAATCGCAATAATATCTTGCAGGTCTTTATATCTTTGCAGTACTCGCTTTACTTCTGTTGCAACACGGTAGTGCTCTTCTCCAACTAAGTCAGGTGTAAGTGCTGTTGATGATGATTCTAGTGGATCGATCGCTGGGTAAATACCAATCTGCGTGAGTGCACGTGATAGCACAACAGTAGAGTCTAAGTGAGAAAACGTTGTTGCTGGTGCAGGGTCAGTAAAGTCGTCGGCAGGAACATATACTGCTTGAATAGAAGTAATTGACCCTTTCTTTGTTGATGTAATTCGTTCCTGTAAGGCACCCATCTCCTCGGCAAGTGTTGGCTGGTATCCAACAGCTGATGGTACTCGACCAAGTAGTGCAGATACCTCAGAACCAGCTTGAATAAATCGGAATACGTTATCCATAAAGAATAGAACATCCTTCCCTTCTTCGTCTCGAAAGTATTCAGCCATGGTAAGTCCCGTCAGCGCAACTCGTGCACGTGCTCCAGGCACCTCGTTCATCTGCCCAAACACTAGAGCGGTCTTATCAAGTACCCCTGACTCTTCCATTTCTCCATACAGGTCATTTCCTTCTCGTACACGCTCCCCAACTCCGGCGAATACTGAGTATCCTCCATGAGCTTTGGCTGTGTTATGAATAAGCTCTTGAATAAGAACTGTCTTTCCCACTCCAGCTCCTCCAAATAATCCCACCTTACCTCCTTTCAAAAAAGGAACCAAAAGATCAATTGATTTAATTCCGGTTTCAAACACCTCAGCCTCTGTTGTTTGCTCATCAAACGAGGGTGCCTCTCTGTGAATTGACCATGTTGGTGTTCCTTCTTTGACTCCGTCTTTTCCGTCAATAGTGTCTCCAAGTACGTTAAATAGTCTTCCTAGTGACTCTGATCCAACAGGAACAGAAATAGGTGCTCCTGTATCTGTAACTGTATCACCTGCTCGTAGACCAGCTGTATCCTGCATTGCAATACACCGAACCCTATCGAGTCCAATATGTGCTGCTACTTCCATATACACTTTTGTACCATCTTCTTTGGTTGCAAATAGTGATTGTCTCATTGCAGGTAAGTTTTGCGCAAAGTGCACATCAACAACCACACCTACCATCTTTTTAATTTCTCCAGTATTCATATTTCCAGATTATTTATTTAACTTGTACTTCAATTCTTGTAACTTTTTGTGGAATCTTTGACTTCCAAAATGGCGATACTTGTACCTCAACTGATTGTGTCCCTGAAAGCTCAGCAATTAAACCCTGTGTAACAGCTGACTCGCTCTTACCTGCAACTGCCTCTTTCACTGCTTCTTTGTCTACATTCCAGACAAACGATGTTCCAGTTGTCCCTAGGCTCTCTAGGGTGAAATCAAACTCATTATCTTCCTGTAGGTCAAAATTTTCAGTTGCAATGTTCATCTTAAGTTTGTCAAGATTTTGTATCGTCACTGATTGACCAGGAGTATAATCTTTTAGCACTGAAGATGCAACAAAGTTATCAAATTCTTGGCGATTAAACATCACTGCTTCGATTGTTCCTTGAGCGATTACGTTAATCCCCCCTTTTTGTTCATCCGGCTTCTCTGAGAATGAGATATTCGAAATATTCATAAAATCATCCGCTGTCATATATCCAGTTGTGATTCGGCTTGCCAAATCAGTCTTCATCTTTTCTTTTAATCGAGACTCTAGTTCTTTTTGCCCAGCCGCAAGCTCATCTTTTGTTGCCGTTGTAATCACCCCTGAGAACCCACCATCAATCACCCCTGACTGTACCGCCGAAAATGAATCAAACCCAGCCGTGCCTTTAAGGCCTGGTAATGTAAACGTAAGACCTGACTCTGAGTTGTACTCTGCCCCAGGAATGTCAGCTGTAACCGTAATCTCTGTTTCTCCACCAGCGGGGATAACAACAGATCGTGGTGTTCTGTACACCAAACCATCAGGTGTTTCAAAACGAGTCCTTGGAATAAATCGTTGTTGCGAGGCCGTAGTATTTTTAACCGTAATCTTTCCTGAAGCTTTTGTTTGAACGTTCTCCTCAACACTTCCTTGTATAAATAGTGACTCGGTTACTTCAAATGGAGAGACTCGAGCAAATGCAACCGAACCTTCCTCTCCATCATTAGTGGCTGTAAGTACATTCACTATCTCAACAGTTTCTTCTTTTGGGATAATGGAAAGCTCTGCTCTATGAAGCAATGAGCCCAAAATAAATAAAGCCGTCAAAAGAATGACTAATCCTGAAAGAATTTTCACAAGTGGACTTTTCCCTTTTTTATTCATAGGTTTCCAGCCTTTTAAGTCTTGTGTTCTCTCTCTAGCTGGTTGTGTTTTAAGGTTGGGTGCATCTTGAGTACGCCCCTCTTTTCCCGGAAGAGGAATATCTCTGATGCTTCCTGTTTTTTCATTTCCAAATACTGGTTCAGACATAGTTTGATTACATTACATTATTAACTAACGAGGCTGCTTCTATACGAGAAACAAACAAGTTTATTGGTTCGTCAATAATAGCACAGAGCAGAGCCTCTGTGCTAGGGATGTGTGGGATTACTTGGTATTTTTGATCATTCCTAAATAGGTAAGCAATGAAAGTGTTTCTACCGATGGTTGAATATATGCGCCCGCAACCGTAAAGTAGTTCTTGAAGTGATCAGACTCAACCACGACAGCACGTGAGACATGCTGTACATGTTGCACAGCATATTGAATAAAGAAGTCTTCTGAGTTTTTGTCAGCGATCACAAATAAAGGATTCTTTTCAGCAATCATATCTCCTAGTAAATTAGCAAGTACTTGAGATTCAATAGAGAGAATATACTCTATTTGTGCCTTAAAAGAATCTTCAAGAGCATCTTCGAAATAAGCTCTCAAGATATCTTGTGCGTGCACAAAGTCGGGAGCTATTCCCTCTTTAATTATTTGCCTTTTCAGTTCCGCTAATCCGTATGTGATCGAATCAAATCTCATACCTTCTTCCTTACTTTGAACTAGAATATGGGTATCCTCTCCATCAATGTGCATAACCATGTAGTCTGTATGAGCGCCAAACAATTCAGAAATGATAGCGGCTGCGACTTTCTGGGACGGTACGAATGAAATAGAACCAATCCTTTCTGTAGAAATATGTGCATTAATTTTTGACTCAATCTCTTCTCTTAGGTGTTTAGTTAGTGTGCTTTTCTTGATTTGGATCTCAAGCTCAGGAGTCTCCATGCCCACAATGTGTTCTGGGGCAACTTGATACTTATTGGCCCTTGCAAAAACTATGGATGCGTCAATCAGGTCCCCTGATGTTTCTTTTTCGACATATGTTTGCAACATGTCTTGAGTGACTACGGTAGGAGACCCAAAGTCCTCTTCATGCACCACTATCTGTGTATCAAGCCACAAAGGAGAGAGTGCGACATGCACAGCGTGAATAGCCTGATGTGAATCATACAAATCATTTAGCTCAAACATACCTCCAAGTTCTTGAACAAAGTCCGCAAGAAGTACATCTACTACCTTTAGTATATTTTGCTGTAATTCTCTTGGTGTTGGGTTGTGGTTGAACGGTACAGTTCTTGTCCTTGTTTGTAAGACCAGTGGCTTTTCTTGATTATTGTTATACACCAGAGCAACTGACACTTGACCCGATCCTAAGTTCAACAAAAAATCTATACTTCTGTTGTCGACTTTATTAAATAGTTTGTGTGTGAGTGATGTCATTACCTATGATTATATCAACTTATGCACTCATGACCATTTGACGACACCCATCGCTTTGTAGTTTAATGATTATTGGCTTAGGTTTTTATCTAAGTCCTGATACTTACAATCAACCATTAACCTAAGGGAAACATAATGTGTCACATTGAATATACAAACGGAAAACCTTCTGTCTACAAGCATACAGGCACACTAATTCCAAACTGCAAGATAGGAGCTCGCAAACCAGACGGAGGTCACCAAGTGACATTTCCATCCGGAGACACTCGTGTTATATATATGAGCGAAACACCTCCTAAAACAGGAACTCCCATCCGCCCATCAACGAGCGGTAGAGCATCTTGGGCTGATAGCAATATCAACCCTGCGAGACCTAGAGTTTCTGCATTTTGGCATGAAAAGTCGCGGTAGTACTACCGTGCAGGTGAATATGGTAAAGGATACTCGAGATTTAGAATAAGTACGAAAATACGTACATTCTAGTCTCGAGGCCTTTTTATTTATATAAATAATTCAGGACCTGCTATAATGCACGTCATGAATAACGATAATATCTCCTTCCCTATCAGACTCAACAGGTACCTGTATCTTAAAGGTTTTTGCTCACGTCGAGAAGCTGACCGACTGATTGAAAAAGGACTAGTTAAAGTAAACGGCACAAAGGTAAAACTAGGACACAAACTTGAAACAAAAGATGATCGAATCGAAATGCCAAAGTCAGTACGTCAAGAAAAATCTCACAAACGGTACTTTTTACTACACAAGCCTGTAGGGGTTGTTTCTCACAATCCACAAAGTGGAGAAAAATCAGCTGAGGACTACTTTCAATCACCTGACTTGAAAAAACTACGAATGGCTCCTTTAGGACGACTTGATAAAGCGTCTCGAGGTCTTATGCTCTTTTCAAATGATGGAACTATTGTCGACAAGCTCCTCAACCCAAAGCACGAACACGAGAAAGAATACGTAGTGACAATTGATAAGCGCATGACAAAAGAGTTCTTTGACACTATGGAACAAGGTGTAAAAATTGAACGGT
>CALGNJ010000043.1 GCA_937958705.1 Minisyncoccota bacterium | reverse complement strand
AGACAGTTAAGAATAGCGGCTGTAAGTGTAGTCTTACCGTGGTCAACGTGTCCAATTGTTCCAACGTTGATGTGTGGTTTCGACCGATCAAATTGTTCTGCCATAATAATTTATTTATAAATTTGTTTGTAATAACTGTTCATATTATATGTGTCTTGTGACACACAAATACTCCCGTTTTTCATATTTTTGAAAAAGCAAAAAATATGTAGCGCGCATTGTATCAAAATGAGGTTTGAAAGCAAGACTCTAGTCTCCCTATTTTTTAATAATAAAAAAGTGACCGCGAGGTCACTTTTTGAAAGCATGATCCTGGAATTAAAAATCGTGTCTTATACGCGAAAAGATTTGCTTGATAAAATTAGAAACGAATGAAAATGGAAGTATCCAAACGGAAAATGACCATTTTATTTCTTGCCAGACTTCAGTGAAAAAGTTTTTCACCAGCTGTCGTTTATTTTTATGGACCCTCATATTTTCTCCTTCTTTATTTTTTCATGAATATGTCTATAAACCCGAGACACAGAGTTGACCACAAGCGACTCAACCGTGTTGGTTCCGGTAAATGAGAAAGATCAAACACTATAGTCTTTTCCTCATATTCAAGCTCCGTACTATTCGCTGATGTATTTCTACGATAATCTGGATGCATGCAGTGGTTTGTTAAGCATTCCATCTTTTCCTCCTTGTTAAAAACGCTATAAAGACATTTATACCATACTTAGACCTGAGTCTCGTGTATACACTTATTTATATACTCTATATATGTCAGCCGCTTGCTCTTGATATGCTCTAAATCCTCTACTGTAGGGACTATCTTATCAAATAATGTATCTGGAATGGGATCCGTAAATCGTTCATCAAAATAGCCAAGATGATGGAGCACACGCACTATCACGTATATCTCGTAGGCTTCTGCAGATGATTCGTCTGGAAAATTTGAGAGTAACTTACTAAGTAAGTCATACAGCGCAATATCTCGTTCTTGTCCATGAATAAGCAGGAGGAGCAATGAATTAATCTTTCCTACAGCATTTTTAATATATATATCCTTCCCCATGAATAAGTGCTTCTCATGCTCAAGACCAGTAACCCTAAAACTCCGCTTGCCTTTTACCAACGAGAGTGAAACAAATGAATGAGGTTGGATGGAGTACCGGTGTTTTGATATTTCTTTTCTGGCAGCAGAAACTATTGCACCCACAAAACCTAAATCACGTGTATAAAAACGGACATAAAGATCTGACTCTCCTTGAGTTCTTGTTGAGAGAACAAGTGCTGGGGTTGTGTAAATTTCGTACATTACAGAGAATAATAACACCTTAGCGATGGTTATTACCTAACAATAAAAAACTTCCTAGGTGGAAGTTTTTACTATGAGTTCGTTAGATTTTTTCTATTACTGCTCTGAATGTTTGCTCTCCAACTTTTTGCTCATCAGCCTCTACAGTCTCAAACAATAGTTCTTCTACACCAGCAATTGTCTCAAGATCTTGTTTATAGTTCTCGAGTGCATTTTGTATGTCGTCACCCGAATCCACCGTAAGTTGCGCTCTATCTGACGGTTGCATTCCAGACTTCTTCCTCATTGACTGAACAACTCGCAGCACTTCTCTGAACAAACCTTCTTGTTCGAGCTCGGGAGTAAGGACTGTATCCAAAACTGCTATCTCTTCTTGACTCTCATCAAATACAACTGATTTAATATTTAACTCATCAGCAATAATTTCAACCAGTGAGCTGTCAAACTCTTTTGACTTAAGTGACACTGAGGCTAAAGGTTGTTTTACTTTAATACCCGTTGAAACTCGAGCTTCAAGTCCTGCTGAAACAAGCTCTCTCACTTCTTTCATAAGTACTAGACTATCTTGATTTTCATCTGTCTCGACCTCTGGCCAATCCACCAAGTGAACAGACTCCCGATCTCCTTTACCTCGTACTTGCTGCCAGATATGTTCAGCCAAGAACGGCATGAATGGAGCAATCACTTTTGAGAAATTGATCAGAATGTATCTTGTAGTTGCAAGTGCAAGTTTCTTATCCTCTTCATCTTCACCCTTGAATCTATCTCGGGATCGCCTGATATACCATGTTGAAAAATCATCCACAAAATCCATAAATGGACCACATGCATAATCAAGCTCATATGAATCAAGCTTTTCAGTAGCCACCTGGAGCACACCTCGATATCGCTCCATAATCCATATATCCAGAGGATTTTCTGATGAGAAAGCCATATCTCTTGTGTGTCCAACCTCTTCTTGATACATCGTGTAAAAAGCGAGTACGTTCTTTAGACGCATTACCATCTTTTTATTAATCTCATCAATCTGCTTCTCAGAAAGACTTACTTTCTCTCCACGCATCACAGGTGACGAAAGTAAGAAGTACCGAAGAGCATCTGCCCCATGTACATCTAACACATCTGTAATTGGTGGATAGTTCTTAAGAGACTTAGACATCTTTTTTCCGTCCTCAGCCATTACGTGCCCTGTTGCAACCACGTTCTTAAATGGAGCCTTATCAAAGATGCTTGTTCCAAGTACTAAAAGTGAATTAAACCATCCTCGTGTTTGATCAACTGCTTCACAAATAAAGTCAGCTGGATACTGAAACCCATCTTGGTCAAATGGATAGTGTTTCGACGCGTATGGCATTGAGCCCGATTCATACCAACAGTCAAATACCTCTCCAATAATTTGGTACTCTTCCCCTTTCTCATTCTTCCAAGAAATATCATCTATGTATGGCTTGTGAAAATCTAGTTCGTATTCACTATTATGCGGGAACCTGGTGAAGTCCAAGAATCGCGGTTTTGCATTATGTACTGTTCCCCAGTTTTCACGCAGTTCTATAGTCTCTTTGTGTGTATATCCATGAGAACCAGCGAATGATGTCCAGTATGGAGTGAAGTGTGTTACCACAATAATATTTTTACCTTCATATTTCGCATCAATATCAGATAAGAAATCCATCATTCGATGTTTTACCTGCATGATTGATTCTCCTCCTCCAGGAAGTTTTTTTGTAAGATCCTCGTATGGTGTATCTACACCAACGTAATCAAGATATTCTTGCCTGCTTTTGCCTTCAAGATCACCGAACTTAATCTCACCGATACGATCGTCAGTTAGAATATCTTCTTGTGTAATACCTACACCTGCGGCAATAATCGCGGCTGTTTCTTGTGTCCTGATAAACGGAGACGCAATGATTAGATCAATCTTCTCTCCATTATCAGCATGTGCTGACTGCATAAGCTCATGGATCTCGGGAACAGCTCCTTGAACCTGTTTCTTCCCATCTTTAGAAAGTGTATCAAGAGGTCCACCCACTACCCCAGATATCATTGCTTGTATATTAGATTCGGACTGCCCGTGACGAATCATAATAATATTGTTCGTTGAACGTGTTTTATCCTTAAGCTCTGCAAGCGAACCTAGCACTTCATGTTCTCCTGTTGTTTGGTTTTCCCACACAGGAATTGGTGCACCCCAGAAGCGGGACCTAGAAATAGCCCAATCAACTGTTGCTGAGATCCAATTATGAAAACGTTTGTGTCCCAAGTGATCTGGGACCCAGTGAACCTTGTTGTTCTCTTCTACCATACGGTCTCTCAACTGCTCTGTCTTCTTAACAAACCAAGAGTCTGTTGCGTAGTTAATAAGTGGAGTGTCACATCGCCAACAGTGTGGATAGCTGTGTTCAATTTTTTCTTTTGAGAACAATGATCCTGCATGTGCTAAATGTTTAATAATTTCAATATCAGATGCCATGTGATCTCCTTTGGTTTTCACCTCCTTCCCTGCAAAGTGTGTGACTTCAGCTTTGAATTCACCTGCTTTGTCTACATGCTGAACAAACGGCATATTGTGCTCACGTCCAAGTGCAAGGTCTTCTGCACCAAAGGCCGGTGCTTCGTGCGCGATACCTGTACCTGACTCATCGTCAATAAAGTCTGCTTCGTAGATCTTCCACCCGTTCTCTCTGTTCTTCAGGTTTTGGTCCGTATAGTAGTAATCAAATAGAGGGATATATTCTCGACCCAATAGGTCTGACACTGATAATTCTTTTACTATCTCATAGTCTGTGATCTGTGCATGAGCCATCACGTCTTCAAGTCGTGCCTTTGCCAAGACGTACTGTTCTGTGGTGACTGCTCCATCTTTTTCTTTTGTGGCCTTTACCTGCACATACTCGATACCTGGACCAACGGCCAGAGCAACGTTACCTGGTAGTGTCCATGGAGTTGTTGTCCATGCTAAGACATATACACCTGTTGGTGCCCCTGCTTCATCCTTAAGTTCAAATTTTACCGTTACCGATAAGTCTTTGATGTCTGCATACCCATCAGCCACTTCATTATTTGAAAGTGTGGTTTCACACCTGGGACACAAGTGCATGGCCTTGAATCCTTTATACACAAGACCCTTGTTGTGTAGCTCCTTGAATGACCACCAGATAGACTCTGTATAGCTCGCATCCATTGTCTTGTAGTGATTCTCCATATCAACCCATCGTCCCGTACGTGGAATGATATGCTCCCAGTCATCTTTAAATGTAAGAACTTTTGATTTTGCATTTGTATTAAAATTCTCGATACCATGATCCATAATATCTTTACGAGAGTTTAAATCTAGTTCTTTCTCAACAATATTTTCAATAGGTAGGCCGTGACAGTCCCACCCCCACTTTCTTTCAACACGCTTACCCTTCATGGTTTGATACCGAGGAATTACGTCTTTGATTGTTCCTGGTAGTAAGTGGCCATAGTGTGGTTGCCCGGTGGCAAATGGTGGCCCATCATAAAAGACAAATGGTTCTTCATCTTCACGCTCATCAAGAGACTTCTTAAAAATCCCGTTCTTATTCCAAAAATCTAAAACCGCCTCTTCGTCAGATGCGGTTTTACTTATTTTCTTTTGATCATGTATATCAGACATAGTAAGAACTATTATAACGTGAGAACATGTTCTCTCCAAAAAATTTTGTATAAAAAGTCGAGGCAATGCCTCGACACGTATCAGTATCTATCAACGTACCCAAACCCGTACATCATGCGTGTTGCCTTTTCCCAAGGCTCTGCGATATCTGTATACTTGATAGAATGAAAAGTTTTTCTCGCCCTACTTACCAAAACATCTTGTATGTATAAGATGTTATTGAGATTAACATCTTGAGGACTTTTCTCTGCTTTCATTCTTAGACACTTTTTCGGTCTGGTGCCTACATACAAGCTTGATTTTTGACGAATCTTCTTTACCTCGTCTTTAAAATTAAGTATATTTTCCATATGAACTCCTTCTGAGCTGATAAAGCCCGACTTTTTATCGCCGGGCTTTTTGTACTTCCATGTTGTTTAAAAAGGAATTTGCCTGGCAGATAGACCAAGCGTGATTTGGAGATTTAGTCCAAATCTGTGACAGGATCACCTCCTTTCAATGAACACTCATTGAACTTTAAGTCACTTTGCATATCATTTTTCATGATAGCCTCCTTCATAAGTTTAACAGGGCAGTTAGTTGCACCTACCTTTATAATAATCTAAATATTGACGTTTACAAAAAAATATTGTGGATACCTACATTCGCTCTGCCGTTTCAATACCAAGCAGTGCGAGTCCTTTTTGAAGTGTCTCCCCCACTGCTTTTGTAACGTTTACGTTGTACGCAAAGTCTGGGTTAGCCATGTCAGCTATCTTTGTCTCAGCGTAAAATGAGTTAAACACCTGGGCAAGTTCGTACACATATTGAGCCACATGGTGTGGAGAAAAATCATGTAGTGATTTTTCTATCGCCTCAGGGAATCTTTCTAGCATCTTTGCTACCTCTGGAACCTCACCTGTAATCTCTTCTGACTGACCTACTTCAGAAATCTTGTTTAAAATAGACTGCGTTCTCACATACGTGTATTGGATATAGGGCCCTGAGTTTCCCTCAAACGACAGTGACTTCTCAAAATCAAACACCATGTTCTTACCTGCTGTCGTCTTTAAGAACGAATACCGCAGTGCACTAATGGCGACCTTACGTGCAACGTCAGCCTTGTCTTGTTCAGGTAAATCCCTCTCAGCCATTTTCTCAAATACCGCAGTCTCCACTTGTGCTATCAAGTCTTCAGCAAGCGGGACATTTCCGTATCGTGACGATACTTTCCCTCCAGCGAATGTTAGCCTTCCGTGATGAATAAACGAAGACTTTTCTTCCCACTCGGTATTGATTTTTCCTCCAGCCTTAGCCACCAATTGAAAATGCTGCTTTTGTTCCATGTCAGTCACGTAGACTGATTTATCAAACGGTGCAAATCTGTCCCACTTATGCCACATAAGCCCAATATCTTTGGTTAGGTAGGTTCCAAAGCCAGCGCCATTAATAAACACAGAGTCGTACAGACCGTACTCTGATCCTCTAAAAATAATAGCCCCTTCTGATTCTTCAAAGATATCTCCCATGTGTTCCTTCACAAGCTCCTTACCCTTTATTTCTGACTCTGTTTCATAAATAATGTCATCAAACGTGGTCCCGATAGTTGCAACCATTCTTTTCATATAATTCAAACAAAACTCTGTGCCTTTCAGGTACACATCATATTCGTGCGACTCTGTTTGGTTATAGATTATTTTATTAATCTCATCAATCTTAGTCTTTACCTCTGGGTCTTCTTTGTACTGTCCCGATCCATATGCATACGCTTGTCCAATCTGTTCAATATCAAATTCTTTATCCCACCCTTTTTCAATCAGTGCCCATACTGCTTTGGCAATACCTGGACCAATGTCTGAGGGAAATGAAAGCTCAATAACATCAACTCCACCGGCCTTTGCGATTTGTACAAATGAGTTCCCGAATGCATTGTTTACCAAGTGACCAATATGAAATGGCTTAAACAAGTTTGGTTGTGTGTGTTCAATAAGCCACTTCTCATCTTTATGTAGCTCAACTGTTCCCCATGTGTCCTCCTGAGTTTTCAATAACTGTTGTTGCCAATACTTTTTATTAAGCGTGATGTTTATAAAGCCAGGACCAGCAATCCCCACTTCAGCAGATTCTATAAAGGAGTGTTCATCGTATTTGTATTTATTAAAATTAATAAGAACAACTTTTGCTCCGGGCTTCTTCTCACTGGCACTATGTGGAACAACTGACCCCATATTTTCAACAACCTTTTTTGCTACTTCTCGTGGATTAAGTCCATTCTTCTTTGCATACCCAAGTGCACTGGTACACGCCCAGTCTCCATGTGACATGTCTTGTGGATGTTCAATGTGAATTTCCTGATCTAACTTGAAACCAGCATCTGCAAATGCTTTTTCTAATATTTGTAAAATAGTTTCTTTACTGTTCATTGTGGTGAATTATAACAAAATAAAAAGGCGCTCCTGACCAGAGCGCCTAATTCAAAATATTTAATTCAGTTCAGTACCTCTCTCATGTCGATTATTGCGACCAAACGCCCATCAGTCGTTTCATCAGAAAGATTAGGTGATTCTGCATGAGCAACAGCATTTTCTGTAGCTTCATAGTCTGCAAAAACATGTCGACCTCCTTCTTCTGTTGCATAAACGAGTAAATAATCGCCCTGTGTTGCAGTCTTTTTCCAAGCTCCTACAATCTTACCAATATCTTTATTTCGTAATACTTTCATTACTAACTCCTGTTTTAAAAACTTATTACAAAATATATTATATGAAATATAAAAAATATGTCAAAATTCATAGATCATAAACAAAGCGGGCTTACGACCACCTTGTCTTAATTAGTTAATTAAATAGTTTTCATTTATTTAAAATTGGATGTAGTGCGCGGAGGCAAAAGAAAAATTCCCGAATCGTACATGTGTACGGCGAGGGAATTTTTCTTGTAGCTGACAAAGCAATACGCCAATTTTAGATAAATGACTCTGGGATTGGGAAATTAAGACACATAACTTTAATGTCATTCTTCACCCGATCTTTCAACTCTTGGTTATCTTTATCTCGTAACACCTCAATCATTAACTCGGCTACTTTTGCACACTGCTCTTCTTTAAATCCCCTGGTAGTAATCGCCGGTGTACCGAATCTAATTCCTGACGGATCCATTGGTCCTCTCGGGTCATCTGCGATAGAGTTCTTGTTTAGTGTAATCCCACATTCATCCAGGGCCGTTTGTGCCTCAGCACCAGAAATATTTAAAGCTGTTAGGTCAGCAAGTAGTAAGTGATTATCTGTACCTCCACACATCAACCGGACTCCTTCTTTTATAAACATGGCTTCCATTGCTTTTGCGTTCTTCAGGATTTGTTGTGTGTATGCTTGGAAGTTTGGTGATAGCGCTTCTTTAAACGCAACAGCCTTTGCAGCAATTTGATGCATGTGAGGCCCTCCTTGTAGTCCTGGAAATACTGAGGTGTTAATTTTCTTTGCGATATCCTTGTCTTCTTTGGTAAGGATAATAGCTCCCCGTGGCCCTCTCATTGATTTGTGCGTAGTAGTTACCATTACGTCGAATCCTGCATCTAGTGGATTTGCTAGTGCCTTACCAGCAATCATTCCAGAAATGTGACACATATCTGCCATAGTGTATGCTCCAACCTCTTTAGCTATTTCAACAAATTTTGAATAGTCTAGCTCACGTGAATACGCAGAGAACCCAGCAATAATGAGTTTTGGTTGTTCACGTTTTGCAACCTCCATCATCTCTTCAAAATCAATCTCTCCTGTGTCAGGATTCTTCATTTTGTATGTTACAAAATTATAGATCTTTGCAGGATGAGTCATGGGGTGACCATGCGTAAGATGACCTCCATGTGATAGATCCATCCCGAGAACCGTATCTCCCGGCTCAAGTAGTGCTGAATATACAGCTAAGTTAGCAGGTGCTCCAGAAAGAGACTGTACGTTTGCGTACTTTGCTCCAAATAGTTCGCAGGCTCGATCAATAGCAAGCCGTTCAACCTGATCTGTAAAATCTTGTCCTCCGTAATACCGACGTCCTGGGTATCCTTCTGAATACTTGTTTTGAAATACAGATCCGTTAGCTTCAAACACCGCACGAGAAACATAGTTCTCTGAAGGAATAAGTTCTAACCCTACTGACTCTCTGTGCTCTTCTCCCATAAGTGCCTCGTACACCTCGCTGTCTTGTTCTTTTATGTATTTATATTCCTGCATACTACGTTTAAATTATGGACTACCACATCCAACTAATATCTATCGATTCTAGCACACAAAAAATCACAGAAACTTAGTGTCTGTGATTATTTTTTCTCAACTAGTGTTATAAAGTTTTTAAATAATGAGGCAACGGTTAGTGGACCAATACCTCCAGGTGAACGAGAGAATAGTCGCGCCTTATCCTGACACTCCCAATCAATATCTCCCCGCAAGGACCCTGATGAACCTGATGTTCCTCCATCAAACAAAATCACTCCTGGATGCACCATGTCTGACGTAACCAGATCTGATACACCTGCACCTGAAACAATAATGTCAGCTGCCTGGGCAAGCTTGGTAAAGTCGGTGTTGCTTTTATCAACCGCATCAACATGTGCTCCTCTATTTTTAAAATATGCTATTGCTGGGCCGCCAACAAGTTTCCCTTTTCCAATTACGAGCACTTTCTTGTTCTGAACATCCAGATTATACGTATCAATAATTTCATCAATTGCACTTGTCACTGGCGGTAAAAGACCCATATCACCCTCGGTAAATCGCTTCATGGTCTCTGTATGCAACATGTCCGGATCTTTACCCTCAGGAATAGCATTGCACACAGTCTCTTGATTGATGTGTTTTGGAAGCGGGAGCTGTACCACAATCCCGTCAACATTCCCTTGGTGTCTTGATATGTGATCAAGAAGTTCTTGTTCAGTCACGTCTGATTCAAAGATAAACTCATAAAAATTTACTCCAATCCGCTCAGCAAATTCGCGTTTCTTTTTCACGTACATCTCAGTTGCTTTGTCATCGCCAACTACATAGATACCAAGTGATGGTTTGTCCATAAGTTTTTCAACCCTTGTCTCTAATCTGTCTTCAACCTTCTGCGAAAGCTGTTTTCCGTCTACCACAACTTGTTTTTCATATACTGCAAATTCCATGTCATATGTATTCTTCTCGTCTTTCTCTCTGCGTACAGAAGAAGTCTTTACCCACTGCTCAATCAAGTCCCCTGGAAATAGGATATCTCCTTCTACCTCAGTATCAATATGAGTTACATATGCGCGGTCGACCAGATTATTTTCAAGAGCGTAGGTATAAATCTGTGCCCCACCTAAAATAAAGACGTCTTCATTTTCGTTTTGTTCCGCTTCGTGTTTAGCATGCTCAATCCCCGCCTCAACTGAATTTACTACCAGTACGTTATCTGCCTGGTATGTCTCATCTCGTGTCACCACAATGTTTAGACGACCTGGGAGTGGTTTCCCAATAGACTCAAAAGTAGTTCGCCCCATGACGACCGGGTGTCCCATTGTTGTCTTTTTAAAGTATGCAAAATCAGCTGGCAAGTGCCATGGAATATCAGGACCATTTCCGATTACCCAATTGTTATCACATCCAACTATTACTGAAATCATTCACACGATTATACATGATTGCTTTCAGATACTATACCGAACCACCAATCCGCGACCGCGGATTGGTGGTTCGGTATCAAAACAATATAAAACAGCAGGACAGTCCTTGAAGAATTATATTGTTTTTGTCTCAATCAATAGAGAGTCGAAAATCAAAAGAATCGCTTGTAGCGATTCTTTTGATTTATTCTTTATTCTGTTCTTTCATGTGCTCTTCCCATTGCTCACTCTTTGCTCCACCTACAGGAGCCAGCTTGGCCTTAATAGTCTTGTGAGACTCATACCCTTCAAGTGATACATGTTCAGGACGGAATGTTTCCAGGCTTGTTGCTTCATCAGAAATAGTAACCTGTGGAAACGAAAATGTCTCTCTTGAAATTTGTTCACGTGCTTGTTCAATATGATCATCATATACATGCACATCACCAAACGTATGGATGTATTCTCCAACTTCGTACCCTGTGATTTTGGCTAGAACGTGAGCAAGCAGTGCATAGCTCGCGATATTAAACGGAACACCTAAAAAGATATCGGCACTCCGCTGGTATAGATGTAGCGAAAGTTTTCCGTCTTTCACATTACATTGGAACATGTTGTGACAAATTGGGAATCGTTGCCCTACCCCATCAGCACCCATCTCGTATAGAAACTCCGGATGCCATGCGTTAAGCACTGCATTGTGACAGTCTGGGTCAGAGTTGATGGTGTCTACGATCCATTGCAATTGATCAATTTTTCTACCGTCAGTGGCTGGCCATCTTCTCCACAGTTCTCCATAAATATTTTTAAGATCTCCATACGTGTTGGCAAACTCATCATCAGACTCTATTTTAGAGATGAACTCATCTTTAGTCATCTCTGGCACCTCACCTTTCCCCATCATTTCTTTGTAAATACGATATGGATAATCATCCCAAATATGTACCTTGTTATCTACCAAGTACTTAATATTTGATTGTCCAGACAGGAACCAATACAGTTCGTGCAGTACACCACGCCAATACACTTTTTTTGTTGTAAGTAATGGAAAACCTTCAGAGAGATCAAACCTCATCTGATGTCCAAAAAGACTGTGTGTGATAACACCACTCCCCTTGTCAGTCTGCTTAACTCCTTCATCAAGGATTTTTTGCATTAAATCCAAATACTGTTGTTCTCCCTTGTTTGTACTCATACTGTTTATTATTACCTACTACTATTTCCTCTTCATCTTACGCTACTCCTTCTTATCTGCAAAATGATTCCAGTTATCATCATTAAAACGACCTTGGTCTTTATAATTTCTGTCTGTTTTTGAAGTTAATTCTGAGAATAAAATTTGTGCGATTTCCATACCTGGATGCAAGATAATTGGAATTTTCCCGGCATTAAATAGTTCAAATGTAATATTTAAAAAGTGACCAGGATTAATGATTCCTGCTGTGTTGTGCACCACCAGACCTACCCTGGCAAGCGAAGACTTTCCAGACAGGTGAACTAAGAAATCGTCTGAGCCAAAATTATCTTTTGATACCCCAAGTACGGTTTGTCCTGGGTGCAGAACAAATTCGTCACCGTCGGCAACCACAACTTCTCGCATCTCTGGGTAGATCTTTTTCACCGGGTCAACAAATGCTGCTGTCTCATCCCTGACAATCTGAAATGCATTTCCCAAAAGAATGTCATAACTTGCTGGCTGCAGCCTGGCCTCATCAAAATCAGAGATAGTAATGTTCCCTGCTTGCACCTGTCCCAAAATATCTTTGTATGCTAAATACATATGTATATATTATTCAATAGTAAACACATTATCTGTCCCGTAGTAATCCGCCCAGTTTTGATTGTAGTGTTCGAACATCCGTGCAAGCCTTTCTTGATCCAACTCCTCAACCTCAAGAATAGACATTAGTCCATATAACTTCTCTTTCACATCGTCCTGCATCTCTGGATCATCCACAACCATCTCAAACTCAGCAAGGTATCCGTACCCCGCGTTCCTGTCGAGACAAATAGTTACGTCTCCTGCTTGGTACTCAACCCTATCTCGTGACCATTTTGCCTGGTATTCAAAACCAGCATCAAGCAAAACCTGATCAACTTCAGCAAGTGTCGAATCAAGAGTCTCTTCAAATTCGATTCGGGAAATACCATTCTCACTTGTTGTCTCATCAATTGATGCCTTTACAACAAAAATGACTTGGTCGTTCATCTGTCGGGTCCGCACAGAAAACGAAGTACCGTTGTCAATAATATTTTGTAGAGCGTCCAGCCTGTCTGTGCTCAAAACCTCAGAGAGAGCTGTGTGTACTTGTTGTAAGTCACCGTCAACAAAGTAATGATTAAGTTGTGAACTAGAACCTTTTTCTGACACTCCCTCAAGAGCCATCAGTTTCGAAACAAAAGCCTCTTTGTTTTCATCACTACCGAGTAATGTTTTAATTTCAATTTCGTATGTATGCATATCTCTTATGTTAAAAATTCTTGTAATACCTCTCGTGTTTTCTCGTGGACCTCCTTGATAGTTCCTGATGCATCGATAATAGCATACGGATATTTCACAATATGTTTTTTGTATCCCGCCCTAGCTCGTTCAAAGAAATCTTCAGCTAACTGATCAAATGAATCTAACTGGTCTGGTCTACCGGATATTCGCTCTTTTTTTACTGAAACTGGTATGTCGTAATACAAGCAGAAATCTGGTTTGATATCACCGAGCACATCCTTGCTCAGAGTCGTTACTAAAGGCAATAAATCCTCCCGCTCTCGACCGTGGACTTGATATGCATATGTTGCGAGCTCATTTCTGTTTGAGACAACTGTCTTGCCTTCTTTAAGAGCGGGGATGATAACCCGATTCATAAGCTCACGCCGTGCTGCATAGAACAACAAGATCTCGGAAATAGGGTCAACTTCTTTTGTCACAATTATCTCTCGTAATGCTTCTCCGATAGCTGTACCGCGCGGTTCACGAGTATACACAGTATCTTCTGGCAAAAAGCCTTTTAGTAACTCTTCTTGAGTATCTTTACCTGCGCCATCAATTCCCTCTATCACAATGTATGTTCCTCGTGTATTCATAGTTGTATGTAGTATATCAGACGCCTATTATTCGCTTATTTCCAAAATTTCCACCATGGCTCTTCTTCTACAAGCTCAATAAATCCACCGGTCGTCTCGTCTTGTTCAATAAGTATCACCACCTCTTCACCTGCACGCTTGATAGGAAATGTTTCAAGCAACTCCTGCTCTAGACCTTCTTGTGTATCAAGATACTCTATTCTGTTTTCTAGGTATTCTATACGAGTATCAAGTTTAGAAAACTCTTTGG
>CALGNJ010000042.1 GCA_937958705.1 Minisyncoccota bacterium | reverse complement strand
GTGTCGCGATGATAGATTTCATTAGGATCTTTGGTGTTTGTCCAGGAGCGGTTTTCCATTTGCTAGGAATCGTTTGCGAGAACTCCATGAACCTGTAATCCATAAAAGGAGAGCGTACTTCCAAAGCATGGTGCATTGATGCTCTGTCTACTTTTGTTAAATAATCATCCGGTAGGGTAAAAAACAACATATCAAAGATCCGGTTCATTTCCGATACGGAGCCTCCTGATTTACTCCATGCATATTTCTGTCTATCACGGGTCCACTCTATGAATATTTCAGGGGTGTATCCTCCTTTTTTATTTACTAAGTATCTGAAGTCTTGCGGCATGGCATCACAAAGTTCCAGAACCCTTTTGAAGGATCTATGAGGGATCACTTGTAATAGGGTGCGTACTGGTGACGGTATCTTTGTAAGCATGTCTACTATTCGACCCGCTTGATGAGAAGGATAGCCAGCAAAGACTTCGTCTCCTCCATCGCCAGAGAGTGAAACAGTCACATGATTTCGAGCATGTTGTGAGACAAGTGTAGTTGGAAATGCAGAAGCGCTTCCATATGGCTCATCATATATCTCAGAGATTACAGGAAGAGTTTTTTCAAATTCTTTTTGGGTAAAATATTCGTGATGATGGTTTGTGCCGAGTGCATTTTTTACAATAGTTATGTAAGGGGTCTCATCGTACGTGCCTTCAAAACCAATTGAAAAAGTGTGAGGTTTTTCTTGTTTGGTGCACCTGACCATTTCTGCGACTACCGAGGAGCTATCAAGCCCACCTGAGAGAAAAGCTCCAACAGGCACATCTGAACGCATGCGTAGTTTTGTTGCGTCTTGCAAGAGGGCCGCTCCTTCTTTGATCAACTTTTTCTTATTATATTCTGGTGTATACACTGGTAGTTCGTAGTATTGTTTGGTGCGTATTCTTTTTGTGTGCAAATCATATACAAGATTATGCCCGGCTTGGAGTTTAAAAACATTTGTATAAATAGTCCATGGCGAGGGAATAAATCCAAGAGCAAAATACAAATCAACTGCTTCTGAGGAAATGTCTTCGTTTGTCGATTTTTTGGTGACCTGCACAATTCCTTTGAGCTCAGATGAAAAGATAAAATTACCGTTATGAGTTGTATAGTGAAATGGTTTTTGTCCAAACCTATCTCTCGAGCAAAATAGTATATTTTTTTTCTTGTCGTGAATACAAAATGCCCACATACCATTAAAATGATTTACACAATCCTCTCCCCACTCAAGATAGCTGGCAAGAATAACCTCAGTATCTGATTCGGTTGTGAATGTGTACCCGAGACCTGCTAATTCTTTTTTGAGCTCGACGTAATTATAGACTTCTCCGTTGTATGTAATAGATAGTGGACTCAGCTCTGTATGAGCAGATCGATGTTTTTTTGAAGAGGCTCCTGAATTCTTGCAATAGTGCATTGGTTGATGGCCTGCATCCGTTAGGTCAACAATAGCAAGTCGTACATGTCCAAGAGTTACAGAATCTTGGGTATCAAAACCTGATCCATCTGGACCGCGGTGTTTGATTGCTTGATTCATCTCATGTATCTGAGAGTTAGTTCCGTTAATAATTCCATTAATTCCGCACATAACAGAATAATAACACTTAGAGTGTTTCTATCAGAGCAATCCATTGTTTCGCGACTGCCTGATATGAATATTTTTCTACGTTCGGGGTTGGTGGTAAATGGTTATTTTCTAAAAAGTCGAGACAGGAAGCAACAAATTCTTTAGTAAATAATTCAATAGACTCATTTGGCGGAGTTATAAGTGTTCCTGCAGGTGTTTTGTATGGGTAATCAAGTGATTTACTGTACGATTCGCCCAAGAGAATTTCTCGTGGTCCTGACATACAATCTGTAGTAATAATATATTTTTGTGAAATTAATGCTTCTACTACTACAGTCGGTAGACCTTCCCATAGGCTTGAGAGCACAAAACAATCCGAACGCTTTATAAAAGGAAATACATTTCTAGTAGTGCCTAAGAGTATAATATGTTGTTCCATATTTGCTGCATTTATTTGTTTTTGCAGTTCTTCTTTCAGGGCACCTCCTCCGGCGATGAGTAATTTTGCAGAAGGTTCTTGTTCAACTACTTTCGTAAACGCGTCGATTAGATATACATGGCCTTTTTGTTTATGGAGTCTTCCAATTGTAAAAAAGACTGCTCCAGATTCAAAATATTCCTCAGCCTCTTGGGGTAGTGCCTCCTCTAGCTTTTTATAAATAATTGGTAAGTCATACGCGTTATAAATTGTAGTCGTATTAGTGAGTCCTTTTTGTTTGAGAATATACTCTGCCCCACATGAAACAGCTACATTCTTTTCTGCTGTTTTCCATAACTTCATCCATAGTCTATGAATTGATTTTCCTGAATTAGTATTTCTTGTGATAAGAATATTTTTTGTATCACTACCAAACAGTTTCGCAGCAAGCATAGTAATCGTATTGGCACGAGCCATGTTTCCGATTACGATATCTGTGTCATGTGCTTTGCAGTGCTTTGCTAACATGTACGCTGTCGGAATAAAGTCGATGATTTTCCAGATCATCGACTCTTTTTGTCCCAAGCAGAGAATCGGCTCTGGATTATCAACAATGTCACCTTTGTGTTGCGTAAAAAATGTAACGTTGTAGGTTTCAGCAAGAACGCTTCCAAGAGCTAGTGATGATCGTTCACCTCCCCCGCCATGGTATAGCTTTGGAATATAAATAAGAATATTTTTTTTCTTTTGATTAGTCATGATGGCGTTTTACAAAAAGTGTATCAAAAATAAATGCATATACTCGTGAGGGTAGAATGAAGCTTGAAAGGTATCCTCCTAGATATATTCCCCACATAAGAAACCCTTTGACCGAGAAAAGTTCTTTTGAGAACAAATGTCGGTTTCTGACAATAAAGCTGTATTTAAACGCGCAACCAATATTTTGATACTTACCTTGGTTTGAGTGAATTCTAAATTTGGTGAGTGGTTCAGCGAGGTTTGCTGTTTGTAACCCAGCTTTAACAAATCGAATAAATAAGTCATAGTCTTGGCACCTAGCAAGCTGTTCGTCGTATACCCCAACTATTTCTAATGCTGACTTTCTGATCATGATCGCAGGCTGTGCAAACGGATCAAATACCATGATGTTTTTGGCTATTTCTTGATGGGACTGAGGGTATTTCCTTACGCCTTGTTCTTTTCCGTATTCGTCAATGATTGTCACGGCAGAACCGAGCAGGTCAACCTTTGGGTTTGTTTCCAAAAAGTTGACCTGCTTCTCAAGACGAGACGCCTCAGCACTATCATCGCTGTCTAGAATGGCAATATATTTTGCGTGTTCAGAGACAAGTGAGAACAGTTTGTTTCGTGTCTGGGGATTTCCTAGATTCTTTTCATTCTTGTAGACTTTAATTTTGTCATTTCGTTCAGCTATATCGCTGAGCATTTGGAGACTGTCATCATTTGATCCATCATCACACACAATTAGCTCCCAGTTTTTATATGTTTGATGAATGATAGATTCAACAGCAATACGAGTGTGCTCTTTAGTGTTATAGCTTGGAATCACTACGGAGACGAGAGGAGGTGTTTTCATATATAAATTTTAACATGTAGAAAACCGCGCTTTTTCAAGGAGTCTTCAGAAAGTCCTAGGTTTGTTTTGTTATAAAAACATGATCACCAAAAGACCTGCGACTATACAATATGGGATGAAGAGTTTCCAATATCTTTCAACCCAAATATTCATGAGTTTGATTGAAATAAGTGAGGTGAAAAATCCTACAGCAAAAATAATAAGATATGGAATGGTGGTGATAAGCTTTAGATTCTCAGCGTCTAAGAGGCCAAGTACAAATACCCCCCCAATAGTTGGGATAGAAAGTAAAAACGATAGTCTTACCGCCTCGGTACGGTCTATTCCTGCTCCTACAAGATAGGTGATGGTTGTTCCTGATCTGGAAAGTCCTGGTATGACCGCGAGCCCCTGGGCGATACCTACTCCTGCTGCATGTAGCCAACTAAAAGATGAACCGCGCGTATGTTGACGTAGATATTCTGCTAAATAAATAAGAAGCCCAGTAATAACAAGCATGAACCCAATTACTTTAAATGACAGGGCATCTTCTACAAATGGTTTTAGTAAGAGCCCTAACACCCCGGTCACTACGGTTGCCCCAAGTAGTTTTATCCCAAGGGTTCCCTGTTCGTTTTCTTGTTTTAAAAGAAGTAAGAGTAGGTCACGTGCAATGACAATCAAATCTTTAAAATAGTACACTACTACCGCGAGCAGTGATGAGGCGTGTAGCCAAATCAACATAAACAGAGAATATTCAATACCAAAGAGACGCTCACTAATAGCTATGTGTCCAGATGATGAGATGGGAAGAAATTCAGTGATTCCCTGAATCATCGCAACAATAATTTGTTCAAACATAAAGCTATTGTATCAAAGTGTTACCGGATACCAGCTTTAAGTAGAATTGTTTTGATGGTTCGAAGCATAATCACAATATCAAACAATATTGATTGGTGCTCTAAATAATATAAGTCATATCCTAATCGTTTTCGTGCCTCTTCGGTGTTCATTGGTGCGTGTTTTTGTTTAATTTGTGCCCACCCAGTGATTCCGGGTTTTGCAAATAATCGTAGTTTATATACATCAATAAGGTCCTCCATTTCTTCTTGTTCTGACTGAAGAATGGCACGAGGTCCTACAAGGGAAATATCACCTTTTAAGAGGTTGATTCCTTGTGGGAGTTCGTCAATGCGGAGCGCACGAATGACATGCCCGAGTTTAGTAATCTGTGTATGGTTATCTCCGTCCCATGACGAGCAATCTTTAACATGCATACTCCTAAGCTTGTACATGGTAAACGGTTTTCCATACTGCCCTGCGCGTTCATGAATAAATAATAAGTCTAATTTTTTCTCTTCTAAGAGCATCCACAGCATAATGAATGGAATGAGGAACCCCAAAATAACTAATAGTATAAGTCCTGCGTACATATCAATAACTCGCTTGGTAAATGTAAATAATCGGTTTGGCTGAGATATTCTCTTGATAAACCATTCATGAGACATTGTTTGTGTGTTCACGCAGCCAAACAGCCTCTCATATATTTTATTTGAATCTATCACCTGATAATTATCGAAGACAAGCGCATGAATAACTGAAGTGTATTCTTGAAATGAGGGATCTTTGTAATCAACAAGCACGAGGGTTGAGGTGGGGTACTCTCTGACTGATAGAAGTTTATCCCAGCTTAGTTTTTTAATTACAGTGAATCCATAAAAATTTTTCCTTGATAGTGTTTTGGTAAGCTCCGGTTGATTTCCAATTAAGATAACATCTTTTGTGATGGGGCGAAGCGTATGAAAGAAATATCTTCTCCACCCCCACACGGCAACTGAAAATATTACAAGGAAGAGAGCCAGATTAGTCTTGGGGGTCAGGTCAAAGAACGGAACTAAATAAAACAATCCGACCGCTACTCCTGCTCCAGTTGCTTGAGTTATAAACAAAATATCCGCAAGAGATCGTTTAATGGTGAGGAGTTCCTCGTCATATAGACCGGCAATAAAAAATATGAGAATCCATACAATAAAAAGTACACTAAATGGGTAGAGATGTTCAGCATAAAATGTAGACTGAGGAATTGCAAAATGACGGACAGCAAGCGCAATCCACAAAGAAGAGAAAAAGATTACTCCGTCTCCCAGCAAGAGAAAAAATGCATTATTACCAAATCTAAAACCATTCATAATTATGTAAGTATATCACCCACCTATAGTTCTTCGATATCATACGTGGGACTTTTTTCTTTTCTGTATCTTTTAAATTCAATATATCCGAACACACTTCCCGCGATACTGAGCCCAGCGATAAGTGCGAGCTCAAACGGAGAGAATAATTCTTTCTTAACTGAACCGATACTTGCCTGTTGTGTTGTGGTGGAAATGAGCAGCGGTTCATAAGGAGCTACATCTTGTTGTGCTGGGCTAGTGGTCTGTGGGACACCGACATACACGATTTGTGCCTCAGTAGATTCTTGAAGAGCCGTTTGAGAGGAAGCTTTTTCATCGTCTGCCGTTGTTGTTTCTTGGGCAAGCGCTATCTGTTTTTTGATTTGCTCAACAGCTCCGTGATAAGAACTGATGGTGTGGCCATTGGATGCTTTAAGGTATATTCGCTTGGCGTCTGAGACCTCAAGACCAAGAGCATGAGCATCAAGCACAATGCGAGATGTGCCTGAGATAAAACTTTCTTCTGGAAAGGTAAAGGTAAATGTTCCAGCTTCTATAGAGAACCCAGAGAGTTCGATGATGTGAGGGCTATTGTTTGAGAGAGAAATATTTTGATCATCAAACGAGGCTGAGAGACTAATTTTAGGCGGCACAACCGTAACTATAAAGTGGTCTGTATGACTATACTTTCCAGAAACTACCCGTAGTGTTCCCGTGTATGATCCTGGGCCTGCATAATGATGAATTACTTGTTTCCCCCGCTCCCGCTGTCCATCACCAAAATTCCAATAGTATTCAGGAGTGTCTAATATTCCTCCAGCAAGTCCATATCCAATCCCTGTAAAGAGAAAAGGGACCCCAGACAAGAGCGTCCGGTCGGGTCCCGCATCTGCTTTGATTGTTTTTTCTTTGTACGTTGGGTCAGCAAGCCTGATATATGTTGCTGGCAGGTCTGCTACTGGAGCTACGGCGGTGTCTTGACTGGGCCCTTCTTGTGTCGTCGTGTTTTGATCTGAAGTGTCTGGTGTTTCTTCAAAAGTTTCTTGTTGAGGTTCTACCTGAAATGCTTCGTTTGCTCTTCCTGGAGTAATGCTTGTTTGTCTCCATGCTCCAGCATGAATACCGAGGGTTGAGCCGTCACCATTACCACCCCACTCTGGGTTATATGTGATACCAACAACTAATTCATCGTCTGTGTCCAGAAGCTCTAGAGATTCACCGGTATTTACAAGCGTGAAACTAGAATCAAAAAGAAGACCGGGATATCCAGGGTGTTTTTCAAGGAACTTAGTTGGATTGTCTGCGATAATGGCGTAGCCATTTTGAGGTATGAGCCAGCCGAGCGCTTCGTTCGTGTGAACGAGCCGGTGATTTTTATCAGATTCTCGAAAAGTGAATCCTTCTATTGAGAGGGCTGATTCAGATGAGTTGTGTAGCTCGACCCATTCATATCCTCCGTCAGCACCCTCAGGGTTATATTGAATTTCATTAATAATAATTTGTGCATGTGTTAGTAGCGGTGAGGTTCCAAACAGAGCAAACATCACGAGCAACATACTGCTGTGTATATTTTTCTTTCCCATAATCCTTATACTCTACACAATGTATGCATCAACTGCTTTTACAGATCGGACATAGAAAAACGCAATGGGGCACCATCGCGTTTTATTTAGGAAACTATCTCAGGGGTAGTCTCTTTTGGTTTTCTTTTAATTACTGCATCTTGAGCCAAGATATATAAGTTTGTTGCAATAAAGTAGAGGGCAATGACTGATGAAATGTATGCCACAAATACAATCAAGATAGGTAGTCCGTACTTCATTTGGACTTGCAATGTTTTTCCAAAGTCTGCGCCAAGCGCTCCAAACCGTTGTCCATTTTTCGACACGTCTACTTTTCCCATAGAAAAGTGTAGGTAAATGTATTGCGTGATTCCAGCAAGCAGTGCGAGCCAAATACTTTTACCACTGATGTCAAATAGTCCAAGGAATGTCATGTGTACAGCTTCAGGAGTTTGTACAAAAGGATATAGAATATCTGTTCTAACCTCAGGCAGCCCTCCACTCAAGAAGATCCAATATAAGGCTAGGAAGATTGGGATTTGAATAAGAAGTGTTCCAAAAGATGAAAAAGGTTTAATACCGTACTCTTTGTAAACAGCAAGCGTTTCTTTCCCCATTTCTTGTCGTTGTTCTGCTGTTGGGTTTTTAATTTTTTTAAATTTTGTTTGAATCGCATCAAGCTCTGGTTTTGCAACTTTCATTGCTTCTTGTGTTGTCACAGCACCTTTTGCTAGTGGGAATAGGGCAAACTTAACTAACACCGTTAGCAGGACTACTGCAACCCCAAGGTCAACCCATGAGAATGTGCCCATAAGAAATATCAAGGCGTTATAAATTGGGTTATAAATTATTGTATTAAAGAGTGAAATCATAATGTTGGAATTTTAACACGAATATTAAATCAAAATAGCCCTGGCGGACTATCTTGAGATATACGTGCTGAAGATGTGGACGACCTAATTTTTAATGAATGAAGTGAATATAAAAATGAAAGTACTCTTGTGGTGTTGATGTTAAAACTTTTTATGAATAGAAAAAGCCCGCCGAAGCGAGCTTTTAATTCATAAAAGAACATTTTACAGAAACGCTTGCAAGCATCTCTTTTTTGGCATAAGCTCAATAAAGATTCTCGTCATTGCTTCTCCGGGGATTTCCGGCGGATAATGTTTGGCTGTAAATGGATCATTCTTCTCTATCTCAGCGTCAATTTTTTTGATTTGACGCTTTATGAATGATTGAAACACAAAACCAATTAACTTTTTCATGAAACTCTCCTAAAACTTAAAAATTGTTTGATTACGATATATATCATAATTAATATTAATATATTTGTCAAGTGAAATAGCCCTTACGAACTATCTTAAATATACGTGCTAGA
>CALGNJ010000041.1 GCA_937958705.1 Minisyncoccota bacterium | reverse complement strand
GTGGACCTGACAAGACTCGAACTATGAGTTCTTGATTTGCTCGAGAACTTGTTTTTCTTCAGGAGAGAGTTCTTGGTCAACTGGTTGCCATGATTTGATTTCTTTTGCGGAAATACGAGTCATTTCTCGTGAAAATAGATTAGTAATAATAATTCCATTACCGTTAGTATCAGCCATTGCTGATGAAAATGATTGTAAGCCACCAACCCCAGAATCTCTAAAAGGGTTATATCTAATCAAAGCTGTTTTTTTAATATCTCTTGATGCAGTATCAAGCCGGGCAACAGAGCCAGTAAGTATCTGTTGGTTTTTAGAAAACAGAGAAAGTGTTTTTTCGAAAGATTCCAGTTGATTTTCAAACAGAGTTGATGCTTGGACTTGCGGAATATTTGCAATTTTCTTCTTGAGACCAGCGATAACAAGCATCTGAATAAGAAAAAGAATCGCAATTAGTAAAACCACAGCACCAAGCACTAATTCATTCGTAAGTAGTGAAATATTCATGCCGGGTATTATAGCAAAATATACAATATAAATATTTTATCTTCACACGGTATAATAGTTGAAATGTTTATAAAAAAATTACAAGAAAAAGCTATTTATTTAGATTATGCGGCAATGACACCGCTGAGCCGTGATGTGTATAAAGTTATGAGACCTTGGCTTGATGGTACCTATTTTGGGAATCCAAGCTCTATTCACAACAAGGGTAAATACGCCAGATTAGTTTTGGAAGACTGTATAAAATCTGTACAGTCTGCTATAGGGGCACCAATTAACTCGCATGTTGTTTTCACTTCAGGGGGAACAGAATCAAACATGCATGCCTTACAAGCTGTAAAAGATGGATCAATTGTATTAACTACCGAGATTGAACATTCCTCTGTACGTGATTTACTACAAAACAAGCAGGGAATAGAGATTTTATACATACCACTCAATACCGATGGTTCAGTTAGTTTTGATAAACTTGATACAATTTTGTCAGAAAATAAAGTTGATTTTGCTTCGATCATGATGGTAAACAATGAAACGGGGCATGTTTTACCTGTCCGGAAGATAAGTAAAAGCATCAAGAGGTATAACCCGGAAGCAATTATTCATACAGACGCATCTCAGGCACCACTATATATTTCTTTACGTGTTACAGCTCTCGGAGTAGATCTCTTAACACTCTGTGGGCAAAAGATGTATGGACCACAAGGTAGTGGCATTTTATGGATTTCTGGAGAGGTAGCAATAGATCCAGTTTTTACTGGCGGCAAGCAGCAGAGTACAAACAGGGCAGGGACAGAGCCACTGCATCAGATCATTGGTATTACTAAATCTTTAGAGCTTGCACGGTTAGACAGGGAAAAGTATTCAAAAAAGATGTTAGACCTACAGTCTTACTTTTTAGATAGACTTACTAAAAGTGAAATATTATTTATACATAATGGAGGAGACCAAACCCTACCAGTAGCTTGTAATATTACATTCACTGATACTGACAAGACAAGTGAAGAAATAGTTTCATTTTTGAATATTAACAACGTGTACGTTTCTTCGAGATCTGCATGTATGGGGTCTGTGCCGGGTGATTCATATGTCTTAAAAGGATTAGGCATTACTGCTAAAAATACCGTCAGATTTTCTTTTGGTTCTGGTAGTACAAAGAAAGATATTGATACAGTGGTAACTATTTTGAAAAAACTATGATTACACTAAATACAATTTCGTGCACACCGCTACTTACTCATCTTTTTTGTGGTGTGAATTATGATCTTGTTTTTCTTTTTGTCGTACCTTTTTTCTTAATAATTGCAATCAACGAATTGCTTGATAATTTAACTGAGTTACCGCGTGAGTTTCATAGAAAGTTTGGACACATACTTTCCGGCTTATTGATAATATGGGCATCGTATCATTTAGGATTCATAGAGATGATACTCTTTTCAGGATCTTTTCTGATTGGTTCTTTCATCACGAGAGTTATTAGTTTCAAAAGCGTACATGTCACAAGAGATTCACATGGCACCATATTATATGGACTAGTCTTACTAATACTTGTGGTTATGTGGCACGCTAATAACCCGGAACTAGTGAGGTATGGTATCTGGATTTTAACTGTTCCGGACGCACTGGCTGCATTGATAGGGTCACAGTGGGGAACATATTTAGAGAGATTTGGAAAGAGCTACCTGGGTTCATTTGTTTTCTTTGTGGCTACCTGTGTGGTGACACTCGCGTTTGTTCCACTTGAACTCTGGCCGCTGGTTTTGCTTATTGCTCTAACCCTAACAGTTATGGAGTTTTTTACTATATATGGACTCGATAACCTAACTCTCCCTATATTAGCGACAGTAATATTGTTTTTTTTGATGTAAAAAAACGCTCATACGAGCGTCTTTTATTTTTTATGAATGTGCTTTGATGTATAAATAGATGTCTTCGAGTGCCTTCACTGCATCTCCAGCAGCGATATTGTTTTGATGATATAGACCATCTGTATAATCTCCAGCTGCCCAAACTCCTTCAAGAGAAGTCTTTTGGTTTCGAGGATCAGTTACAACTTGTCCGTACGGTGTCAATTCGATAAGATCTTTGATGTATCCTGTTGTTGGCTCAGCACCGATTTCAACAAATACTCCGCCAACTGGCTTTATAATTTCTTCACCGTCTACTTCGTAGACAATTTCAGTAACCATAGTTTCTCCTTTGATTTCTTTAATCTTTGCGTTTAGTACTCCTGTCATGTTCTCGTGCGCTAGAACATTTTCAACAGTCACAGCATCAGCTTTGTACACATCTGACCTCTGCAGAAGTGTTACTGATTTACAGTAAGCAAGTAATTGTACTGCAGATTCAAATCCCGCATTACCACCACCAACAACCACCACGTCTTTTCCTGAGAAGAATGGACCGTCACATGACGCACAGTACGTGATCCCTTTGTGTTCAAACTCGTCTGCACCTGGGACAGGAAGCTTACGCCGATGTGATCCAGTGGTAACTAAAACAGTTTTTGCTTCAAATTCACCACCGGTTGTGATTACTTTAAATCCACCATCAATTTTCTCCACGTTTTCAATTCGTGCCCCTTCTTTGATAACAAAATCTTCTGCTTCGTATTTCTTCACGTGCTCTTTAAGTTTCTTAGCTAGTTCCATTCCTGGGATAACCTGATCTCCGATCCAGTTTTCAATTCCTGGAGATACAATAGATTGACCACCAAATGTTTCAGTGATAAGAACTGTATTTAGTTGTTTACGAGCGGCATATACACCAGCTGCACATCCAGCAGGTCCACCACCCAAAATTGCTACATCAAACATATTTAATAAGTTATTTTTTAATACTTGCTAGTATATCATACATGTCAAGTCTACTTTACTTTTAATTGTGCATAAAAACACGAGTAGGTCTGAGAAGGATGTTTAAACACAAGATCAAAAAAAGTTCAAAGCAAGATGCATTACAAGGAAGTAAAAGAAAATCCCTTCACGACGTACATGGTCGTACGACAAAAGGGATTTTCTTGAGACTGACACAGTAAGACACCTGTTTTGGACTATTTTCTCTTTTTGAGGAAGCCTGGGACTGACGACCAAACATCTTTCTCATCACCACCCTCAATAATGTCTAGGTCCTCAGGTTTAGTGAATGCGTCAGCAACAGCATCATCCACAATATGTAAAGGCTCATTGGTGTCTGTCGACATATCAATTGAGTCGTCAATTACTTCGGTTACTTCTGGTTCAGTTGATTCAAATTGCTCCTCAATAGACGCTGCTGGCGCAATCGGCTTTACAGAGTCTTTATCAAAACCAGATGCAACGACAGTTACTTTTACTTCACCTTTTTTAAGTTTAAGATCACGAATCGTTCCAAACTTCACGATTGCATCCTGATCAATCTCTTTAGTGATCATTGATGCAATTGTTGCAACCTCAGTCATCTTGAGGTCATCACCCGCTGAAATTGAAAAGAGAACTGCTTTTGCGCCTGACATAGAGATATCAAGAAGTGGAGAATTGATTGCTTTGATAGCTGCTTGTTCCGCTCTTTTTTCTCCTTTAGCGGAGCCAATACCTACTAGGGCCATACCCGAATCCTTTAGTACGGTTCGGATATCAGACGAGTCAATATTGATACGGCCAGGGGTGGTAATAAGGTTTGAGACACCTGTTACAGCCTGTAGTAGAACTTCGTCTGAAAGAGCAAACGCTTCATTCATTGTTGCGTCACCATCAGCAGCCTCGAGAATTTTGTCATTTGGAATCACTATGTATGCATCAACATTTTGCGCTAATTCGTTGATACCATTTTGTGCCAATGTGGTTCGACGGTTACCCTCAAAGAAGAATGGCTTTGTAACAACTGCAACGGTGAGAATATTTAACTCTTTTGCAATCGCTGAGATAACGGGTGTTGCACCCGTACCTGTTCCACCACCCATACCTCCGGTGATAAACACAATAGATGATCCTTTCAGCATTTTGATAAGTTCTTCCTTTGTCTCAAGAGCTGCTTGCTTTCCAATTTCTGGATTCATACCTGTACCAACTCCGCCTGTAAGAGTTTTACCGATGTGAATCTTTTTAGTCGCCTTTGATTGATTAAGGTCTTGAATGTCTGTATTTACAACTGTGAACTTAATTCCTTTGGCACCTTTTTTAATCATGTAGTTAGTTGCTGATTTACCAGAACCACCAACTCCAATTACTTGGATTTTTGAAACAGGAGTTCTTTCTGTTGTTGTCTTAGATGAGGTAGTTTTTTTTGCGGTGGTTTTTTTACCGCTAGTTTTTGTAGATTTCTTTACTGTAGTCTTTTTCTTTGTTGCAGGCATGAAAGTAATAAGTTAAAAATATTTTTCTAATCGAATCATTGTACCAAATCTTTTTATATTATTTGAAATAAAAAACCCACTCATATTGAGTAGATTAGGAATGCACTCCAGGTGTCTTTCTACAAAGGAGGGACGCACTTTGTATCAGGACTACCCGGAGTGACTACCCTCGGGTTAGGAGGGATTCGGCGACAGACAGACTTCAGTTCGGGGAAAGCTGAAGGAAATATTTATCATCTTTGCTTATAGCCAGGTTTGAAGCCCGACCGGATGGGGAGCAAAGACCTGTCTGCCAGAACTAGACTATAGCATTTATCTAATAACTTGTCAAATACTCTTTACCAAGAGATTGTGCGGATCTCCATTTTTCTCAAGAATGAATTCGTCTTTGAAAATGGGCGTGACCCAAAAAAACCACGATATGAAGAGAGTGGGGAAGGATGAGGAGATTCAAGAACTAAGTGTTTAGATGTATCTATGATGCTACGCTTCTTTTGTGCATACGAACCCCACAAAATAAAAACTAGATGATCTTTCTCTTCAGAAAGTGTTTTGATCACGTAGTCAGTAAAATCTTCCCATCCCTGATTCGCATGTGAGGCGGGAGAGTTTTGTTTAACTGTCAGAACAGAGTTGAGGAGTAAGACTCCTTGTTTCGCCCATGCAGTGAGATCACCAGAGGTTATTAGTGATTCACCAATGTCTGATCGTACCTCTTTCAAAATATTTTTAAGAGACGGGGGTATCTTTGCATCTCCAGCTACAGAAAAAGCAAGACCATGAGCTTGACCTTGTTTATGGTATGGGTCCTGACCTAAAATCACGACTTTGGTTTCTTCAAACGACGTTTGCTCAAAGGCATTAAAGATATGGTTGTATGCAGGATAGATAATTTCTCTTTCATATTCAGAATTTACGAACGTATATAAGTCCCTAAATTTTTCAGTCTCAAGATGGTTTTGGAGTTTCTTTTTCCACGATGAACTAATCGGTATATTCATATTTGTATTATAATGTATTAATGAAAAAAGAAATTCTACTTTCAGGGATCAAAGCAACAGGAGATATGCATATCGGAAATTACTTCGGTGCATTAAAGCAGTGGGTGGACATGCAGTATGAATATGAGCAAGTATTTATCTTTATTCCGGACTATCACTCAATTATTTCTGTACAAGATCGAGATCTGCTTAATGAGTTAATCTTTGCAACAGCAGTTAACCTGCTTGCCATAGGCATTGACCCTAAACAAGTAGTTTTATATAAGCAGTCTGATGTGCCATGTCATACAGAAGCAACGTGGATTTTCAATTGCCTTACCACCATGTCTCAGCTCATGCGCGCTCATGCGTTTAAAGATTCAGAAGCAAAAAACAAAGAGGTTTCAGTAGGACTCTTTGATTATCCTGTTCTTCAAGCAGCTGATATTTTGTTATATGATGCAACCGTTATCCCTGTTGGAGAGGACCAAGCTCAGCATATTGAAATCGCACGAGATATTGCACGTAAATTTAATAATACATATGGTCAAACATTTCTAGAACCTAAGGCACATATTAAGAAAGGTGTAGGGACCGTAGTGGGTTCTGATGGGAGAAAAATGTCAAAGTCATATAAGAATCAATTGGCATTATTCGCAACAGAAGACGAAACAATAAAGTACATAAAATCGGTTGCAATGGACTCAAAGACCATTGATGAAAAGAAAAAACCAGAAGAGTACGTACTATATGATATAGCAAAACTTTTTATGACAAATGAGGAAGATAAAAAATTAAGAGACATGTTTGAGCAAGGAGGTGTTGGATACGGGGATATCAAGATGTTTGTTGCTGGTATTATTAATGATTACCTGCGACCCATGCGATCCAGACGTGAGGCATTAATCAAGAACCCTTCTAGAGTCAAAAAGATAATTGCTCAGGGTGGCAAGAAAGCTGCAAAAATTGCAAACAAAAAAATGGATGAGGTGAGAGAAAAGGTTGGTCTTGTGTTGTAGGGGGGGGGTATAAGTAATGATTATTTGTTTTATTAAA
>CALGNJ010000040.1 GCA_937958705.1 Minisyncoccota bacterium | reverse complement strand
TTACTTTTCTTGCTAGAGCTTGCTTTTGAGGCTTGATCCGTCAAAGACCATATCTTCGCCAAAGAAATGGACCGGAACTCCCCCGCGGGAGATAAGCTCCTGCGCTATCGGGACACCTTGCTCAAAACGAGACACGCCTTTTTTGTATTTTGGTATAAAGTTTGCGTATTCTGCTTCTGGCGCAAAACCTGCGTTGTCGCGGCTCACCAAACGAAATGCATCGGTTTGAAACGGTCTTTTACCAATATAGGTATAGACCGCCTTTGATGCATCATTATTGATTGGTGTTTCAGAACCAATCTCTATTGTTTCCCAATCGGGATTGATGGGGGCATTTTGTGCCGTTGCAACTGCTGGAACTGCAAGTAATACAGTGCCAACCAAGATTGATGTAAAGCTTTTTAAAAGAACCATGATTTTTCTCCTGATGGTTGTGATTATTGATTATGTATTCACCTATGTTGAGAATTCTTCGACTCTCTGTGATTAATAATCCCACACTACATCAAATCTGGCAAGTCATGTATATTTTATATCTTCACATACTAAGATATAATACGTGAGCCAATGAAGCATTAACAACGTGGAGGCTACAAACTAATAAGTGTCCCCGTGACGATTGTCGAAATGACTTAAGGGGGAAGTAGGGTGGCACCGCGAATAGCTATATAGAAATTCGTCCCTACAAATTTGTGAAGCAAGTATCATTTGCTTCAAATTAACAGATTTGTGGGGACGGATTTTTCTGTCTCACAAAGAATTATAAGGAAGTATTTCAAATATAGATTCAGAACAAGAAATGGACAAGTCAGATTATGACGCGTACAAATTCATACAATCAATTTGAAATTATAATAAACAATACATGAGTAGAGTTATGATACAAGACCTTTCACAAAAGAAAGGCGAAAGTGTGCTTATTAAAGGATGGGTAGATGTTGCACGAGACCAAGGAAAGATGGCGTTCTTTGATTTTCGAGATGTTTCTGGAAAGGTTCAAGGAGTTGTCTTTGGTAAACCAGATGTACTGGAAGTCGCAAAAGAGTTACGTTCAGAGTGGGTAGTTGCTATTACAGGAGTAGTCAACGAACGTCCAGAGAAAATGGTTAATGAACGTGTGTTAAACGGAGATATCGAATTGGAGATAACAGCTATCGAAGTATTGAATAAAGCTGAGACACCAGTGTTTGAACTTGATAAAGATACACGAGAAGTTGGAGAAGAGACAAGACTAAAATACCGGTACATCGATCTTCGAACAGAACGGATGAAAAATAATATTGTTGCGAGACATACAATCATTTCGTTTATTCGTTCGTATCTAAGTAGCGATGGATTCTTTGAGATTGAGACACCTCTACTAACAAAATCAACTCCAGAAGGTGCTCGTGATTATTTAGTACCTTCTAGGCTGTATCCAGGACACTCTTACGCACTTCCTCAGTCACCACAGCAATACAAGCAGTTATTGATGAGTGCAGGATTTGAGAAGTATTTCCAAATCGCTAGGTGTATGCGTGATGAAGACTTGCGCGGAGATAGACAGCCTGAATTTACACAACTTGACCTGGAGATGAGTTTTGTAACTGAAGAAGAAGTGATTCAAAAAAACGAATCCTTACTTATTGATTTGGTTGCAAAACTATATCCTGAGAAAAAGATTCAACAGATTCCATTTCCTCGAATTCCATACGCGGAAGCAATGGAGAACTATGGAAACGACAGGCCGGATATTCGTGAGGATAAAGAAGACCCAAATTTATTAGCATTTTGCTGGGTGGTGGATTTTCCATTCTTTGAGAAAACAGCTGACTCAGATGATCCACAAGCTGAGGGAGAGTGGACCTTTACTCACAATCCATTTTCACTTTCTAAGCCCGAAGACATTGAAAAAATTAGAGAGAAAAAGGATATTGGTTCAATCACAGCAGCACAATACGATATTTGTCTTAATGGATATGAGATTGGTGGTGGATCAATCAGAGCGCATGACCCGGAAATTCTTAGGTCAGTATTAAACATTCTTGGTCACTCTGATGAAAAAATTGATACTAACTTTGGACACATGATGCACGCGTTTGGTTCAGGAACACCACCGCATGGAGGTATTGCGTGGGGACTTGATCGTTTGATTATGATCCTACAAGGAGAGCCAAATATTCGTGAAGTAATGGCATTTGCTAAAACACGAGAAGGTAGAGATCCAATGATGGGCTCACCAAGTATGGTCGATAAAAAGCAGTATGACGAACTTCACCTACAAGTAAAAGAAAAGAGAGAGAAATAGAGACAGAGATAAATAAAAATGAGGAAGGCTATGCCTTCCTCATTTTTATTGACATTCTTTTGTTTCTAATTATAATGCTTTCCGGTGAATGGTGCGAAACCTAGGAGATGAATATGTCGTATCATAAAAATAAATCATTTGGGAATAAAAATAAATGCGGGACACCAATTTTCTTTGGAGTCGCTATCAGTATTTTTCTGTGTGGAGCAATGTGGATTAGTACATATGATCCAGTACTACACAACAAGACTGAAGCCGTACAAACCGTTTCAATGCCGATTAAGTGATTAGGGCTCGCGTGGATATTCTACGCGAGCCTTTTTGTTACAATACGATGACTATGGATAGATACAATCATCAACAAATCGAGAGTAAGTGGCAAAAAGTATGGGACGACAAGAACCTGTACCTGACAGATACAACAAAAATTACAAAGAATGGAAACATGTATCTTTTAGATATGTTTCCTTATCCATCAGGTGATGGACTACATATGGGACACACAGAAGGGTATTCCGCAACCGATATCTATTATCGTTACAAGAGAATGCAAGGCTATAACGTTCTGCATCCTCAAGGGTTTGACTCTTTTGGATTACCTGCCGAAAACTACGCAATCAAGACAGGAACTCATCCCTCAGAGACCACAAAGACCAACGGTGCAAATTATCTAAGACAGTGGTCTTCTTTAGGATTAGGGCACGACTTTAGAAATATCTTTTATACATCAGATCCAGAATATTACACGTGGACACAGTGGTTATTCGGAGAGTTTTACAAGAATGATTTAGCATATAAAAAGATCGCGACAGTTAACTGGTGTGATTCTTGTAACACTATTTTAGCGAACGAACAGGTTGAAGATGGCGTTTGTGAGCGATGTAAATCAGAAGTAGTACAAAAAGCAATTCCAGCATGGTTTTTTAGGATCACAGATTTTGCAGATGATTTAATTACTGACTTGGATACCGTTGATTGGCCAGAAGCCACAAAGAAAAAACAGGTTAACTGGATAGGAAAATCAGAAGGAGCAGAGATTGATTTTAAGGTGAAATGCATAGCAAGAGAGGATCCCCTGGGGGATGAAATTAAGGATTCGGAAGATGTTATTACTGTCTTTACCACACGTGCAGATACATTATTTGGTGTGACCTATGTTGTATTGGCACCGGAACATGCACTTATCCAAACACTGTCATCCAAAGTTACAAATATAGATGAGGTGCAAGCGTATATCGATGCTACTGCTAAGAAGACAGAACTTGACCGATTAGAGAACAAAGAAAAAACAGGTGTGCAACTTGAGGGAATTGTTGCAATTAACCCAGCTAATAATCAAGAGATCCCAGTTTATACAGCTGATTATGCACTTGCTAATTATGCAACTGGAGCAGTGATGGCTGTGCCGGCACACGACGAGAGGGACTTTGAGTTCGCTACTAAATTTAATCTACCAATTAAAGAGGTGGTTGCACCTCATGTGGTTATGACTGGGGAACAGGCGACAAGAGATGGAGTAGAGACACTTGTGAGAAGGTGTGTAGATGCAATTATTGAGCATCCGATTGATGACACTTTTTTTCTAATAGCTGATCCACTAGAGCATTTCGTTGGCGGGGGGACAGATGGCGAGGATGAACTGGTTGCTCTTGAGAGAGAAATAATTGAAGAGTCGGGATTCAAGAACTTTGAGATACTTGAAAGAGTAATGGAGTACTCTGTGTGTGAAGGTTATCGATCAACAAAAAATAAAAATCAAATAACTGATTCTGCTTTTTACCATGTAAAACTCAAAGACCTAGAACAAGTTGAGTCAGAAATTGAGCAAGGTAATCACACGGCACGTTGGGTGAAGAGATCTGAAGTAGGTAAATCACTGAAGTGGAGTCATCATAAAGTAGCATGGGATAAGCTAAATGAAGGTAAGGTGTATACAGATTCTGGTCTAGTGAGAAATTCTGGAAACTTTAACAACATGTCTTCGGAAAAAGCAAAAAGAGAGATTACTGAAAATGTTGGAGGTCGCCTTAAATCTACATATAGACTTCGCGACTGGTCAATTTCCAGACAACGATATTGGGGTTGTCCAATTCCGATGGTGTATGACCCAGAAGGGAACGCTCATTTTGTTGGTCAAGAAAATCTGCCGTGGCTGTTGCCAACTGACGTGGACTTTGTACCAGTAGGAACCCCACCACTTGAAAAATCACAAGAATTAAAAGACCGAGTGACGAGCTTGTTTGGAGAAGGGTGGACACCTGAATATGACACCATGGACACATTTGTTGACTCATCATGGTATTTCCTGCGGTATCCAGACCCAAACAATGAGCAAGAATTCTGTTCTAAAGAGATGCTTAAATCATGGCTACCAGTAGACCTCTACATTGGTGGTGCGGAGCACACATATATGCACCTCCTCTACGCACGGTTCATTACCAAGGCGATGCATAAACTAGGACACCTTTCTTTTTCAGAACCATTTACAAAACTAAGACACCAAGGAATGGTAAATGACGAGCACGGGAAAAAAATGTCAAAGTC
>CALGNJ010000039.1 GCA_937958705.1 Minisyncoccota bacterium | reverse complement strand
ATCAGAACCTGAAACGGCATATCCTTGCTTGTGTAAATATTTTGCAATCGCTGACATCCCTGCCCCCCCAGCTCCAATTAAATAGGCTTTTTTATTCATACATAGGATTATAACAAAGAATGGCTCTCTACTATCTTATTTATGAGCACTCAAGATCATCTCCATCTTTGTTCGATTTGTGCTTTTTATATTTATGAAGCCAGCTTGCGTCATCTGTTCCATGGCAACATCCTCTTTCATAATAACTGAATCTTTATTGTCTTGGAGGTAATGATTTTGCCACTCCTGAATCAAATCTAATCTGTCTATTTCAGTATATCTATCTTTGAAAGATTGCATCTGCCACTCCAAAGACTTTAAGTGTTCATCTTGATTACTTAATGCATATTTATCTGCATTAATGAACAGCCCACCCTTTTTTAATATTCTGTATATCTCTTGCAAACAACTCTCTCGATAATCCTCTTGAAAATTATGGAGAGTAAAACCTGAAAAGAAAACATCATATGAGTTAGAGGTCTTATTTCTTAAAAAAGACAGTGCATCATCCTTGATTAAATTCACTCTTTTTTCTTTAATATGGACCGATAAAACTTCCCATGCTTGATCTAACATTACTTCTTCGTTATCGACCGCATCGACGTGCACCCTATCTTCTAACTCTAGAGCGTACATGGTTGTATAACCTGGTCCAACCCCTAACTCTAGACAGCTAATAACTGATTCTCCTTTGTGCAAAAAGTGCTCCTTAATCAACACCCCAACTTGTTTTTCTAAATCATCAAAATGAGGACAGGCTAATTTAAATAATTCATAATCTTCACCAGCCCTTCCTTGAAATCTTTGGTTATTCATCAGAAAATTATAACAAAAAGAAAAAACACCTGGCGGTGTTTTTCTTTGTGCGCATGCCAGGATTCGAACCTGGGACCTCGTCATTATCAGTGACGCGCTCTAACCAACTGAGCTACACGCGCAAGTATTCTTACTGGCTTTTATTTTAAGACGAGGTCCCTCGTCATTATTAGGTCAGGTTGGGGTGTGGAGCCTCAACCAAACCGCTCTGCAGCACGTTACGTGTTAAGTGGAGCTAGTATACCAAAATAGTTTATTTGTTCAATAGTTTTTGAACATAATTATTAAATTGATCTCCCCTCTCATATTCATTCAAAAATACTCCAAACGAAGCGGCTCCTGGTGAAAGAATAATTATATCTCCTGACTGCTTAACCGCATCAACATGCTGCCATGCCTCCTCCATAGAGCTCACTACTTTCAAATTTTCTTGAAAACCGTCTGGGAGCAACGTCATGATCTTTTCAGTTGCAGCTCCAGCGAATAGGACACCTTGAGCAACTAAGTTTGGAAGACTCTGTGCGAGCTCCGTGTAATCAAATTCTTTGTCTGCACCTCCTCCAAACCAGAGCACTCTTGAATCTGGATGTTTAGCAATAATAGCCTCAAGACTCAGCTTTGTTGATGTTGGTGTAGTTGAATTATTATCATCATAATAATGAACCCCCTCACTCTCTCCCACATAACGAAGTCTTCCCTCCATGGGTTTGTAGTCCTTCAGTGCATCTACAATCTGATCTCTAGTGAGCCCCACCTGTTGTGTTGCAGCAAAAGCCAGCGCTGCATTCTCTCGGTTGTGTTCCCCCAGAACTTGTAGCTCCAGATCATCTGGTAGCAACGCGACAGATACATCTTCGATCTGTTCTAGAATGTGCCCTTCGTACGTACCAATTTGTTCATATGCCTGTTTGCTGGCAAAACAAATATCAAGGTCCGTTTGGTTTTTATAAATATATGATTTATCTTTGAAGTACAGCTCCATTGACCCCTTATAGTAATTAAGATGGTCATCAAAGAAATTGGTAAATACAGAAATTTGTGGTGAAATTTCTGCCTCACCAAAACCTTGAAGTTGCCAAGAGTCTAGCTCAGCAAGCAGAACATCTCCCTCCTCTATCTCACTTAAAACAGGGAGATTCGCAACACCACGGATATTTCCAGCTACATGGTACGGCATATTGTTTTCTTTCAAGATATGCTCAATCATATCTGTAGTGGTGGACTTACCTTTGGTGCCAGTAACCCCAATAGTTGTTACATCGAGCTTCTCTGAGACTATTTGAAATAACCATGCTGAGCTTGTGTGAACTGGCACTCCGGCCTTAACTGCGGCATTTAAATGCTCAGAATCAAGTGGTGCACCCGAGGCCTTGAGTACATAATCACAAGAAACAAAATCCTCTTCTCTGTGCTCTCCTAATACAAATGTTATACGACTCTTCTCTTCTTGAGATATTTGCTCTAGTAATCTCTCTTTTGACGCCCGGATGTCTGGCTCGTCTCTATAATCCGTAACAAGAACATGTGCGCCATGAGTAAGTAAAAAAATAATATCTCCAAATGACCTTCCGTTTGGACCAAAGCCCATTTTGGTTACTTTTTTATCTATAAAATATTCGCTAAATAGTTGTGTATTCATCTCCGTGATTATAACAAAAAAGACGCCCTTCTGTGCTCAACAGCGGGACGTACTTTTTAAATATATCACTTATCGAATAATACTCACATCTTGGTCATCAATTCCTGTTTGTTTATGAACTAAATATCCATTTATAAAAAACATAATAAATAAAACAACTAAAATACCAACAACTGCCCAGCCAAAATGTGATTTGTGTTCTTTTTGTTTGTTTGTTTTATGGTTCATATATTTTAAATATCAATTGCGTCTGAAAGAGCAATCAAGAATAGTAATACCACGCTCAATCCCACGAGCAGTGGTCCGTATGAGAAAAAAGAAAAGTGCTTTTTTGAGTCTTTTTTTTCTTCATATTTCATATAGCTATTATAACTCTTCGTATAGGTTTTTAATAAAGAAAAAAGTGGATAGCTCCACTTTTGAATTCTTTTTTATCGCTTTACCCAAGCTGGTGCCTTTCGAGCCTTGAGCAGTCCGAATTTCTTTCGCTCAACTGACCGCGGATCTCGTTTAAGATATCCTTTTGCTTTCAATGGTGATCGAAGCTCTTCATCAATAATCACGAGCGCACGTGCAACCCCAAGACGGATAGCTTCTGACTGTGCGTTAGGACCACTTCCTTTTACGTAAGCAGAGACTGTGTAGTGCTCTTTTTGCTCATCAACAAGAAGTGCTTGTCGTGCTTTGAGACGTAGTTCGTCTGTTCCAAAATACTCATCACAAGCTTTTCCGTTTACAAATACTTCTGTCTTCTTGGCTGGATACAGTCTTACTCTTGCTACAGCAGTTTTTCTTCGACCAAGAGCTTGAGTGTATTCTCCTTTTGCTGGGACAACAGTCGCCATTTTTTCTTTCACACCAGAAAGCACCGCTTTCTTTTTGTTCTTAGTTATATTTCTGTGATATGTGTCTGCCATAGTTCTTATTTAATTGTTAAATTTTTCATCATTAACGGACGAAGTTTGTTTCCTGGAAGCATTCCGTATACTGCTTTAGTAAATACTTCTGCTGTCCCTTTGTCTGCGATAACTTTGTTCATGTTGTACTCTCGCCTACCACCTGGGTATCCAGTATAGTGATCATACGTTTTAGTAGCTTTTTTCTTTGCAGATAGATCTAGCAGGTCAATATTTTCAACCGTTACAGATACTGCAGGTACTTTATTTCGTGCAAAATCAGGGAGTTGTTTTCCCATAAGAAGTACTGCAACTTCAGTAGCAAGTCTTCCTAATCGTTTTCCTTCTGCGTCAATAGTATATTCGTGTGTCATAGTATGTATATTATGGAGATGCTACTTGTGTAGTCCCGGTATTGTACCTTAATCTTGTACAAATTCA
>CALGNJ010000038.1 GCA_937958705.1 Minisyncoccota bacterium | reverse complement strand
TTTGAGTAGGATTTACTATAAGAGTTTGATCCTAGCTCAGGATGAACGCTGGCTGTGTGGATAAGGCATGCAAGTCGAATGGGTTTAGACCCATGGCGAACGAGGTAGTAACACGTAGGATTACATGCCCTTGAGTCGAGGATACACTGGAGAAATCCAGAATAATACTCGATAGTCCCTTCGGGGTAAAGATTTATCGCTCAAGGATTGGCCTGCGGAGTATCAGCTTGTTGGTAGTGTAAAGGACTACCAAGGCTATGACGCTTAGGGGAGGTGAGAGCCTGACCCCCACCGATGGAACTGAGACACGGTCCATACTCCTACGGGAGGCCGCAGTCGAGAATCTTCCACAATGGACGAAAGTCTGATGGAGCGACACAGCGTGGTCGACGAAGCGCTTAGGCGTGTAAAGACCTTTTATGAGTGAAGAAGTTTATTGACATTAGCTCATGAATAAGGGGCTGCTAATCACGTGCCAGCAGCAGCGGTAATACGTGAGCCCCAAGCGTTATCCGGAATCATTGGGCGTAAAGGATCCGTAGGCGGTCTTATTAGTCTCTTGTTAAAGCACCGGGCTCAACCCGGGACAGGCAAGGGAAACGGTAAGACTAGAGAATGACAGAGGTGTGTAGAACTCATGGTGTAGGGGTGAAATCCGTTGATATCATGGGGAATACCGAATGCGAAGGCAGCACACTGGGTCATTTCTGACGCTGAGGGATGAAACCCTGGGTAGCGAATGGGATTAGATACCCCAGTAGTCCAGGGCGTAAACGATGCATACTAACTTTTGGGGGAATCGACCCCTTCAGAGGTAAAGCTAACGCGTTAAGTGTGCCGCCTGGGGAGTACGGCCGCAAGGCTAAAACTCAAAGGAATAGACGGGGACTCGCACAAGTAGTGGATCACGCGGCTTAATTCGATGATACCCGAAGAACCTTACCAAGGCTAGAAATTTTACTCACGCTACGCAGTGGAAACACATGGTAGATATTGTGGTAAAACAGGTGCTGCATGGTCGTCGTCAGTTCGTGGCTTGAGCTGTTCCGTTAAGTCGGGAAACGAACGCAACCCTCATCGTGTGTTACAAGTGTCACGCGAGACTGCCTGGCCCCCTGTAAACAACCTCGGTTGTGTATAGAGGGCTGGGAGGAAGGCGAGGATGACGCCAGATCAGCATGGCCCTTGATGCCTTGGGCTGCACGCATGATACAATGGGGAGGACAACGGGCTGCGACGGAGCAATCCTGAGCCAATCCTTCAAACCTCTCCTCAGTTCGGATTAGGGGCTGCAACTCGCCCCTATGAAGTTGGAATTACTAGTAATCGCGGATCAGCAATGCCGCGGTGAATATGTTCTCGAGTCTTGTACTCACCGCCCGTCAAGTCAAGGGAGCTGGGAGTACCCGACGCCCGTGTTTATCACGGTCTAAGGTAAATTCAGTAACAGGGACTAAGTCGTAACAAGGCACGGCTAGCGGAAGCTGGTCGTGGATCATTTCAAAAATTGAAGTTATATGTATTCAGATTATTCTTTGTGCATATAGTTAAATGAGTCGATATTCTCTCTATAGAGGATGATGATAATGTGAACATCCTAAACACATTCGCTTTTGGTCACGTGCGTCAGACCTCTGGATGGGACAAAAGAAAGTACATAGATATATTTTCTACTTACATATTTCATTATGTTTTCAAAAAACAATAAAATAAGAAAAAGACACCTTACGACGGTGTTTTTTTCTTGCCTCAAAAAAAAGGAATACACACGAAACTTCTATCTATTAGTCAATATTCTGTTATAATACCGCGACTATGCAAATCAGAAACATCGCAATTATTGCCCACGTTGATCACGGAAAGACAACACTTACAGATGAAATTTTAAAACAAACAGGGATGACCGAAGAGGGTGCATCAATGGACTCGAATGATCTTGAAAAAGAGCGAGGAATCACCATCTACGCAAAGAATACGTCTTGTTTATATAAAGATACAAAGATTAATATTCTTGATACACCAGGCCATGCTGACTTTGGATCAGAGGTTGAGCGAGTATTGCGTTCAATTGATTCAGTGTTGCTTGTGGTGGATGCGGCAGAGGGGCCAATGCCACAAACTAAGTTTGTACTTAAAAAGTCACTAGAGCTTGGATTAAGGCCTATTCTTGTTTTGAACAAGATTGATAAACCAGCGGCAGATGTTGAAAAAGCACACGACGAGGTATACGAACTATTTATGGATCTGGGTGCAACAGAAGAACAATTGGACTTCGAGACCGTATACGCAATTGGACGAGACGGTATTGCTAAAAAAGAAATGACTGATGAGTCTGCGGACCTAACACCACTTCTTGATTTAGTACTAGAGAAAGTAGCTCCTGCATCTGGAGACGACCTTAAATCGCAACCCCTCAAGGCACAGGTGTTTAACCTTGCATATGATAACTTCCTAGGAAGAATGGGTGTGTGTCGTGTATACGAAGGAACACTACCAGCAAATGCATCAGTAATGGTAAAAGATGCTGAAGGTAAAGTCTACAAAGGTAAGTTAACAAAACTATTCTCATTCAAGGGGATGGCAAAAGAAGAGGTCTCAGAAGCAACAGCTGGAGACATTGTGATGATTGCGGGTATTCCAGAGATCTTTATTGGAGAGACGATTGTTCTTGATGAAGAGACAGAGGCTCTGCCAGCTATTTCAGTTGATGAGCCAACTATTGGACTATTTATGTTTGTAAACGATTCACCGTTTGCAGGAAAGGTTGGTAAATTTTTAACATCTCGGCAGATTCGTGAACGACTTGAAAAAGAGCTAGAGATCAACGTAGGTCTACAGGTGGATTTCTCAGATGATTCAAGATATCAAGTATTTGGACGTGGAGAAATGCATCTTGCTGTTCTAATCGAGAACATGCGTCGAGAAGGATTTGAACTAGCCGTATCTCAACCAGAAGTTATCGTTAAAGAAATTGATGGTGTTAAACAAGAGCCGTTTGAAGAGGTGACTATTCTAGTGCCTGGAGAATTCTCAGGAAATGTAATTGAAAAGCTTGGAAAACGAAAAGGAATCATGGTGAATATGGAGCAAGATGGTTCTCAAACCAAAATGACATTCGAGATGCCAACTAGAGGATTACTCGGATATCGAAATGAATTCATTGTTGATACTAAGGGGGAGGGAATTTTAACCACACTTGTGATTGGGTTCCGGCCTTTTGCAGGGGAAATTCAAAAGACTGAGCGAGGATCAATGATTGCTATGGCAACAGGTAAGGCACTTGGGTTTTCAATTGCAAACATGCAGGAGCGCGGGACACTATACATTTCACAAAACCAAGAGGTCTATGAAGGTATGGTTGTGGGAAATACCGCAAAAGGAGAAGACATGGTGGTTAACCCCACCAAAGGTAAGCAGCTGACCAACATGCGTGCATCTGGATCTGACGGAACGGTAAAGCTTACGCCACCTATGGAAGTTACTCTAGAAAAGGCTCTTGGAATGATGAGGTCAGACGAATATATCGAAGTCACTCCAAACGAGGTGAGACTTAGAAAAGCCCACCTGACAGAGTCTGCTCGGAAAAGAGCAGGTTCTAAAATCTAAGACAGTAAACAAAGAATGTACAGGATGGTTGACAAGCAGTTTATAAACTGTTCTAAGATAACTTAAATATTTGTTATAATGCAAAAATAATAATAAATATTTTATGAAAAAATCTTCCGTTAAATTTCTAGAATACTCTATTTTTAATATAATTACGTATGTGATAGTAGGGATTTTGTTCTCTGCTTTTTTTTGCATATGCACAGACATCTGATACCAGTAGTAATGCGACACTAAACCAAATCATAAATACAAAACTTACAACTATTTCTGTTCCCGATTATGCCACTGTTGCAGCTTCACAGGTTGCACCCAAGATGTTTGAGATTCGCTTTAATGAAATTGATACAGTCTTTGAGAGATATAACGCGAATACAGGAAAGTGGGAAGTGCGTGCGCCACAAGAGCTGTATCACATCGACAAAGACTTAACGTTCACTATTGATTCAGTCGATGAGTTCATGCGTATTCAAGATGTGTTAGCACGAGGATCTTCTGATGACGGTGTAATTATTACTAGACAATTCACACCAGGCGTATTTGTGTTCGATGGTCAAAAGAATCAAAGAATTGAAGGTATTGATGGCCACAATGGAACTATCATCACAATAGGTGCACCAATGATTGGTCCAGTACCAACTATTCCTCGATATACTGCTGAGGGGCAGCTAGTTGATGAAGACGGTAACGAAATCTCTTCTGTTGATATTCTAGCTACAGGGAGTGACGCAGCATCTCGTGCGAGTGACTTAGCCGCAAATGAAGCACTACTGCGACAACGATACGCGACTATTATTGAATACAAAAATGGTAACGGTATTCAATTAAAAGGTAAGAATGGAGGTATTTATTCACGACTTGTTTTTATTAACAAAGGTAATGGTAAGTATGGTTTAATTACTGGAGATGGAGGTCGAATTACTGGAGATGGAGCAAATATTTATTTAGATAATATGTACTTCCTAGGTGCAAACTCTACAAATGTTTCAACTCACTATGGGGGATCTATTTTCTCTGATGAGGGCGGAGAAGGACCAGTAGTTGCACTCGGTGCAGCTGGTTCAGGATTCCAGAGTCAATATGGAGGAGGGATGCTCTACATGGAAAGCGCTGGTTCATTTGGTAATGCGAAGTTTGGTGTATTTAGTAAAAATGGTGGTGTAGCATATGTATAGACAGATCTTCTTTTGGATACAATGGACTTATCAATATTTACCAAACAAACGACGGATATACGAGTGCGTGGGAGACATTTGCATTTGATGCTGGGAGGACAAATATCCAAGCAAGTGGAATGGTAATGATTGATGCAAAGCGCGCGCAAGTTAAAGGAGGGGTATTTGGTATTCGTGGAGACGGAGGTGCGGTTGTGAAGGCACTCGAGATCAGTGCAAGAGGTGCATCGAGTAGAGACCTTATGATGATTGGAGCTGGATTTATGGACATTGCAGGTACAGTACAAGGAGATAACTACGGGTCAGTATTCCCAGTTCCTAATGCTGCACCAACATATACTCACCCAACACGTTCCGCATATATCGTTCAATAATTTCATTTTAGAGAGAGCACACACACACATATATATATATAGCAAAAAACAATACATCATGTATTGTTTTTTATATCGGTTCTATCCCTCTTGCGTATCTGCTCCTCATGTTCCTGTGGTCTTTTGATAATGTTGATAATTCTGCATTCGCAGTGACTGTTTTCTTTTCAGTAGTTATGACTTTGCTGTATTCCAGTTGATAATTCAGATGATTGCAATCTTAAATGTATTGGTCGTGTATGTTGTAACAATAAAAATATCTTCCATCATCATTACCATTGCTATTAGAGGAATGTTTTTTAAAGAGAAGAACCTTAGAAAGAAATAGGTCCTCGGTTTTTTTGTTGTTGTCGGTGTGCTACTGATTAGTATTTTGGGTTAAGACCAGCTCTCTTTGTTATAATGAAAACAATATGACACAAGTAATTTCAGAAACACTGTATAGAAAATATCGTCCACAAAAATTTAAAGACATCTTAGGACAAGACGAAGTTATCTCTGTGTTGCAGAACTCAATTAAGCAGGGGTCAATTTCGCACTCATACTTATTTTCAGGAACGAGAGGAACAGGGAAGACGTCTATTGCTCGTATCTTTGCAAAAGAGCTTGGAACATCAGATCAGGATATCTATGAAATCGACGCAGCATCTAATCGAGGTATTGGTGAGATACGCGAACTACGTGCTGGTGTCGACACACGACCTTTTAATTCAGATTATAAGGTGTATATCATTGATGAGGTGCATATGCTCACCAAGGAGGCATTTAACGCTCTGTTAAAGACACTTGAGGAACCACCATCCCACGTGCTGTTTATCCTTGCGACAACAGAAAAACACAAGATTTTAGACACTATTATCTCCAGGTGTCAGGTTTTTGATTTTAATAGACCAGATAGCGCACTATTGGTAGAGCTAGTGGAGAAGGTATGTGGCCTGGAAGAAAGAAAGATTGATGCAGAGTCAGCCCAATTTATTGCGTCTTTGGGAGATGGATCCTTTAGAGACACGTTGTCTCACTTACAAAAGGTATTTGCATACGTAGAGGGAGATATATCTTTTGAACAAGTCTCACAAATAATGAATGTGTCTGATAATGATCTGGTAGTAAAGTTTATTGAGGCGCTAAATAATCGAGATAGGGATGAGGTATTCTCTGTATATCATGAGACTAAAGACCTGAGCATAGACAGAGAGGTTTTTGTGAAGAATGTATTAGAGGAAGTCCGCAACGTACTTTTGGTGAGGTACTCAAAAGCACATAAAGAGCACCTAGCTCTTGATTCAGGCGTAGACAAAGTTGCGACATATGAAAAAATGGAAAAGATTACATCAAAACATCTCCAAGATTTAATCAAGGTGGTTACTTCTTTTGATGCTTCTCAGAATCCAGAAGCGACGTTTGAACTATACTTATTTAACTTATTTGAATCACAAAATGATTAAGAATATTATTTTTGACTTTGATGGGGTGATTCATGATAGTACAGAAGCAATGTACGATTTAAATCAAAAATATTCAGGTTTTTCACGAGAACAGACCCGGAATGCTTTCATGGGGAATATACATGACGACAAGGAGATAAAGAAGGTGAATAATGATAGTTTTTTCACTGACATGAAAAGGTACTACGATGGATACTCAACCACCAAAGAAACAAAAGACTTCTTGGAAGCAAACAAAGATAAGAAGTTAGCAATTGTATCTTCTAGCGATGAGTTGATTATCGAAGAGTACCTAATTCGAAACGGCGTGAGAAGATATTTTTTAGAGGTACTCGGCTACAGAGCTTCAAAATCAAAAGTTATTAAGTTTGGGGCTATTGCGGATAAACATGGGTTTAGTAAAGAGGAGACTATTTTTATTACAGACACTTTAGGAGATGTGCACGAAGGTAACGAGTTTGGGATTAAGACAATAGGTGTAACATTTGGATTGCATTCACGTGAGATTTTTGAACAGGGAGATACACATGCAATATGTTCATCATGGTCTGAAGTTCAAGAGATAATAGATAACATGTAGCTATTGCATGGCTGTAACTTTTATGGGTATAATAAACTCATTATTAATAAATCAATAGTACAGACATATGGCAATGGATAAAAAACATCTTGAAGATATCAAGAAGTATGACAAAAAGCCGGATATGGAACTTGTGGAAGCTCTATACCGACGTCTAGCAGGATCATTGGCGCGAAGGGATGCACGACTTGTAGCATTCTCAGACGCAAAAGAGGTGGGACGAGTACGAAGAAACTTTGTAATGGGACGGCTTGGAGTAAAAAGCAAAGCAAAAGCAGATGAGGCAATCGAAATGGTTGCAGCGACTATGAAGAAGGATCGAACAAAATCGCGACTTACTGTGTACTACCTACTTACACAACACTTCAAAGCAAAAAAGAAAGTTTGCTAAAAGTAAAAAATCACGCATGAGCGTGATTTTTTATACCAAGTAATACAGTTGCTTTTTGTATGTTTTTTAGTATGATACTTCACATTATGGCACAGAAACATCTTGTAAAAGTTAAGTCAGAAGAGACTGGACACATCCGGTACACACGACGTAACAAAAAGTCAGTAGAAAATAAACTATCGTTTAAGAAGTTTGATCCTATTGCACGAAAACACGTAACGTACAAAGAGACTAAAAAATAAAGACACGCGCCCCGGCGCGCTCTTTGTTAGTAAAAATGGTGCACTTATAACTAATATCAGTTATAATGTCAGCCATTGGGTGATTAGTTAAGTGGTATAACTGCGGTCTCCAAAACCGCCGTCGGGAGTTCGATTCTCTCATCACCCGCAGAAAACGCATACGCGTTTTCAAGGGTGATGAGCAAGCAAACTGCTTTGCTTGTGTAGAGAATCGAAAGGCGGAGCCATAAGTCACGAAGTGACTAGGTGAGCCCGGGGAGGAAGCTCTTAACGAACGAAGTGAGTTTAGAGACTTGATCCCGATTTCGAATCACCCGCGGCCTTGATTTAAAACCGTGCCGATTCTTGAACAACATCTTATCGCACATCAGATCCACACTACCGGATCGTCTAATGGCAGGACACCTGCAATTAAGACTATAGCGGTCCAGGCTTGCCTGGTTAGAAAATAACTAATAAAATTATCACAGATCCACATTACCGGATCGTCTAATGGCAGGACACCTGGTTTTGGTCCAGGCAATCTAGGTTCGAGTCCTAGTCCGGTAGCATGTAACAAATGAACCCAGTCTGAATAGGCTGGGTGATTTTGTTATACCTATTGGAACTGGACTCGAACAAGACCGAACTCTCGACAAACGAAGTGAGGAGGTGAGGGACGGGGCAGCGAGTTCTTATGAACGTAGTGAATTAGAACTGGCGCTGAGTCTTAGTCCGGTAGCACGTATATCTAAAGATAGTCCGTAAGGGCTATTTTGATTTGATATACTTTGCTTATGAAATGGTACCTAGCATCACGAACACGTCATCAGACAACATTAAGAGCTTTGGCAGATAAACTTACTGAGGTAGGAGAAGAAGTGCTTTCTGAGTGGTTATATGTTGAGAAATTTAATTCATTTGAGAATAATCCAGAAGTTACTGCCTTTTCGGAGCGAATAGTAGAACAAGTGTTAGAGGCAGATATTTTTGTATTGATAAGTGACTCAGAAGGTACCGACATGTTTGTAGAGCTAGGAATTGCACTATCGAACAGTAAGGCAAATAAAATCTATATTGTAGGTGAGGATTCTAAGCGGTCACTTATGCAGCTACATCCAGCAGTTTTTCACGTGCAAGATATTCAAGAGGTTCTAGAGAATGAAGATATTTTGCTCAATGATCTCGAATTAGATTTTTAATAAAAAAGACGCACCATGAAATGGTGCGCTACCTGAAAGGATTTTATTTGTATTACATGACAAAGGCGAATACTGTGTCATTGAGATCTGGACATTTACCGCGAGGGCTTTGCCAAGGAGCGTCTGATGTAATCGCCCAATAGGGGAATATACCTGAGACAGAGTACTCCGACGTGATACCGAGTTGATAAGAGGTTCCACCGAATGTGATTGGTTCATGAGAAACAATAATCCGCTGTGCCCCAATCTCAGCAAGTTTCGCGTTTGAGATGCCCATGCGGAGGTAGTAGGCAAGCTCAGCTTTGCAGGCTTTGTTGCCGTAGCCAAGATTAGCTGCGACTTTGTACGCCGCACGCTGAGTCGGTTTTTTAATTGCAGTGTCTGTAATGATGACGCCCTGCAAAAGGACGCCGGATTTGTGTTTCTGTACAGAATCAACAATTGCATGAACTTTTGACTGGACATAGTGTCCATCGCCATCAAGTGTCTTCGCCCACACTCTCCGTGACCGTTCAATAGGATTAATGGTAAAACCATAGATTCCCTCGGATATATTTTGTAACTGTATGTCGATCACTTTTTCTCCCTTCACGATCCGAGATATTTTATACCATGAATATTCATTATAGTCTAATTTAACCATAGATAATAATACTCTGCTATACTCACAAGATGAAATCACCTACAGAACACAATGAAAATATTCCTCCAAATTTTTACCGAATTAGTACTAAAGCGTTAATCCTAGACGAAACAAGAACCAAGTTCTTGATAACAAAAGAATCAAACGGAAAATGGGAGTTTCCAGGAGGAGGATGGGAGTATGGACAAGGTGCACAAGCAAACGTGACACGAGAACTGGAAGAAGAGATGGGAATTACGCCAACACATGTTGCCGAGCTACCCGTATATGTGATAACAGGTCAGCATGATCGGACAGGGTCTTGGATAGCCAATCTGTTTTATGAGACAACTGTTCCGCACCTGGACTTCACTCCAAGCCGAGAGTGCAACGAAGTAAAATTTGTAAACAAAGACACACTTCCGGAGCTTGTATATTCAAACGTCGCACAGTTTGCTGAGGTATTTGACAGAGCCAAACATAAAAAACCCACTGTTGGTAAAAGGTGTTGCATCTTCCTAAAAAAATATTATGATGCTTCTATATTACGTTTAACTAAAAAGAGTATGGCACACATGGAGCGAGAAGATTTTTTTGAAGAAATGCGAGAATACGTGACAGATATTGTTGAAGCTGGATTCAAGAGTGTTGAGGTACCAGAGATTCTAAATGAGCTATATGAAGAGGCAGAAGGAAATCCTGATGATGCGCATGACGAAATGATTCATGAAGTGATTGAACGGTTGGGCGGTGAAGCATACGACCCATCAATTGAAGAAGACGATTACGAAGACGAAGAGAACGAAGGTGACTACTAATTAAGAAATAGAGCAGGGAAAGCACCCTGCTTTTTCTATACACAATTTCTCACAAGTTTGTACAAATTCTTGTATATAATAGAGTTATTAGTACATAAAAAATCATCATGGTTAATACATCTTCTTTAAAAATACTTTTGGCGGGTCTTGCAGGGTTTGTGGCAGTATTGATGATGCCTAGTTTTACCGAGGCAGCATCATGTACTTTTGATAGAGACTTAGAGGTTGGAGACATAGGTGCTGACGTGCAGTGTTTACAAGAATTTCTAAACACATCTGGATTTCCAGTTGCAACATCGGGGCTCGGTTCAACAGGTCTGGAAACAACCAAATTTGCAGGTGGAACAAAAGCAGCTGTTATTAATTGGCAACGTGCACAGGGAGTGTCTCCGGCAACAGGGTATTGGGGGCCAGTATCACGAGCTACATACGCACGGGTCTCAACTGATTTAGTAGCACCTACAACAGTTGCAACTCAAACTACTACAGTAACCACTCCGGCAAATACTGGACTTTCAGCACTGCTCAGACTGGCACTAAAGAGTGCAGTAACTGAAGTTGAAAACACTACAAATATGATTAATGACGCAAAGAGCGACAAGCTTAAAACGTCTACAGCTGAAACATTGCAAAATGATGCACAGTCAAATCTGTTTGATGCTATTTTTGCTTTTCTAGATAATCAGACAAGTAAGGCTATTACCTCTGCTAATACTGCCTTAACAAAAACAAAGCAGGCGCAAGCAGCAATCGGTTCAGGCTCAACAACTAGTGTGGTTGATGATGAGGTTACTCGAATTGAAGCAAAACGAGCACTCGATGATATTGAAGATACTTTTGAAGAAGTTGAGGATGAAATAAAAGAAGAGGAAGACAAGGGTGAAGACGTTGAGACGGCTGAAGATCTATTTAAAGATGCTGAAGATAAACTTAAAGAGGCAGAAGACGCATATGATGAGGAAAAATATGCTTTAGCTGTCTCACTTGGTAAAGAAGCTGAAGATATGGCTGAAGACGCTGAAGATGCAATTGGTGAAACTGATGGAGATAAAGATGACGCAAAAGAAGCACTTGATGATGCGAAAGATGCTATTAATGAAGCTGAAGATGAAATCAAGAAAGCCGAAGATGATGGAGTTGATGTGGAAGATGCTGAAGATAAATTGAAAGAGGCTGATGAGAGGTACGATGAAGCAAAAGACGAGTATGATGATAAGAATTATGAAAAGGCTGAAGATTTGGCAAAAGATGCTGAGGACTTAGCCAAAGATGCGGAAAAAATTGCCAAAGATGGAGAATCACTCAAAGATGACGCTAAGAAAGCAATTGATGACGCAGAGGATGCACTTGATGACGCAAAGAAAGAAATCAATGAAGCTGAAGACAAGATAAAAGAGGCTGAAGATGACGGTGATAATGTAGACGATGCTGAAGATAAATTGAAAGAGGCTGATGAGAAGTATGATGATGCAAAGGATGATCTTGAGGATGCAGAGAAGGAGTATGAGGATGAAGATTACGATAAAGCAATCAAAAAAGCAGAGGACGCAGAAGAACAAGCAGAAGAGGCAGAACAGCTTGCTAAGGATGCAGAAGACGAACTATAAAGAATCAAGTAGAATCAAAGAGAAACAAACCGTACGGTTTGTTTTTCTTTGTTGTGTATATTTCTGGTATACTTCCGGCATGAAGAAAGACACTACATACATTTATGGGAAACATCCCGTCAAAGAGGCGTTGTTGCACATGCCTCACATTTTTAAACGAGTCATGTTTCAATCAGGGGCTGATGCAAAACAACATATGTATCAGTACGTAAAAGATCAAGGTATTAAGTCCGAGTCTTTTGATTCACGACATATGCCCAAAGGTGTTCCAAAAGATGCGGTTCACCAAGGTGTTGTTGCGGAAATCTATCAGGAAGGAATCATGCAAGATTTTGATGACTTTATTAAGAGTCTTGAACCAACCTCGAAGACAGGAGTACTCGTTTTAGGAGAAGTACAAGATCCACAAAATGTAGGATCAATGATTCGTTCAGCAGCAGCATTTGGTATTTCTGGTATCTTGATCCCAACTCACAAACAAGCAAAAGTGAATGCGACAGTAATTAAAGTCTCAGTCGGAATGGCTTTTAGGATTCCACTTGTTTCAATTGGAAATGTAAACCAAGCACTAGCGGACCTTAAGAAGGCTGGATTCTGGATTTATGGCTTAGACGGTGAATCAAAACAATCAATCACAAATGAAGTATTTGATGCACCTACAGCGCTTGTTGTTGGTAATGAAGGAGAGGGGATTAGAAAGAAAACAAAAGAGGCTTGTGACATATTGCTTTCAATTCCAATGGAGCCAGAGTGTGAGTCACTCAATGCGGGTACATCAACAGCAATTGCAATGTATCAATGGAGAAACTCTAGAAAATAGTTGCACACAGAGATAGGTGTACAATCGTTCACCAAAATGCTAATATGTATGTATTAGCATTTTAATTATCTAAATTATGGAAGAGAAAGCCCAGATCATTCAAGCATTTTATAGAAATCATAAACGCATGCCTACATATAGTGAAATATGTGAAATTTTTAATTATAAAAGTAAAAATGCAGCCTCTAAGCTTGTTACTAAATTAGCTCGGTACGGCGTCCTTGAAAAAGATAAGAAGGGAAGGCTTATTCCAACATTTAGTCCATACTCAATTAGACTACTCGGTCTTGTAGAGGCAGGATTTCCAGCCCCAGTAGAAGAGCAAGAAATTGACACCATGTCTCTTGATGAATGGTTGGTTGATGACAAAGAAGCAAGTTATCTTTTAAAAGTAAAAGGTCCGTCAATGAAAGACGCAGGAATTATGAATGGAGATTATGTACTTGTTGAGAGAACCAGAAATGTAAAACCTGGAGACATTGTTGTCGCTGATGTAGATGGTTCTTTCACTTTAAAATACTTGCGACACAACAAGCAGACAGATGCATATTACTTAGAGGCAGCAAATGATGAGTATGATGATATTTACCCAGAAGGGTCTTTGGATGTAGAGGCAAAGGTGATATCAGTAATTCGTCGATATAACAATACATAAAACTAATGAAATCAGAGTACTCATATCCCAAGGCTATCTTACATATTGATGGGGATGCCTTCTTTGCATCATGTGAACAAGCAACAAACAGTAACTTGAGGGGAAAGCCAATCGCGGTAGGACATGAAAGAGGCATAGCAACTGCATATTCATACGAAGCAAAAGCACTCGGAGTCACCCGGGGGTTAAAGGTTTCTGAACTCAAGAGGGACTATCCAGAAGTATTGCTTGTATCTTCAGACTATAAAAAATATTCCCTTTTTTCTAATCGTTTTAAGCAGATTGTATTACGGACCTGCGACAAAGTAGAAAAAAATAGTATTGATGAATTATATGCTGATATTACAGGCTTGGATAAAAGACTCGGATGTTCTTATGAAAAAATTGCATTACAAATCCAGTCAGATCTGCACACAGCTTTAGGGATAACATTTTCCATTGGTCTTGGTCCAACTAAAACGCTCGCGAAGATCGGATCCAATTGCAACAAACCACATGGACTAACAGTTATTACCAAAGACTTTTTATATTCCACTCTATACAAATTACCAATTGGGCATGTTCCTGGGATTGGATATAGGAGTGTGCCCAAGATGAATATACATAACATCTTTACGATTCATGATTTCATATCTAAGAAGCATGAGTACGTGATGGATATGTTTTCAAAACCGTATCAGGAACTGCATCAGGAGTTGCGTGGCATAGGTGTCAAAGAATTTGAGACCGGTGTGAGAATCCCACAAAGTATTAGTAAAATTCACGCTTTTAGGGTACCGACATCTAATCCTGAGTATTTACTTTCAGAGTTATCACGGCACAGTGAAATTATTGCAAGAAAGCTTTCTCGGATAGATCGAGGGGCGACAAGAGTGAGATGTGGAGTTAAAACTTTTGAGGAGATGACCATATCAGAAGAGTTTGTTCTGCAAGTAGAAACAAGAGACCCTCATGTCATTTACTCAGTTGCTGAGAAACTTTTTTGGAAGATAGTGAATTCACATAAGAAATATAGAGCAACATATTTAGTTGTGTCAGGCCTAAAAGAACAAGATGCACAGATAGGACTCTTTTCTAGTGAGACACATAATCAGCAAGACATGAAGCAAGTTTTGAAGACCATAAAATCAATTGAAGATAAGTATGGTATTGGAACCATTACGCGGGCTTCAAGCTCAGGTAATACCAGGGATAGACAGGTACATAATGCGAATCCACTAGTATACGATTCATGGGGCAAAAAAGTACTATCGCTACCATTCCTGGGTGACTGTAGATAACAGGGTGCGACGCAAGTGATACAATAAACATATTACTATTAGTATAATTATTTTTAATATGAAAGATGGACTCAAATGGGTAGCGCTTGTTTTTGCAGCAGCACTTTTAATTATTCTTGTTGTTTCTCAGAAAGATAAGTTCACAAAAGAAATGACCGATGATACTCAGGTATCTGTAACTAGTATAGACATACAAGACAAAAGTGATTCCGAGGAAGATGTAGCAACAGGGACGCAAGAGGTCTCAGAAGATACAAATCAGGTGATAGAGGTAAACACTGTCGGTACAAAAGCAGATGAGAATGGTATACAAATTGCACCCTAAACAGCTAGGTAGAAAAGATATCCCTTGGGATATTTTTTGATTAGCAAAAGTAACGTATAATCTAGTAATAAAAAATATATTATGAAAACAAAAATTGTAGGAGGAATTATTTTATTAGCACTCATTATAGGAGGAATTTATTTGTTCGCACAGGGAAAAGATGAGCTAGTGATGCTTGATACACAGGATGAGTCTTCAACCGAATTGGCACCAACAGCAGGTACTGATCAAGAGGTGGAAGACACAAGAACACCTGAACAAATAATGGAAGAAGAAGGTTCTGCCGAAATTGTCGGAGCCACTGATACATCAGTTGATGAATCAGGTGTAGAAACCAGCGGTCAGATAGAAATTGCAGCAGAAGGAGAACTGATTGGTCAAGATGCAGTCGCACCAGTAAGAACTCCTGGAGAGGTATCATATACAGTCCTTGGATCTAACTTCGCATACGACATTACTGAGATGAGGGTACAAGAAGGTGATGTGGTTACAGTGACATTTAGGTCGGTTGATGGATTTCACGATTGGGTTGTTGATGAATTTGACGCAGCAACGCAAAAGGTTTCCACAGGCAATGAAACAACAGTTACTTTTACAGCAGATAAGAAAGGTACATATGAATACTACTGCTCTGTAGGTTCACACAGAGCAAATGGTATGGTTGGAACATTAATTGTTGAGTAAATAAAATCAAAAAAGACCCATCAGGGTCTTTTTTGATAGAATGAGCCCATGAAGATAACACTACATGATTATAGGCGCTGCCCATTCTGTATCAGAGTTAGAATTGTCCTGTACTTAAAAGGAGTTGAATATGAAAGAGTCCATGAGCCACTTCGTGAGTGGACCAGCTGGATGCTGACACACATTTCTCATCCTCGTGTACCTGTCTTGCACATACAGAATAAGAATAAAGATATCATTATGCCAGAGTCAAATAATATTAATGTATGGCTCGATTCAAATTTTGGAGAGCAACTATATACACCAAAAGAAGGTTCACAAGAGTATAACGAGATGATTACTTGGTGGAAATGGTGTGACGAAAAATTTAAACCAGTCATAGATGTATACAAGTATGGGGAAGATCGGGTGTTTGATGATGCAAAACATGAAGAACATGCTACGTCTTTACAAATAGTGGTTGGCGAGCTGGAGGAAAGACTTATGGTTAGTTCACATCTAACCGGAGACTCTATAACACTCGCTGATATTGCAATCATTCCATTTGTCAGACAAATTATGAGAATACGAAATGCGGAGTTTGATCTCTCTTTATATCCAAGAGTTCTCAAATGGTCGGGTGAGATATTAAATCAGTCTTGGTTTGATGATATAGTAATGAAAAAAGATAAAGACACCTAATATGAAAAAATATATCCTATTTATTTTATTACTGGTTCCTCTAGGGCCTGTATTTGCACAAGAGCTGCAAGTTGGTGTGATAGAGAGGCCGCCATTTGCATTCCAGACTGAGTCTGGTGAGTGGTCTGGTTTTTCAGTCGAACTTGCAAAAAAACTTGCCACAGAAGCAGGGTATACAGTCACTCACGTGCCGTTTACAGTATTTTCTAAAATGATTAACAGTATACGCTCTGGACAAACAGATTTTGCAGCGGCAAACATTTCAATTACATCTGAGCGTGAAGAATTTTTGGATTTCTCACAACCATTGTATGAATCTGGACTCCAGATTTTGATACCTAAAGATTCTGGTGCTACTTCTTTATGGAGCGTTGTCTGGGAATCCGGTATTTTTCTATTTATCTTTGGTGCATTTGTAATACTAATGATCGTTGCTCACTTGGTCTGGTTTTTTGAGCGAGGGGGAAATGCTAAACATGACTATTTTAGAGATGAGTATTTTGGTGGATTGTGGGACGCATTCTGGTGGGCGTTTATAGTTGTCACGATGGGTGGATTTGAAAATGAAAGACCAGAGAATTATATAGGGCGAGTAATTGCTGTGTTCTGGGTGTTAGCTTCGTTGTTCTTCATATCTACACTCACAGCAAAAATAACAACCGCCCTGACTATCTCTGAACTACAGACTGGTATTGAATCCTACGAAGATCTTCGTGGTAAGAAGGTTGGAGCACCAGAAGGTACAACAATCTCATCATTTTTAGATAAGCAAAATATTCCGTACAAAAAATACACAGATTTTACAGAGGTGCTCGTTGATTTAGAAAATGGATCACTAGAGGCTGGGGTAGGAGGAGCTGCTGTTTCACAATACTATGCAGCAACCGAAGGTGTTGGTAAAGTTATAACAGCAGGTTCAGTGTTTGCTCGAGACAATATTGGATTTGCATTCCCTGAAGACTCGCCGTATTTTGAAGAACTCAATGCGTTGCTAATACAGGCAAAGGAAGATGGAACCTACGAGAGTTTGCGACAAAAATATTTTGGAAAGTAGTTATGCGCATATAAGGCAGTGTCTGAGTGTGATAAAATAGCAAAATCATGAAAGAACTACCACACGGATACACAGCTACAATTGGACTAGAGGTTCATGCAGAGCTCGACACAAACACTAAGATGTTTTGTCAGTGTAAGAATGACCCTTTTGTTGCTAGCGCGAATACACATATTTGTCCAATCTGTACAGCACAACCAGGAACGTTACCTATGGTTAATAAAAAAGCAGTAGAGTATGTTTTAAGAGTCGGGACAGCTATTGATGCTGACCTTGCTGATTTTACTGAGTTTGATCGTAAGAACTATTTCTACCCAGATATCCCAAAAGCATATCAAATTTCACAGTTGGAATACCCACTTGTTTCCAACGGGAAGCTGGCAGGGGTTGATATTACTCGTATTCATCTCGAAGAAGATACAGCGACTTCTTCACATCAGACTAATCACTCATTAGTAGATTTTAATAGAGCGGGAGTACCACTGATGGAGCTTGTTACTGAGCCTGTTATTCATGATGCTGAAACAGCGATGAGGTTTGGAAAGGAACTACAGTTGCTACTACGGAAGCTTGGAGTATCACATGCCAACCTAGAGAAAGGGGAGATGCGAGTTGAGGCAAATATATCAGTTTCAAAAACAGAGACATTTGGTACTAAGGTGGAGGTAAAAAACCTCAACTCATTTAAAATTGTTGGGGCAGCTATTGATTATGAAATAGATAGGCAAATTGAGGCACTTGAGAACGGAGAGGTTTTAGTACAAGAGACACGCGGGTGGGATGAGCAGAAACAATCTACATTTTCACAAAGAGTAAAAGAATCATCAGATGATTATAGATACTTTCCTGATCCAGATATTCCAAAGTTCAAGCTCTCTTTGTTGCCGGGATTTTCTAAAGAAGAAATTTCTAAGACATTACCTGAGCTACCGTGGAAAAAACGGATACGATACGCGGATCTTGGTTTGAATGAAGAAGCTATAGAGTTCTTCTTGCAAGAAATAGAATTAGACACATTGTTTGCAGGATTTATCGAAACAGTACAAGACCAAAAGCAAATCAAATTGGCAACAAACTATATAACCTCTGATATTGCAGGTTTAATTAAGAATTCACCAGAAGGTAACCTGTCAAATATTTCATCAGAATCAATGGTCCAGCTGGTTTCAATGATTGGTGAAAATAAGATTTCATCACGTGGTGCAAAAGACTTAATCTCGTATGTGTATACAGAAGGAGGTGAGCCAGCTACTCTCGCAGAGAAGTATGACCTACTACAATCATCAAATACTGATGAACTTAAGATCATTGTAGAAAAAATCATTTCAGAAAATCCAGATGTGGTTGAAAAATTTAAAGCAGGCGACGCAAAGCTGATGCAGTACTTCATTGGACAAGGAATGAAAATGACTCAGGGAAAGGCAAACCCACAACTACTAGCTCAGCTTGTCAAAGAGATCATATAATTTTTGACATTATTATATTATTATATATAATAAATAATGAATTTCTTAACATAAAAGGAGAAGAAAATGAGAAAATTCATGTTTGATTTGGCTCGTTTGTTCTTGCCGGATCGCTTAACTGCTCTTGTTGGTAGTATCGCTCTTTGGCAAGACTCCTTTTACAAAGAGGATTCTCGTGGCTGGGCTGAGCTACGTACGGACAATGGAGTTAAGATTAAAAAAGTCTTTACTCGCCGAGGGTATATGCGAGGTGGAGAATATCACCCAAGACATATAAAAAGAGTTTGGGTCATTCAGGGTTCACTGAAAATCAATCTCTATAATGATGACAAATCAGTACGAGTTATTCAGCTATCACCTCATTCGGAACCATTCGTGATTCCGAAAGGTGTAGTTCATGATTTCTCGTACCCCGTAGACAGCCTGATTGAAGAGACCTGGCCTGGTAGGTACTGGGTGAAATTTGACAAAAGACGCAGAAAGAAAGTGAAGAGTGCAAAACCTAATACTAGTCGCACCTACCTTCGGTAGAGTGCGACTATTTTTTTATGCAAATATGCCTTGCAAAATATAAATCGGTTGGTATACTACTGCGCATCAATATATAAATATATGGCAACAGTTAACCAATTAGTACGAAAAGGACGAAAAATCCAAAAGAAAAAGACAAAAGCTCCTGCACTGGGAAAGGGCTTTGACTTACTAAAAAACAAACCTTCATTTTTCCCAGCACCATTTAAACGAGGTGTGTGTACAAAAGTAACAACAGCGAACCCACGTAAACCTAACTCAGCGGTACGAAAGATCGCACGTGTTCGTCTAACTAATGGTGAGGAAATTACCGCGTACATTCCAGGAGAAGGACACAACCTGCAAGAGCACTCGGTAGTAATGGTTCGTGGAGGGCGAGTTAAGGATATTAACGTTCGATATACTGTTGTTCGAGGTAAGCTTGACGCTCAAGGGGTAGATGGTCGAAAGGGTGGACGATCTAAGTACGGAGTTAAGAAACCTAAGGAATAATCTATTTACGTAATTAAAATACTATGCGAAGACCACATAAAAAAATTAATCATCTCTCAGAAGACCGAGTATACAAATCTAAGAAAGTTTCTCAGTTTATTAACTACATCATGCTTGATGGAAAAAAAACTACTGCTGAAAAAATTGTATACGGAGCAATGGATATCATTAAGGAAAAAGAAGGTACAGATAATCCACTGGCTGTATTTGAAGAAGCACTGCGTCAAGCAGGACCAGAACTAGAAGTGAAGTCACGTCGAGTTGGAGGTGCCAACTACCAGGTTCCAGTTCCGGTTAAGGTTGAGCGTCAACTTTCACTAGCAATGCGATGGCTTATCGATTCAGCTCGTTCAGGAAAGGGGTCAGCGATGGAAGAGAGACTTGCGGCAGAATTAATCCTTGCGTCAAAAGGTGAAGGAACTGCAGTAACCAAGAAAATCAACACTCACAAAATGGCAGAGGCCAACAAAGCATTTGCACACTTTGCATGGTAAGAAAAGAGCGCTACGGCGCTCTTTTGCTTATTCCATACAAAGTATAGTACCGTTGGAGTCCGGTGCGTTCACTTTCTGCAGCTTTTATCTAGCACATGAAAGAAGCAGTTGTCGCTACTCTAATCGGCAGTCAAACAAGATCGGTGAGTGTCTTCTTGATACGAGCCACAAACTAGAGAACAGGTAGGTCACACACATGTGTACTTTCTTTGGCTGATTGAAGCTATTTTACATGTCTAATTTATTGACAAGTAGTCTTGATTTTTGATAATGCACAGCGTACACTGATACCCATAATAAATAATATTGTAGTATGAAACATTTAAAACTAACACCAAAAAGTATTGCAAAAGTTGTAGCATCAGTAGTTGCTGTGTTCGTGGCACTATACGCATTTGTATTTGTGCCGTCACAACAGCTCATGCTTGCTCAGAAGTCATTTGAAAGAGCAGAGGCACGGGTACATAATTCATGTATTCTATTAGCACAACAAGCAACCCAACAAGCAATTGCTAATCCTCCTGAAGGAGTAGAAGAACAACCAACAGATGAGCAGGTAAATGAGTTCTTAAATACACAATATGTACAATGTATTGCAGCAGAAGGATATAATCCTGATGAACTAGCATCTAAATACATACAATCTGCACCAGAAGCTACACAGACACAATAACTATAGTAAAAACTACATGTGAATATGTAGTTTTTTGATTGCGAAAAAGTTGATATGCGCTATAATGCACACAATTTTATACCAATGAAACTAACACTATTGGTACTAAAAGTTAGCAATTAATAAAAAATATATGTCGAGAGATTATCCCTTAAGTAAAGTACGTAACTTTGGTATTGTTGCGCACGTTGATGCTGGTAAAACAACTACCACAGAGCGTATTTTGTACTATACAGGTCGTTCACACAAGATTGGAGAAGTGCACGATGGTGCAGCAACCATGGACTGGATGGAGCAAGAACAAGAGCGAGGTATTACTATTACTTCAGCTGCAACAACTTGCTTTTGGACACCAACTAAAGAAGTAGGAAACAAAGAGCGGGAACACCGATTTAACATTATTGATACACCAGGTCACGTAGACTTTACAGCTGAGGTAGAGCGGTCACTTAAAGTTCTTGATGGTGCTGTTGTGGTGTTCGATGGTAACGCAGGTGTAGAGCCACAATCAGAAACTGTATGGAAACAAGCAAACAAGTACGGTGTGCCACGAATGTGTTTCATCAACAAACTCGACAAAATTGGTGCTAACTTTGAAACTGCGTTTCAATCTATTTTAGACCGGCTAACTAAAGATGCTGTAATGGCACAACTTCCAATTGGTTTTGAATCAACACTATCAGGAGTTGTTGACCTACTTTCAATGAAGTCATATACATTTACAGGGGAAATGGGTATGGACATTATCGAAGGAGAAATTCCAGAAGACATGGTAGAGCTTGCGACTGAAAAACGATCACAATTCATTGAGAAGATTGTTGAGAACAATGAAGAGATGATGGATAAGTTCTTGGGAGGTGAAGATATTTCAATTGAAGATCTTAAAAAAGAGCTACGTCGTGCAGTAATTAATAATGAGATTGTTCCAGTATTTGGAGGATCAGCATTTAAGAATATTGGAGTACAACTAGTACTTGATGCAGTTGTTGAGTACTTACCAGCACCTACAGATATTCCACCAGTAACAGGTGTAACACCGGGAACTGAAGATGTTATCGAGCGAGTAGCTGGAGACGATGAACCACTTTCCGCACTTGTATTTAAATTACAGACTGATCCGTTTGTGGGACAGCTCTCATATATTCGAATTTACTCAGGTAAATTAGAAGCTGGGTCATACGTTCTTAACTCAACAACAGGAAACAAAGAGCGAGTAGGACGACTACTACGAATGCACTCAAACGACCGAGAAGAGGTTGAGGTTGGATACGCAGGAGAAATTGTTGCTGCGGTTGGTCTTAAGGACACTAAGACATCAGACACAATCTGTGCTCTTGATGCACCAGTAGAGCTTCACCGAATCGAGTTCCCAGAACCAGTTATTTCTGTTCGAATTGAGCCTAACTCTAAAGCTGACCAAGAGAAGATGGGTACAGCTATTAAAAAACTTTCTGATGAGGATCCAACATTCAAGGTATTTACAGATGAAGAAACAGGAGAAACAATTATTTCAGGAATGGGTGAGCTTCACTTAGATATTCTTGTTGACCGAATGAAACGAGAGTTTGGAGTAGAGGCAAATATCGGGCAACCTCAAGTTGCATACCGAGAGACAATCACAGGTGAATCAAATGGAGAAGAGAAGTATGTTAAGCAGTCTGGAGGTAAAGGACAGTATGGTCACGTTAAGATTCGAATTAAGCCAATGGATATGGATACAGATGAAGAAGATCTGGCTAAGAACGTGTACCGGGAAGAAGGATACGAGTTTATTAACTCGATTAAGGGAGGTGTTATTCCACAGGAGTACATCACGCCATGTAGAAAAGGATTCAAGGATGGTATGGATCGTGGAATTCTTGCTGGATATCCAGCGGTGAATATTTCCGTTGAGCTATATGATGGTTCATTCCATGATGTCGATTCATCAGAAATTGCATTCAAGATCGCATCATCAAAGGCGATGCAAGACGCGGCAAAGCGAGCTAATCCGGTTATCCTTGAGCCAATCATGAAAATCGAGATCGTTACTCCAGAAGAATTCATGGGTGATATTACAGGAAACATTTCTTCAAAACGTGGAGCGGTAGAAGGAATGGATGATCGAGGAATGGACAAAGTTGTACGTGCAAAAGTACCACTATCTGAATTGTTCGGATACACAACAACCATTCGTTCAATGACTCAAGGGCGAGCTACTCCAAACATGGAATTCTCACACTATGGTATTGTTCCGAAAAACGTTGCTGATGAAATCATTAAGAAACGACTAGGGTAAATATCTATAAAAAGACAGTCTCAGGCTGTCTTTTTTCGTATCAGAAAGAATCTGGTGTTATAATGCAGGGACATGAAATGGCGACTACTATACAACACGGTACTATTTATTTCTCTGGTCATTACTCCATGGCCTGTCTATACAGGTTTATTGTGTGCTGGTATATTTTTATTTAGAAATTTTTATGAGGCTATCTTGTGGTTAGTTGTAGTGGAAATACTTTTTGGACCACTAGGTGTTGGATTTCTTGGTCACTATTATTTACTGATGATGTTGGTTGTCTTGTTTGTACTCGCATTTGTTAAAAAAACTATGAGATATTATGAGTAGGTATTTTAAGAAACGAAGATCTGGAGAAATAGATTTTGAACAGGTTTTTTTTGATTCAAAAAATACCGCAGGGATGAATAGGCAACAGATGGAAGGAGTGTTGGAAAAACCTATACATAAATGGACATTATTTACTATCTCTGTTTTATTCTTACTAATGGTTGTATTATTTTCATTCCGCTTATATCAAATACAAGTTGTTCAAGGTGAAGACTTGTATGCACGCGCATCAAGCAATGCTCAGTCACTTGATATTATTTTTAACAAGCGGGGTGTTATATATGACAGGAATGGAACCGAACTTGTGTGGAACGAATCAGTTGAGGGGTTAGATTTTCCAAAAAGGAAGTACACACAAATACCGGGGTTCTCACATCTTCTAGGGTATGTCACATATCCTCAAGCTGATAATAAAGGTAAGTACTTTCAATTTGAGTATAGGGGAATTTCAGGTATAGAATTTTTTTATAATGAGCTTTTAAATGGTCAGTTAGGATTTAGAGAAAAACAAGTTACCACAAAAGGCGCTGTACGGTCTGATTCACTTATACAAGAACCTATCAATGGGCTTAATATCACACTAACTATTGACGCAATACTACAGGCTAGATTACACAAAGAATTAGCCCGGTACGTAGAAGAGCAAGGTTTTGATGGTGCGTCTGGTGTGATCATGGATGTTAGAACTGGTGAATTATTAGCATTAACTAATGTGCCAGAATATGATTCAAATGTACTTGCTGATGGAGAAGATAGAGCATTAATTGCTTCCTATAACACGGACAGTAAAAAACCATTTTTAAATAGAGCTCTTGGGGGTACCTACGCTCCAGGTTCTGTTATAAAGCCTTTTATTGCATCAGGAATTCTCGATAAAGACATTGTGAGTCCAACATTTAAACTATTTACTAACGGGAGATTAGTGATTCCAAACAGATTTGGAGGCCCAGCTACAATATTTAGGGATGCACGAAATAATGGAACAATAAATATTCGTGAAGCACTAGCTAAATCATCAAACATCTATTTTTTTACCTTTGGTGGTGGGGTACCAGGAAAACATACGGGTCTTGGTATTGCAGGAATGAAAGAGTATCTAGATGTGTTTGGTTTTGCTGAAAAAACAGGCCTTAAAGAGTTCAGAGAACAATCAGGGTTTGTTCCTACTCCAGAATGGAAAAGAAATACTTTCGGAGAGGGGTGGCTGCTTGGAGATACCTACTTTACGGCAATTGGGCAGTATAGTTTTTTAGCAACACCTTTGCAGTTGGTCACTGCGGTTGGTTCGATTGCGACTGATGGAAAGTTGCTTACCCCTCAATTAGTTACTCAAGGTGAAAATACAATAATGCCAGAAATACGAAGAGAAATAGATATATCTCAAGAAGACTTCCAGGTTGTTCAAGAAGGAATGAGAATGGTAGTTACTCACCCCAAGGGTACTGCACGTTCATTAAATCTCCCGTATGTGCAAGTAGCTGCCAAGACAGGTACGGCAGAGAGAGGGGTCAATAGATCTAGGTGGAATTCATGGACTATAGGATATTGGCCGTATGAAGATCCTAAGTATGCATTTGTAGTAATGGCAGAGAATGGACCAGCAGGTAATAGGCTGGGAATATCTCGAACAATGACACGTATGTTTGAGGGATTATTCACTGATGGTATAACCAAGTATTTCGAGTAGTTACGCCTTGTGCACTTTTCCGTATTTCTCATATATGCTACCTGACAGTTCGAGACAACTGAGTGTTGTAATAAATTCTTGATAACTGAGACCAGAGAGTAGACAAAGCTCGTCTTTGGGGGTTGGCTCAGATAGATGGGAAAGGATTTTTTCTTCAAGAGGGGTATATATTTTTGGAGCAGGTTCAGCTACTTCTTCTTGTATGCTGAGTAAAGAAAGAATATCTTTATAAGACAATATTGGGTAGGCTCCATCTTGCATCAACCTGTTTGATCCGTATGCATGAGATGCGGTTATGTTTTGTGGTATTACAGCAACTGTTGTTCCATACTCCATAGCAAGCCTAGCGGTGATGAGTGTTCCTGATTTTTCCTTTGCTTCGATAATTATAACCAAGTCGGCAACACCTGCCATAAGTCTGTTTCGTTTTGGAAAAGTCCAGCGAGCTGCTTTAGTGTGAGGAGGATACTCAGAAATTAATAATCCATCAGATTCTAAGATTTCTTGTGCTAATCTTTGGTGAGAAGCGGGATATATAACATCAGGATTAAGTCCCGATCCGGGAAATGCAATTGTTGGTACATTATTCTCTAGTGCTGCTGTATGGGCAATTCTATCTATTCCAAGTGCAAGTCCTGAAATAATACACACAGGGAAGGGTGCCAAGTCACGTACTAGTTTGAGCACTACTTCTTTTGCATAGCTACTGCATACTCTTGAGCCAACAACGGTGATTAATTTTTTATTACTCAGCACATATGGGTTTCCTTGAATATACATACCTGTTGGCTTATCGGGTATATGTATAATTTTTTCTAAAGGTGTGTCTGCAATCTCTGTTATATCAAAATAGTTCATGTTGTAAGCATACACGTATTATCATGTCTGTGAATTAATCGGTTGAATATATTAATGTGATATTTGTTACAATAACCTAATCATGGATAACTTTTTGACCAAGGAGACTATTGTTGAATTACAGACATTGATTGTCGAGTCACTTACCACATATGGATTTAAGATTGTTGCTGCGGTAGCGGCGTGGTTTATTGGGCTTTTTATTATAAAAAAAATTGCTAAAGTTATTGGGTTTTCGTTTCAAAGAGTTGAGATAGATCCAGCACTAGAGTCTTTTCTACAGAGCTTTATTAGTGTTGCTCTCAAAGTAATTTTACTGATTGTGACAGTTTCAATCCTAGGTGTTCAAACAAGCTCATTTGTTGCACTGCTTGGTGCAGCAGGATTAGCTGTTGGACTTGCTTTGCAGGGTTCTCTTGCAAACTTTGCAGGTGGTGCACTTATACTATTTTTTAAACCATTTACGGTTGGAGATAGGATAGAGACATCGGCGCACACAGGAGTTGTTGAAAAAATACAAATCCTTTATACCGTGCTGCGTGACAGAAATAATCGAAGAATAGTTATTCCAAATGGTGAGTTATCTAATAATTCAATTATAAGTTATTTTGGTAATAGTCACTTTGGAATAGAAATTATATTTGGAATAAGTTATTCAGACGACATAGATAAAGCAAAAAATATAATCAAAAAAGTAATCTCTAACAACACACATGTGTTACAAGATCCAGAACCAGTCATTGCTGTTTCTGAATTAGCAGATAGTTCAGTCAATATTCTGACCAGATCCTTTGTTTCTGACTCAGAACAATACTGGGCAGTAAGATTTGACCTCATTGAGCAGATAAAAAAAGAATTTGATATATCAGGAATATCGATTCCGTTCCCGCAGAGAGACGTTCATATGTATAACCATAATTAAAAGAAAACATGTTAGATATAAAATTTATAAGAGAGAACCTTGATGTAGTTAAGGCGGGTGCAATAAAGAAACATACAGATATTGACCTAGACAGACTAGTTGCTCTTGATGATGAGCGAAAAAATATTCAACAGGCAATTGACGAAAAGAGGTCTGTTCAGAACGAGGCATCTAAGCAAATAGCTCAGGCAACAGAGGAGACAAGAACGAGACTGATCGAAAGCGTTTCTGTAGTCAAAGCAGAGATTCAGGGTCTAGAAGAAACACTCAAGCCTATTATGGTTGAGTGGAAAGCGCTGATGCTTCAAGTACCCAACGTGCCTGACATGTCAGTTCCTGATGGAAAAGACGATGCTGATAACCTGCAAATTAAAACATGGGGCGAACAAACAGTATTTGATTTTGATACACAGTCTCATGTTGACTTGATGAGTAAACATAGAATGGTTGATTTTGAACGAGGTTCAAAAGTACATGGGTTTAGAGGGTATTACTTACTTGGTGACGGAGCGCGTCTATCTTGGGCTATCTGGAACTATGCAAATCAATTTTTCCAAGAGAAGGGATTTATTCCAGTGATCCCCCCAGCCATAGTGAGAAAAGAAAATTTATATGGAACAGGTCATTTACCTAATGAGGCTGAGGACGTATATCAAACACAAGATGAGGATTATCTTGCCGGAACAGCTGAGGTTCCTATGATGGGATACCACCGGGATGAAGTAGTAAATAAAGAAGAGCTACCGCTCAAATATCTAGGATTCTCTCCATGTTATAGACGTGAGGCCGGTTCATACGGTAAAGATACCAAAGGTTTGGTTCGTGTGCATGAGTTTTACAAGCTTGAACAGGTAATGCTGTGTGAAGCTTCACATACTGAGTCTGTAAAATGGCATGAGTGGATTAATCGAAATACAGAAGAGTTTATTGAATCACTCGGTATTCCATATCAAACAGTTTTAAACTGTGGAGGGGATCTTGGACAGGGGCAGGTTAAAAAATATGATATTGAACTATGGGTGCCCGGAGAAAAAAAATATCGAGAAATATCATCCGCTTCGTATTTTCATGATTTTCAAACAAGGCGGTTTAATATCAGATATAAAGATGAGCAAGGGAAACTTGCATACGCGCACTCACTAAATTGTACAGCCATTCCTACTCCACGGATTTTGGTGTCACTAATAGAGAATTTTCAACGAGTAGATGGAACAATTGAGATTCCAGCTGTGCTCAGGCCGTTCATGGGAGGGCAAGAATATATTGGATAATGGTATATAAAAATAACAAGCGCGCAGTAAAAAGAAACAAGCAAAGAAAGAGACTCTTTATTTCTTTTTTAGTGTTGTGTCTAGTAGTGCTCGCTGTCTTTGTGTATGTAATGCGTATTGAGGCACTTCAGATACAGACTATTTCTGTGGTTAAAAATCAGTTTGTACAGACAGAGACTATCGTTGCTGAGGCTCAAACGAGTCTATTGGGTAATCGTGTGTTTGTTATACCAAAATCTAATACTATATTTTTGTCAAAAAAAGATATTGCACGGGAACTAACTAAAAGATTTACAGAAATTGAGTCTCTGAAGATAACACGAAATGGTCTTACTGGACTGGAGATAGATGTGAAAGAGAGGGACGCTTCGTATACATTATGTCAAACAGAGAATTGTTACTATCTTGATAGAACTGGAGTCGTATTTAAGATAATTGAAGGGAAGGCACAAGAAGGGGCTCCAATATTTACAAGTAATAAGACGTACAGTATAGGTGAAATATATCTGAATGAACAGATAATTTCTGAGCTTGGTATCTTGGTTGACTCTATTTCTGGTAAAGGATTAGAAATTGTGACTATCGAAGAGTACTCTGAATTTACTATGGCTCTGATCACCCGGCAAGGGACAAGACTACTGTTACCTAAAACCACATCATACGATGAGTTGTATTCATTGCTTGTGAAACTTTTAAATACAGAATCATTTAAGGTCTCAAAAGATACAAAAGATTTTAAAGTAGATTATGCATACATAAACTTACAGTTCGGTAAGAAAATTTTCTCCTGCGTCTCAGGTGAGGTATGTGCAGTTAATTATAGATAATTATCTTGAACACCTCCTTATCCGCGCAGTTGGACTTTACGTACAAGAGGATAAAAATAAAAAATATGTTTTTAAAAAAGAATAAAAAAGGAATATGGAAAAAAGCTCTCGGGAAAACACAAGGGAAGGGGCTTTGTGTTATTGCACCCATGGCAGATGTCACAGATAATGCATTTAGAGAAATACTAGCTAAGTATTCTACGCCAGATCTTTTATATACAGAGTTTGTCTCGGCAGATGGTCTTGCTCATCCAACAGGGAGGAAACGTCTGCTTAGAGATTTGGAATATACCAAGAAACAAAGGAGCACGTCTCCGGTAATAGCACAAATATTTTCAGGTAAACCAGACAATATTAGACAAGGTGCGGCTCTAGTTCAGAGACTGGGTTTCGATGGTGTGGATATTAATACAGGATGTCCTTCAAGAACCATTAATAAGCAGGTTTGTGGTGCAGAGCTAATAAAGAAAGAAAACAGAGAACTGGCACGAAAATTAATACAGGCTGTTAAAGAAGGAGCTCCTAAACTTGATGTGGCGGTAAAAACTAGACTTGGATGGAATGAGATTGATATTTCCTGGATACAGTTTCTTTTGGAGCAAGATGTAGACATGCTGACTATTCATCTACGCACTAGAAAAGAGATGTCCAAAGTTCCTGCTCACTGGGAGCTCATGACGGAGATTAGAGAGATGAGAGACAGGATATCACCACATACTCTATTGCTCGGGAATGGAGACATAAATACTAAAGAAGAAGCGTACGCAAAAATTAGCAAGTATGGAATAGATGGAGTGATGATTGGACGAGGAATATTTAAGAATCCTCTGTTATTTGACGCTGACAGGGTACCAAGTGTCAAAGAGCGATACATGTTGCTCAAAGAGCATATTACCCTATTTGAGGCTAATTTTGGACCAACAAAGCGTAATATGAAAGAGTTTGGAAAGCGAATTAAGTCGTTTTACTTAATGAAGAAGTTTTTAAAGGTGTATGTTAATGGGTTCCCGGGCGCAAAGGAGGTTCGGAACGAGCTTATGCAAATACATGAACCTAAGGAGTTGTTAGACAACATCACTGCTACACTTAAAGACATATAAAAATTATCCCAAATTTTTTATCCAAAAATAAAACAATGAACAATTTGAGTTCCAATCTGGATTGGAACTCAAATTTAGAGATGGGGGTGTAAAATACTGAATTATTTCAAAAGCAGTTGACTGTCCGACGGTCTACTATTTTATTCAATGATCAGAAAATCATAGAGGTATCTAGATGTATTAACCAAACCGGCTTTCTGTATCTACGTAAAACAGGTTTGATTAATTGACTAGTATGTAATAATTAGTATAGTGTTTCTGGTTCATTTATGGAGAAAATTATGAGAGTTACAATTGAAATAGATTTTGGGGTTTCAACACTGAGTTACAAGATGCAGGCAGCTGTTATGCAAAAATATATGAGGATTGTCCAACACTAGGCTTGTCTAAAGGAGACGAGATACAAGCAGCTGTTGGCTATGCAGATAGATTTTGTATAACTTATCTAAACTTTGATGCAACAAATTCAACTATGGAGTATGGCTGTTTTGACAACGGTCATATCATCGTTGATCAAGATTTTCACTAAGCGTTATTGAAAGGCGACTTTAAACCCAAAAAAAGCTGATATGTTAAGAATAACTCTTTAATTTAATATGCACTAACGTGTAGATTATTCTTGCTTAATAATGTAGAAAGAGTGATGCGTACACATCACTCTTTTTCTATCCTTCAGTAAGTCACTACAAAACCTAAGGTTTCAAAATAGGATGTAGTACAAGGAAGGGAAGTCAAATATTTGAGAGATGTATGTCTTATACATTGAGAAAATATTTTACTTACCTGACGATGTAATACGCCTATTTTGGAAGCTGCCTACACCACTAAAATTACGGGGATGATGATGGGTTGCTTATTGGTCTTTCTAAGCAAGAATCGTTCCAGGTGTTTATGAATTTGCTTCTTCAAAGTCTCAACATCAATTCGATTTCCGTCAGAGTTACGGATTTGCTCTTCTGTAACTCGTTTAATAATTCCTCGCGCCTGAGATAGAAGATCTTGTGATTCACGTAGGTACACAAACCCTCGAGAAATAATATCTGGAGATTTCTGCATTTGCTTCTTCGCTACGTTAATTGAAACAACAGTTACAAATATTCCGTCTGAAGATAGAAGCTGCCTGTCAGCAATCACTGTGTGTTGCATGTCTGAGATAGAAAACCCATCAACCATGATTGGTGCAGACGGTGCTTTCATGGGTAGTACTGTAACGTCGTCTTTTCCTTTGATTTCGATTACTGATCCATTATCAGGAACAATTACGTGTTCGTCATCCATTCCTGTTTCGATAGCAAGACGCTTGTGGATTTTAAGCATAGAGTGATATCCGTATGCTGGAACCATGTACGTTGGGTGCACCGTATTAATAATCCACTTAAGCTCCTCTTGGTTTCCGTGTCCAGTTGAGTGAACGTCAGATGTCTTGTATGAAATAAGACGTACATTATTTCGGTGTAGTAAGTCCATAAGGTTACGAACAGAGATTTCATTACCTGGGATTACTGATGATGAAAGAATTACTGTATCTCGGTTATTTAACTTAACGTACTTGTGATCTCCACGAGCCATTCGAGGTAGGGCAGCAAATTGCTCTCCTTGTCCTCCAGTACAAAGAATAAGGATCTTGTCACTTGGGTACTTATCGATATCTGCTGCTTGGATAATTACTCCGTCGGCTGGAGTATATTTACCTGCCAGCTTAGCAATTTCCAAGTTAGTTTTAATTGATCGTCCTTCAAGGATAATTTTTTTACCTTGTGACTCAGCAGATTTCATAAACGCAATCATACGTCGAAATTGAGATGCAAATGTTGCAATCATAATTCGACCTTGTGCGTTTCTAATGATTTCATCCACATTGTCATGAATTCGTGGTTCTGGAATTGACCATCCTGGGTTTTCACAGTTGGTTGAATCTGAAAGAAGCATGATGTTATCTTCTTTGGTTACTTGCGCCCAATGTTCAACTTCACCCGGTACAGGAATACCGTCTTTGTGCTCAAGCTTGATATCTCCGGTAATAACAATATTTCCGTGAGGTGTTCTGATTGAAGTAGCGATACAGTCTGGAATAGAGTGAGTCACAGCAAAAAAATAGAACTCAAGGTCACCAATCATCATGGTGTCATTTGGTTCAACTACGTGGAAATCAAGAGTTGGTACGTTAGGGAACTCATGCATTCGCTTTTTGATCATGATTGCAGTTAGATTTCTTGTGTATATAGTTGGATTACCAAGACGAGCGATCAGGAATGGAATACCTCCAATATGGTCTAAGTGACCATGGGTAATAATAAGTCCTTTGATTTTGTGTTTATTTTGCTCAAGGTAGGTAATGTTTGGAAGTGTGTAGTCGACTCCCGGCATCTCTGCTTCTGAGACAAATTGAAACCCAGCATCAAATACCCAGATGTTTTCTTTGTACTCAACAGCACACATGTTTAGTCCAACTTCTTCAACTCCTCCAAGTGGAATTACACGTACTGTTTCACCTTCGATTTTTGGAACAGGACGCCTATCTACGTGTTTCTTTGATCCATGAAATGGACGACGCTTTTGTACTTTTCCTCCAGCTGCAGGGTGTAAGTGCTTCTTTGTTCGTGTTGGACCATTTGAGCCTCGGTTGTGTGAAGGCCGAGAGGGTCTTTGCGCACCATTGTGTGCAGGCCGCCGGGAACGATTCTGTCCTTGCGTAGGTTTAGCTGAACTTGATGTTGTTGCAGGTGCTCTTGTTGGCGCATCTGTTCGCGGCTTACTTTGAGCGTGTGGTCGGGTTTTTTTATTCCCAACTCGGTGGCTTGGACCACTATTTTGTTGTGTGTTTGTATTCATATTTTTATTAATTATTCACAAACTGTAGGTGATGCAGTACATCAACTATATTTATGGACAATCCCTGTCTTGGTTACTTTAGAAAGAGCGGAAGTATCTCTTCTGTCTTTATGTACCAACTTTCAGCATTCCGAAATCTATCATGAGGAAATGCTAGTGATCCAGATGAAGCATCTTGTCTGATATGTTCTCTTTGAAGATAGATAAACTCTGGACTAAACAGAAACGTTGCAGGTACGTCAGTACGTATTTCTTCTTGTAGTTTTGTGTATGAAGAAGATAGTTTTTCTTCATCTGTTTCTGTCCTAATAGTTTCGAGCTCTTTATCACTCGTTATATTAACATACTCAGCGATATTTAATCCAGGATCAATTCTTCCTGAGGAATGCCAGAAGGGGTGAAGATCAGCTGGGATATCTGTTACGTACCCAAAGAGCAACATTTCATACTCTCGAGGTCTGATTACGTCTTGGGTCAGAGACTCAATGTCCTGGTAGAGAACAGTAACTGGGATCTCTAGTTCAGCTAGGTCGTTCCTAATTCTATTTGCAGTTAGTATGAGATCATCTGAATTTGGTGCGTGTAATGTAAACGCTAAGTCCACGTCTTTGTTGTTGATTTTTTTGGTCCAAAGGTTTTTTTCTGTATCAAATTTCCATGAATTTTTGTTGAGTAATGCACGAGCAGATTCTAGTCTATCTTCTTTTGCTGTGGTGTCAGGTTCGTACTGTGACGTATACCGAGAAGTAGGAGGTAGGGGGCTGTTGATGCCTCGAGCGTATCCGTTAAACACTTCTTTAACAATTGCTTCTTTGTCGATTAGCGCATCAATAACAGTTCGAACCTCTTTGTATGAAAGAGCGGTGTCTTTTTCTTGTTTATAAAAAAGAGAGAACACACGCGGAAGAACATGATTTCGAATATGTGTTTTAGAAATTTCAAGAGAAC
>CALGNJ010000037.1 GCA_937958705.1 Minisyncoccota bacterium | reverse complement strand
TAGTAGCTATATATTCTCTGCGAATGTTTTTGTTTTGTTTTTTATTGTTGCAGGCAACCTTTCGGTCACCTACATATACTAATACGCACGAAAACTCAATTTATGTCACTTGTACATCAAACAAAAACGACCACGCCATTTTTGTTTATCATTAGTTTATTTGAGTATGTTTATCGATTTCCACGTTGTGACTTATCTCCTCGATCACCTCGTGCTCCTTTCTTCCGCTCTGGTTTTTCAAAACCAAGCTCTGATAGTTCAGCTTTAATCTCAGCTTTTGCATCCTCATCTTCCGCTTCTCGTGCATCTTGGAAATCACCAAGTAGATTAAATACTTGCTCAGATGGCACATCTCGTCCTTCTGGTACTAACGTCACAAAAGCGTTGTAGTCTCTAGACTCCACAGCTGCTCGTCTATTTTCTCGAGTTTCTTTATGTGCGGATCGTTTTTCAGACTTGTATTCTTTAAGCTCAGCTTTAATCTCTGTGATCCTGTCTTCCTCTCCAGATTCTTTCGCTTCGTATAAATCAACCTTAAGTTCAAAAACTTCCTCTGGTAAGTTTGCAGTTCGTGTCCCCTCTACTGCAACTTGAAATGCAGCGAAGTCTCCGTTTGCAACTGCATCTTTTGCTTCTTGGGGAATTGAGGCAAATGCTGATCCTGCAATCATAAGTGTTGCTCCGACTAGTCCTCCGGCAATTAGGTGTCCTGTTTTTTGTTTCATAATTTATTTGTATTGATTGTAATGTATGAGTCAACTTGTTTCTCATACCTATTACTACAGCCTAGATTCAATTTTCTTTCACTTTCAAATTTCAACACAATAAAACTGCACTAGCGTGCAGTTTTATATCGGCGCGTTACCGAAATCTTTGTGGGGACGCAATTGGATACGGCTGCGCGTTTCTGTTTTGAATTCTGAGTGTCTTGTCTCCTCGCTTCTGTAAAAATTGGTTTCGAATCTCTTGTCTTTTAATCCGTTGTTTCTCAAACGCAGGTACTCGTTTCCTCATCTCTGTATCAACAACACCTCCTACACCGCCGGCAAATAATATTCCACCCATTAACATTGTAACCACCAACATACTCAATAATACAATCAGTTGATGTTTATACGCGCGAGATGTCTTGTTAAAGTTAAACCATGCAGCGGCACCTAACACAAACAGTACTACAATCCACAGATACGGTATTGTTTGGAGAAACACAGGGATTGCTTCGAGGCTTCTCATGTGTGGCGCAAGTGGTGCCTGGTCTACTGCAATTCTATGCAGTACCGAAGATACTGCGAGTGAGCCAAGAACAGTTGAGGCACCTGTTAAAGACCAAAAGAAATAATCGTGCGCCAAAAACTGCCATCGTGACTCAGCTTTAATCTCTCCTTTCTTGATTCCTTCTAGGATTTTTTCTTTAAAATCATTCATGATAGTTATGTGCGTTTAGGTTTCTCTAATAATGTGACTTGTTTTGCGAGCGCCTTCTTCGCTCGGTGGATGTTTGTTGCTACTGTTCCGGGAGGTATCTTTAATACATCTGATATTTCTTGATAATTTTGCTCTTCAAAGAAACGTAATATCAAAATTGCCCTATATTTCTCCTTGATATTTTTGAGAGCCGACTGTACGAGCCTGATATCGGCTCCCCTCATAATCTCCTCAAGGGTTGAATTATCTGCAAGCATTCTCTCCAGGTACTCAGATTCGTCTTCATCAAGAGACTCTCCCTCGCGGTATCGCTTGTTCTTCTTCCAATAGTTAATTGCTGTGTTATGAGTAATTCTATAAATCCATGCATTAAAAGAAAGCGACCTATCAAAAGATGTAGATTTCTCGTATGCCTTAACAAATACTTCTTGTAAAATATCTTCAAGTTCATCTTCTCTTACGAAAGATATTCTTTTTATATATCGACTCAATTTGTCTGTATATCGATCCATGATGACTGCATACAAATCAGGCTCAGCCGATAAGCCTGCCATAAGTTCTTCGTTTGTCAGTTCCTCTCTGTTACATATTGATGACATGTATTACATATTACATCCAGCCCCTTAGTTTTCTTTCACTTTAATAGTAACTGAGGTTTTATTATCAAAGCAATCATCTCGTTGTTGGTTTAGACACAGTGTCCGGAGTCGTTCTCTCTCAAGCATCATCATAATGGCCCGCTCGTTTAAATGCTTGTCTTCCAGGTAGGCTGCGTTTCTCTCCAACTTCTCTTCTATGGTAACCCTATACAAAGGCACATATGTTTTCATAACTACATCTAAGTGTTGGGCGGCACCAACCCTAAAGAGTCCAAGTCCTATTAAAAGAGAGAAAAGTATCGAAGCGAGAACAATCATCCCGTTTTCGCGTTTGTGTGCACTCTCTGTTCTCTTGTAGTTAAACCAAGCACTTACAGTGAAAACAACCAAGAGTGCCAACCAAAAGAATGGTATTGTCTGGATAAATAGCGTGGGCGCGACAAACAGCGGAGCACCTGCGTAAAACCGTGAACCTATAACCAAATCATTTAAAATCGCTGAAAAACTAACAGCACCAACCACAACAGAAACAACAAATAAAAGAACAAAGAAGTAATTTCGAGTAACGAAATAAAATTTAGAGGTAGGCTCTATTCCATTTTGTTTTATATTTTTCAGAACTTGTGATTTAATTTTGCTCATATTCTTTAAACTTACTAATAAATTGTTTTTTTGCTCTCTTCATTCTTGTGCCTACTGTCCCCACCGATGATCTCATAATATCTGCAATCTCTTTATATGATTTTTCTTCCCAGAATCCAAGAATGAGAATCTGTCTATATTGTTCTTTTATGTTCTCGAGTGAGTACTTTGTTGCAGCAACAAGATGACTTCGCTCGATGTCTTGCTCAATATTATTTTCATTAAATAGCGTGGTGACAAAGTCTATGTGCTCTTCAACAGATATGTCTGAGAGTTCCTTCTTGTGCTTCCTCCACCAAGAGACTGTTTTGTTGTGTGCAATTCTATAAATCCAAGATGAAAATTTTATAGAGGGTTTATAGCTTCGAAGATTTTGGTATACCGCAAGAAATATCTCTTGCAATAAATCTTCTCTATCATCCTGCTTTGCACCGGAAATTGACCTGATATATCTATCAAGAGGTTTCTCATATCTATCAATGATCTGTCCAAAATTATCAGCATCTTCCAATGCTCCAATGACTAGTTCATGATCTGATGTGTCGCTATCTACAAACATACAATAAAAAAACACGGTACTAAACCGTGGTCTTATTGTACCCTATGTTTTCTTCTGATCTTTCTCACCTCCTCTTTCTCCGCAGCGTCTATCGCAGTCTCTCCTGACTGAGCAAGCGCAACAAGTCTCTCTTCTGGCATTGCAAGATATTCTTTCACTTTCTCAACAAGATACTCTTTATTATTATTTTCTGGAGTCTCTAAGGTAATACTCATGAGAGCCTTCAGCAAATATCCAATCTTTTTGCTTGGCTTCAGGTCAAACATCTCCATAATCTCATCACCATTTAGTTTTAAATCTTTGACTGATATAGGGCTTCTCATTGCCTCATCCATCATTGAAACATATTTACGTAGTCTATATGACTTCTCTTTAGGTCTCCCCATACCAATACGGTCGCAAATACGTAACCTGATTAAGTCCCACACATTATCTGGTCCTACATTTCGAATGATTCTACGTACCGCAGAAAGAGTGATTTGGTCTGGGTCTGAGAAAAACATGTGCCAACGAACAAGCGTTGTAACTTTGTCAATAATCTTTGTTGGATATTTCAGATCTTCAAGAGCCTTTTTTGTCACACGTGCTCCAACTACTTCATGCCCATAAAACGTATAATCATTCTTCTCTTTTGAAAAACGTCGAGTTTCTGGCTTAGAAATATCGTGAAATAGTCCGGCAAGACGTATAACCATAGGCCATTCTTTATCTGCACCATGCTGCATAGTCCTAATGTTATGCTCGAAAACATCATAGATATGGGCTCCGTTTTGTTTCACACCAATACCACGTGATAGATGAGGTGACACGTGGTCTAGCACGTGTAATTCTTTGGCTAATAATAAGGCGTTCATTGGTTCATTTGTATTTAATATCTTTGTGAACTCATCCCTGATGCGTTCCCTAGAGATATTGTGTAACAATTCTTGGTTATTTCTAATTGATTCCTGAACTTTTTTGTTAATCGTGAAACCTAACTGCGCAGAAAATCTAACCGCACGCATCATTCTCAAGGCATCTTCTTGAAATCTAGTATCTGCATCACCCACAGTGTTGATAATTTGTTTCTCAAGGTCCTGAATTCCTGAGTACATATCTATAATTTCATGTGAAACTGAATCGTACGCGAGTGCATTAATAGTGAAGTCTCGTCGCTCAAGGTCTTCTGCAAGAGTCTTAGCAAATTTTATCTCGTCTGGGCGTCTGTTATCAGAATATACGGATTCTGTTCTGTATGGAGTAACCTCAACAACTTTTAATGAATCCAGGCGTGCTTTCTCATCTAACTGCTCTTTTGTTTCACCTGAAACCTCTTCATATGCATATGGGTTATACACTATTGTTTCATCGAGTCTAGTTACTTGTGAAACAACACCATCGTTTACAACGCCAACAGTTCCGAAGTCATTTTCACAAAAGGTATGTTCAAAAACATCCTGTATCTGGTCAGGGGTTGCATTTGTGGTTACATCCCAATCATTAGGCTGCTTTTGCAGTAAAAGATCCCGAACACACCCACCTACAAAATATGCTTCGTATCCTGCAGCCTGCAGGTTTTCTGTTACATATGAAACTTCATTAGGTATATCTAAGGAGATTTTTGTCATAAACACATTATAACACCGCGTGGTGTTCTCACCAATGTTTCGCGTGAAACCAAGTAAGGCTTTACCTATTAAAAAATCGTCACAAATGATTAGTAACGATTTTTATTGTTTCCTGTGAAACTATTTTATTTGAGGTCTTGTAGAAGAATATTAACTCCTGGCAGCTCACCATCCGATAAATAATCAATCATCGCTCCTCCTGCACTTGAAAGATGATCAAAATGGGTTTCTTGTGTAGTCTTGTAAACTGCATCAACTGTATCACCGCCTCCAGCAATTGAGAAAGAGTCAGATTGACCAACTAGCTCTGCGAGCCTTTTTGTTCCAGCGTCAAATCCTCCCTCGTAATAACCAAGAGGTCCATTCCATAAGATGCTTTTAGCATTTGTTACGTGCTCAGAAATCGAGTTAATATATTCTGTGGATATATCATAAATTGTATCTGTGTCCAATACTTCAGAGATATCTTTTTCAATTGTTTCACCTGAAACTGTTTCACAAGTAACTCTATTTGGCAGTAAGAATTTATCATTTGCAAGAACCTTCTTTAATGATTCTTCCTGCTCTGGTGTTACATCTTCAACAAGAGATTGTCCAACATTAAAGCCAGCTAGCTGAAAAATGTTGTTTGCTAGTGCACCTCCAATCATTATGTGATCATAAATAGGTAGAAAAGACTCTATTAGTGGTAGTTTAGTATCAAATTTTGCACCACCTAGTATAAAAAGTGATGGTGATGTTGGTTTAAGTGCTTTTGACAACATCTGATGTTCCCTGTGAAATGTTATTCCAGAGAACTTTGTTTCCCGTGAAAACAATGTTGGAATACCGTATGTAGACATATGTTTTCTGTGTGCTGCTGGAAAGGCTTCGTGAACATACAGGTCGGCTAAATTCACTAGGATTTCTGATAGTTTTGAATCATTTTTCTTCTCAGCTCCTGTTTGACGTATATTATCCAAGAGGAATACATCTCCTGGAGTAGCATGTGATAGGTCTTCTTGTAACGTGTTAGTATTTTTTACAAATTCATCTGTACCATATGAGTGGAAGAAGTCTTTGTAAAACATCATGGTGTGAACATGATCTGAAAGATACTCAGCAACAGGCTCTAGTGTATCCTCTGGGTCTCGACCCATGTGAGCCAAAACAATAGTAATTGCACCTTTTTCCTGAAGATACTGGAGAGTAGGTAAGAACTTTTGTATTCTAAAGTCGTCTTCAATCATTCCATCAGAAACCGGTGCATTCAGTTCAGCTCTCACAATAACTTTCTTGCCTGATAAGTCTCCTGTGTATTCTGTTATGCAAGTAGGTATGTTTGGTGTATTCATAGTCCCTCAAGTATATCAAAAACTCCAAATTTACTTGATATTATCTTAAACTGCACAAACTGAGCGACACACACTTTCTTAAAAAATGAAATGAAGTGCGCGGAAGTGAGGTGAATATTTTTGAAGCACACTATCTTGTACGGTGAAAAAATATTCACCGAAACTGACAAAGCAATTCGTTCATTTTTTAAGAAAGAGATGCAATGATTGCCTTAACCATCTCTGGCTTGTGTGATGCTCCTCCAACCAAAAACCCAGAAACCCCGGGAACTGCAGCGAGCTCATCCGCGTTGTAATCCTTAACAGACCCACCGTATAAAATTTTAATTTTCTTAGCACGCCGGTCTCCGTATATATCAACTAAAATTTTCTTGATCAAAATAAGTGTAGAGAAGAGGTCGTCCGTGGTAATGGTTGCTCCCGTTCCAATTGCCCAAATGGGCTCGTATGCAAGTACTACTTTTGATGCGTGTTTTTCTGGGACCAAAGAAAGGGAGGTGGTCAGCTGTTCTGTAAGTAAATCAATATACCGTCCTTGTGAGTCTCGCTCATCCTCACCAAAACAAATAACAGGAGTCAGTCCTTGTTCAATGGCGAGCAACGCTTTTTCAGAAACCATACGACTTGTTTCTCCAAATTCAGCTCGCCTCTCTGAGTGACCAACAATAACGTGTGAACACCCAACCTCTCGCAACATTGCTACAGAACTTTGTCCTGTATGCGCACCATCTAATTTGGTAGACATATCTTGCGCTGAGAGAGACAGGGGAGTTGTATCTGAAATAAGTTTATGAACAAACGGCATGGGTGGTGCTGAGACTACCTGGACTGTCGGATACTGTTTAGCATATTTCTTGTGCGAACGAATTGTCGCTTGGGCGTCTTTGAGACTTGTTGGTTTTAGCTTCCAATTGAATGCTGCAATTTTTGTCATATTATTTTTTATTTCTATAAGTATAACAAAAGCACAATCCTATGGATTGTGCTTTTGTCTTTGGGCATCAGTAGGAGTGTAATTCTTTTTAAAATAGGATGAAGTGCGCGGCAGAGAGGAGTGATTTTGGAGGCGTACAAACGTACGATGAATAAAATCACGAAGAACCTAACAAAGCAATTCGCCTATTTTAAAAAGAATTTAGTTGTTCAGGTATTTGAGAATATCACGAATACAAATCTCTCCACTGATAGAGCGAATTAGTGCATTCTCAAGCACGGCTCGTTTCTCGCTTGTGCGCACTTGTTTTTGGAACACAACTTTCGTTGGTGATGTCGATCCTGCAAGTCTTAACACGTCAGCGCCAGTAGTAACTCCACGCACAAATACTGTCTCGTACTCTGGCCGAGCTCGCTTTTTCGCAGGAACTCGTTTGCGTGCAGTGAATGAAACTTTTGAAAGACTCGTTACTGAATCTTCAATAACTCCTTCGTGACGCAAGAAATTAATAAGCTCTCCTTGTGAAATATATTTAGTGATATTGTTGATCTCAGCCGAAGAAAGAGTTACAGATTTCTTTTCGTTTTCATCTACAGACCTGAATGTTGCATGAGAAAAAATAAGTCCGAAAGAAGAAATAATCTCAGGCACAAACAACTTGTTATTGTCCAGAAGTGTCACAAAGTTTTGCATCGTATCAATCTCGAGGACACATTGTGTCCCAGATTTTGTTGCAGCAAAAACTGCCGCATGCTGTCTAAGATTAAAAGGAGAGACTCCAATCACATCAGGACGGGCGGACAAAGCTTGCACAAAAACTTTCTTAGAGTCTTTTTTACTATTTGAAGCAAGTTGAGTAATTCGTGGCAGCACTACTTCAATTGGATCTTCGATGCTCATAACCTCTTTTTGCTTCAGAGACAGGTGTTCTAATAATCCATAATATGTTCGAGTCACCCCTGTTTTTTTCCCACCAGATACCAAAATCAGTTTTGAATGACGTAGATATGTGTACACAAGCTCCTGTTGTGATTTTGAGCCGAGCACATGCTCCATAGCATCAAACAATGTTCCAACAGGAAGCATTCTGATAACCGCTTTTGTCCCGTGAGGAGTTTTAAAAAGCAAGATCTGCAAAGAAACATCACCGCCGTCTTGAGTAATAACCGCATACCCAGAAACTACCCGTGCTGTTTCTCGCTTCATCACCGGAGCATCAATCATGTGTCTCAATTTAATAACTAAAGAAGGCATAATTGATTGTGGCAACTTCATTGCATCATATAAACCACCATCGATTCGGTACGCGACGCTGGTATCAAACTCCGTTGGGGTAATGTATACGTGTGATGCGTGAGAAGAAGTGGCGTGTGCCAACAGACTCTTCAGAAGTGTGTCAGTAGAAATATCCTCCGCAATCTCTGTTACAAAGCTATGTGGCAAGTGCTCTTCAAAAGACTTGAATGAATCTGGGTTTCTAATTTTCCTGAGCTGAGAAGTAATTTGTTCACCAAATGTTTCTGACTGGTTTTGTTGATACTTTTTTAAAATAGTTTTCAAAGATTTGCTATCTGTTAGGTACGGGACAACCTGTTTGTTATGCATTCCCTCAATATGTTGAACTGCCGAAAGGTCGACACACGCAACACCTAGATGTGTGTCTGATGATTCAAAACATACAAGGCCCGCTGTACGACTGACTGGCTCCGGAATCATTTGCATTACTTCTGGGCTAATGTTCTTTTTAGTTAAGTCAACAAAGACAACTCCCTGAGTGAGTGCGAGTATCTTAGTTACTTCTGCTTGTGATAGTAGTCCGAGCTCCAGCAGGACATGAGGTAGTGGCTTATCTTCAGTATGAGCTTTGTGTTCTGCAAATGCCAAATCTTCAGCAGAGAGAAATCGTGTTTCTAATAAGGTATCTCGGAATAAAATTGTATCTAAGTGTGTATCCATATAATATAACTATAACAATGGGTTATCTTTAGTAGTATAACATTTACCCGTACTTCTTTATAAAAAATAAAACCCACCAAGAGCATTGGTGGGTTTTATTTTTGGACATGAGAAGAATATTATTAGTTATCTGGGTTTGTACCCACTTCTTCAGAGAATTTTGGATTTCGTCCAACCTTAAGTGTGGCTTGTCGTGCAATAGGGGCTTGTCCTACATTTCCGGTACATGTAAGAGTAAATGTGTAATTTCCTGTATCCAGTGGCTCGGTTGTGCCGGCTCTATATATAATCTCTGTATACACCTGATCAGTAACGATTCCTTTTGCTGCCGGTGAGTCCCAGGTTGTCTCTGTTGCGCCAGATGCTGTACATGCATTAGCAAAGGTTGAGACCCATGTTAATTCAGTAGGGTCAGCAAAGGGTATGCTTTCATCATCAAGACTAAGCTGAACTGTCAATTTCTCAACATTAACAAGCACTTGCGCAAAAACTGGGTCTGGATAAATGGCAGGGTACGAGCTATAACACGTCAGGTTAAAGAAGTTCTCAAGATCAGATAAATTCCCAGTAGACTCTGACTGCCCAGCTCCCACAGATGCTGAGCCGGTTCCCCATACTCCCGATTTATCACAACTTGCAATGTGTTCTGCATCCCAATTAATGGTAGTTGCGGTGTTAAGCGGAATGTTGTCATCATCAACACTCATTACTAATGAGGGAGCTGGTGGATTCACATAAATAAGAAGTGTCCGCGTGATAGTTCTATTAGCAGCATCCTGACAAGTAAGTACAAACGTTGTGTCTTCAGTTAAACCCAAAATAGTCTCTTGTCCTGTTGATGGTTCACCAGCTGGTTTTGTAGCAGGTGAGGTCCATCCGGTTCCAGGTGCTCCAGACGCAGTACACGATGTTGCGCCACTTGTAGTCCAGCTTAATGTGGTTGACCCACCGTTAGAGACCCTGTTAGCAGGGCTTGTCCCTACAGATGCTGTAAAGTCAAAGAAGAATGGCTCTACCGTCACTTGATAATCTACGGCTCCACAAGAACTCTGATTCTCACAATTAAAAGAAACCCATCCGACTACATCATCTCCCCATGCATAGCCCGCGACTTCAAAATCAGACTCAACAACTATTCCATACGCGATCGGACTGTCATCATAGAGCTCAATACGTCCATCCCATCCATCATTCTCAGCTGTCCCAGCAATCGCACTTGCTGACCCAAGAATCTGAAATGTTGGCTGCGAAGCACTCACTCCAGAAAAATCTATCCATCCAATGTTAGAAGACCACGCCCACCCAGACAATGTCGTATTGTCATTTGATATAGTGACTCCATAATCTATGGTGTCGCATGAATCTGTGTTTGTACAATTAAAAGAAATCCATCCAATGTTAGAAGACCACGCCCACCCCTTGAAACGATCTGATTGTCCCGCATCTGCAATAACGGGAACACAAATAGCTATAACTAGAAAAAGAAACGTGTATATACTGTATAAAGAGGAAGAGCTGCGTACTATCATAGACAGATTATAACTACATTTGAGACAAATAACCAACAAGGCAACTCCTAACAAAATATGCCGCTAGATTACCCATACCTTATCCACATACACTTTTGACTCATAATAATGGTGTCTTACAATGGGTAGTAAGAAAAGCTCTTAGCTTTTTGGCGCTCAGACACTTTTTATATATGACTGACAACTCAGAAATACCCTCGGCCCATATGCCGCTTGCTACTGCGCTCAGGGACAATAAAACAACTCTTATCACTGGACTCATTGTCATCAGTGTCTTTTTTCTATCATTCTTATCTGTGCTCGCTTCTGAACAAGAAGTAAATAAGCCAGCTCACACCGACTACACAAACGTACAAACAATCAAACTGCTAGAGCCAACTACATTCAAAAATAGTCTGGCATACGGAGGAGCCGTCTACGAGACCGTTGACAACGCCCTCGTTGGAAATCGTTCTGTGCTTGATAATTTTGATGGAGGATTTGTAGAGCGAACTGGACACTCAACAAACATCTACATCGTAAGACAAGGAGATACTATCTCCGAAATATCAGAATCATTTGGTGTATCGCAAAATACTATTCGGTGGGCAAATAACTTAGGTAAAAAGAATCTTAAAGTAGGACAAAAACTAATCATTCTCCCTGTGTCTGGAGTCATTCACACAATCAAAAAAGGAGACACCATTTCAGAGATTGCAAAAAAGTATGATGGAGACATTGATGAAATCCTTGCATATAACAGAATTGATAAAGACAAACTAGTAGCAGGTAACGACATCACCATTCCTGGAGGAATTATAAAAACAGTTGCAAAACCAAAAACTGTTATTGCGTCAGCTAAAACATCTGGACCGGTGCGAGTATCTGGAGGAAAACTACGTACAGTACGGAGCCCATCAGGACTACTTGAAGTAACAACTGGTATAACCTATACCTGGAAAAACGGCGTGAAAACCTCACGGCTCCGAGGTACTGGTGGACCAAATTATTCAAATTACTACCTGCGACCAATCAATGGTTGGGGTAAATCACGAGGACTACACGGATTTAACTCAGTCGATTTTGCAGCTCCGAAGGGAACACCCATCCTTGCATCAGCATCAGGAAAAGTAATCATTTCAAAGAAATCTGGGTGGAATGGTGGATATGGTAAATACGTAGCAATTGAACACTCTAATGGAACACAAACACTATACGCTCATCAATCTTCTGTGATTGTTAACCGGGGGCAAAACGTAGTCCAAGGACAAGTAATTGGATATGTAGGAACAACGGGTAACTCGTCTGGTAATCATCTTCACTTTGAAGTTAGAGGTGCCAAAAACCCATTTTAATCCCAGAGACCAGCGAATTTCTTCGTCAGCTTCAGTCGTAGTTTAATCACCGTATAGCACATACGTCTCACAAACCACTCCTTTGCCTCCTTGAACTTCATCTGGTTCTGAAACAAAAATCTCCATTCATCTTGTTTAAAAACGTAAAACGCAACACTCTTCTTTATACACTCGCGAGAATTCATCTGGCCTTAAAAAAGATCTTGGATAAAACCAATTTTATAAAAGTTCGAGTCCTAGTCCGGTAGCACGCATATTTCAGAGTAGTTCGTAAGAGCTATTTTGATATACTCTTAACATGAATATAAAAGATTTTAACGTCGGAATTAAAGGTGTGATAATCCAAGATAATAAAGTTTTGCTTTTGAAGAGACTGGGTCTGGACGGTGCTAAATTTTGGGATCTGCCTGGCGGAAGGATTGACGGTGAAGAAACAATAATGGATGCGCTAAAAAGAGAATTGATAGAAGAGGTGTCTTTGGATAAAAATTTTGAGATAAAAAATCTTCTTCACGCTTATAGATACCAAAAAGATATAAATAACGGCAGGGGTCTCATGCTTTTGTGCTACTTAGTTGAGTCCGAAGGCTTGAAGGTTAGGTTGAGCGATGAACATTCTGATCATGAGTGGTTTGGTTTGAATGAAATTATTGATTTTGATGATAGTGAATATTTTCTAAATGATGAATATAAAATTGCGCTTATCAAAGCGTTTGAGTCTCATAAAAAGTTCTAACATCGTCCCACATCTCTAGCACGTATATTTAAGATAGTTCGTAAGGGCTATTTCACTTGACAAATATATTAATATTAATTATGATATATATCGTAATCAAACAATTTTTAAGTTTTAGGAGAGTTTCATGAAAAAGTTAATTGGTTTTGTGTTTC
>CALGNJ010000036.1 GCA_937958705.1 Minisyncoccota bacterium | reverse complement strand
TTGGGGTTTGTTGACGCAAGTTTCTAATTCACTACGCTCATAAGATGTCGCTGCTTTATTTTTAATATCTTCTCTCATATACAAGAAAAACAGAAAACATCGCGTACGCGATGTTTTCTTATTCTTAGTACCTAAGAGAGGAGTCGAACCTCCACGCCCGAAGGCACCAGCTCCTAAGGCTGGCGTGTCTACCAATTCCACCACTTAGGCATATATATCATATATGCATGAAATGCAGGTACTGAATATTCGCAATAGTAGCAAATCTAGACAAAAAGACAACAGTCTTCTCGTGGTACTATACATGCATGAAATATTTAGGAATAGATTATGGAAGCAGACGCATAGGACTCGCAATCTCTGATTCAGGCGGTCACATAGCTACAGCATATGGCATAGTAGATAATGACGCAGATTTTTTCAGAACGTTCATAGAGATTATTAAGCAAGAGGGGGTCCAAGCACTTGTGGTTGGACAATCTCACGACATGCAAGGAAATCCAAATACTATTCAGAAACATATAGATTTATTTGTTCAGATGTGTCGGAAAGATGTGGGTCTGCCAATCCATATGTACACAGAGATCTTTTCGTCTATGCAAGCAAAATGGGGAGTTACCAAGGCTGTGCGTCGCAGCACAAAGTCAAACAGAATAGATGTAGGGCACAAAGCACCAAAACATATTGATGCTGGTGCGGCCGCTGTAGTTCTACAAAGTTTCTTGGATAGTACAAAAACATAACCGTTGTTATAATAGGTACATAATAATCCTGTAATCACCATACTATGAAATCAATTTTAGATAAATTTAAAAGAATCTTCACTTCTCTAGAAGCACAAGAGTTTAAAGAAGAGTTAAAACAAACAGCTGAAAAACTACAACAAGAGGCACAAGAAGTTACTTCAAAAGTTGTTGAAAAAACAAAAGAAACAACTGGTTCTGTTGCTGAAAAAGCGAAGACAGTAAAACATGCAGTTGAGACAGGGCTCCGAACAGACGGGAACATTACCTACGATGACTTTCAGAAAGTACAAGTACAAGTTGGAACTATTCTGTCTGTTGAGGCAATTGAGAAATCTGACAAATTACTGTTACTACAGGTAGACACTGGAGAGGAAAGTCCGCGACAAATTGTGTCAGGGATTAAGACATATTTTGACGATTTTCAAACACTCGCAGGAAGGCAGGCAATGTTTGTGACAAACCTTGAGCCACGAATGATCTTTGGTCATGAATCACAAGGAATGATTTTTGCAGTACATGACAAAGATAACTTCTCAATCTTGGAGCCAGATACAGTTATTGCTCCTGGGACACAGGCTTCATAGTCTTGTATGGATATAAAACAAGAGACAAGACCCAATAAACCTACTTTTTTTCAAGAAACTCTTGAAGAATCTTTCGAAGAGTTAAAACAGATGAGGATTGTAAGGTGGACAGACAGAATGCTTGGCTCTCGTCATGGTATTTATTTGCTGCCGATTATTGTTTTGATTGATACGTACCTCTTGATACTTCCACTTGAGCCAATCTTGGCAGTGTACGCAATTAAAAATAAACACGTACCACTATGGGTAATTGGTCTTGTATCTGGAATTGTTTCACTTTTTGGGTACCTTTCTTTGTATTTTGCTGGATTTTACTTTAGTGGAGCAACATTAGGGCTCTTTGAAAATACGTTTGGTCTTGAGCAAATAGAAACAGCAGGGGAGCTACTCAGACGTACCGTCGAGTTTAATGGTGTAACTATAAATATTGCATCTCTGTTTGCGTTTTCATCTGCACTTGCCTCGGTTCCAATTCCACTTTCTGTCTTTACGTTCAGCGTAGGTGTATTCAAGGTTGCTATAGTGCCATTTACGATTATGTTCTTTATTGGACGAACTATTAGATACTATCTTTCTGCATGGGTGGGAAGAAAATATGGAGTGGCAGCACTGGAAGCTGTATTTAAGAATGTATTTGCATTTGCGGCCTTACTTGCGGTATCTGTTGCTCTACTTGCGTACAAGCTATTTTAATACGATATATAGTACAATGAGATTATGTTACTGCCAGTAGTCACAGACGCGATTAAACAATCTCCAAAACATATTGCTGGAATCTCTTTTTCAGATAGATCAATTCGTTTTGTGGAAGTTGAGAGACATAAAGAGGGGCTACTAACCCTTTCTTCTTTTGGCCAGATCACTGTGCCATACGATGTCATGAAACAAGGAAAAGTCGTAAACATGATTGAGTTTACTGAAGTGGTTAGAAAACTGAATGCTTCACTGAGTGAAGACACACGTATTATTGTACGGAAAGACGGAGACCCTCACAAAATAGAAGCGATACTTTTTGCGGGATACAGTGATATTCATGTTAAAGAAGGAATCGACTCTCTCAGGGGCGTCTTTGTTCCATGGCAGACTGATGCAAAGAGAATTTGCTTGTTTGCAAATTATGATACGACCTATGTACTTGAGGTGACAGGATATGAAACAAAGGTGTTAGAAAAGATGACTAAACAAGATATCTTTTCCCCCAGAACCGGACAGATTCTTAGAGCTCACCTAGAAACTGTGAGTGATAAGAAAGTTTTACTTGCTGGTAAATATGAAAATGACGCATATATAGAGCAGCTTGAGGCATACGGATTAGATATTGAGGAGACTACTATATGGCAAAATCTTTTTGATTTCACACGGTATATTCCAGAAATACCACAAGATGAATCTTATCAATATACGGTACCTGCTGGTCTGGTTGTTGCTGGCCTGATGGGAGATGTACAGAAGATCGGAGCAGAGCACTATGCGCAGACACGCACGGTGAGAAAGACGACAACAGGGTCTGCAGATCAAGCAATTCTACAAAAAGATAATCCTGGAGGAGAGCAACGTGAACCCAAGGACTTAACAGAAAGAGACGAAGACAAGAGAGGTGGACTTGCTGATTTTCTTGTTGACGTTCAGCCGCTGACAAAATTAGAAGAAGATAAGCGAAAAAACTCAGAAAAGAAGCTGTCTCGAAAGTATTCAAGATTGCTAAACTGACATCCTGCAAGCACTTGTCTTGCTGTGTATTTTATTCTGTAAGCCGCTTGTATGCATGTTTGAATCGTATGTAGATTATTTTTTTAAGATACGGAAGATGAGTTGAATAGTGAATAATAAAAACAAGCATCCAATAATAAGGCTGGTTGGCGGAAGGTCAATATACAGAGAGACTCCAAGACCCATGCATACAGAAAGGACTGACACGCTCGTTGTATACACAACTAATTGCTTAAAAGAATGTGCCCAAGTTTGGCACGCCAATGTTGGAATAACGAGCAATGATCCTATAAGTAATCCTCCAATGGTTTTAATACCAATCCAGACAACAAACGCAAGTATCCAAAAGAATAATAAACGGATAAGTTGGGGTGTTTTCCTGTGAGGGATTACATAGTGAGGATCTCTGGTTGCCCCAATAAGTGGGTACCAGAGGTGTAGTATCAAGAGACTTATTACTACTGTGATAATACCCATAACAACAACTTCTACACCCCTGAGCGTTAAAATACTTCCAAATAGATACGTTTCAAAAGAAAACACGGTATCACGCGCGATATGTACAAATGCGAGAGCAAGTGCTAGTCCACCACTCAAGAAAAACATCGCTAGGGCCTCGGGATTATATGTTTCTGATTCCAGTAGAAACCAAATAAGCGTACTAACTAACAAAAGTGTTGGTAGGGCGCCCCACCAAGGAGCAGCCCCAAACAATAATGCTCCTCCAATTCCAGCAAGCGCTACATGCGCAAACATGTCCGAAGCAAATGCTTGTTTGCTTTGCACCACAAAAGGACCCAGTAGGCCCGCAAGAATACCTAGAGATATTCCTCCTATAAATGCATATTGTACAAATGTGTATGAGAGTAATTCCATAATAATTAGTTAGCAACGATGAGTAATTCCTTGAGGGTGTTCATGTTTTTGTGTGTCAAATTCTGCTGGACTACATTGTGTGTGTAACGTCTTGTCTAGACATAATATTTGATCACTTAAGGGAATTACACTCTCAACGTCATGAGAGACCAGGAGTACCGTCATGTTGTGATCTTGTTGTAGGTGACGAATGAGCTCATACAAACCTTGCCTAGAAGCATAGTCTACTGCAGCAAGAGGCTCATCGAGTATAAGTATTGTAGGCTCAAGCAGTAGAGCACGAGCAATTGCTACACGCTGCTTTTCACCACCAGACAGTGAGTCTACGGACTGTTTCAATACATCAGCAGACATACCAACATGTTCGAGAGCTTCTGTGTACTGAGGGCTCATTTTTCTCTTACTATGTAGCCGAGTTGTTGCGATAGAGAAGTACTCTTGTACCGAAAGGGGGAGCTGATAGTGATCTGCATTCGTCTGTTGCGCGATGTATTGTATACGCTCATTTGCACTCGTAATTACAGATCCTTGATAACCAGTATCAAGACCTAAGAGTAGTTTTACCAACGTTGATTTACCAGCACCATTTGGTCCAATTAAAGAAGTAAGTGTCCCGGCCTCAAGAGTAAAATCAATATCTTGTAAGATAGTTTTTCCTTGAATTACTTTTGAGACCCCACGTACTGTAATCGCTGAATTATTCATTACACACAAGAGCTTCCTTGAAGACGTTAAGATTTGATTTCATGAGGGTGAGATAATCCTCACCGTCAGGTACTGAGAATGAAATAGGGTTAATACTCATAGTTGTAAGTCCGGTTTCTCGCGAGAGGGTCTCTCCGTATGCAACTATACTGTTCTCTTCGAGAAGAATTGCACCAATACCTTCTTGAGCTTCTTTTTTTAGTTCAGCCAGTGTTTGGGTGGACGGAGTGTCTTGTGTTGATAGCCCGGCAATAGAGTGAATCTCAAATCCATATCGATGTGCGATATATCCAAATGCATCGTGAGAAGTGATTACTTCTTCTAGCGTACAATTTGATAATACGTCTGAATATTGAGTGTCTAACGCCAGCACATTTGCTTGCAGCAGTGCTGATCGAGCCTCGTATGCCTCTCGGTTTTGTGGATCAAGCGAGATAACTGCATTTGTTAGCTCTTTAATAGTTTGTGTAAATAGGATTGGATCAAGCCACGTGTGTGGATCAAATTCCCCATGTGCATGTTCGTCATGAGAGTCTTCGACGTGATCATCATGTTCCTCGTCGTGATGTTCTTCGTGTTCTTTTTCACCATGCTCATCACCGTGCTCGGTATGCTCACCAGTAGCTGCTAATAGTGTTAGTCCTTTTGTTGCAAATACGACTGGGACATTAGCTTGTGTTAATTGTGCTGCTACATCATCACCCCATGGCTCTAGTTCTGCTCCGTGCAGTACAACTAAGTCAGATTTTTGTAATGTCAAAATATCTTGAGTGCTCGGCCGGAAATCATGTGGATCAATGCCAGAGGCGATATTTGTAACGACACCCAGGTCTCCAACTAGTTCATTTAGGGCAAACTCAAGAGGGTAGAACGAAGTTGCAATCGTTAGTGTTTGAGCTGTGTTGTCTGACAGTGTCGTATCAGAAGGGGTATCACTTTTTAGTGCAAGTGCGTACCAGGCCCCAGCCAGGATAACTAGTAATAAGATAGTGATTATAAGTAGTTTTTTCATATGTTTTGTAAATGCGAATAATTTGCAATTGCAATAATAACAGAACGTATATATAATGCAAATAATTCGCAAACATGAAAATCACTGCAAAAAGAAAAAAGATTATTGATACTCTCCAGAAGAGTACACAATTACTCTCAGCCCGAGAGCTTTCTAAGAGTGTGCCTGAAATAGACCAGGCGACAGTGTATCGTACGCTTGATTTGCTGGTAAAAGAAAACATAGCCAAGAAATTTGTCTTTGAAGGAACAGAATCGGTATATGAATACGCACACGCTAATCACCATCATGCTGTATGCGGTGACTGTGAAAAGGTTATTCATTTTCATGTCTCAGACAAAGAAATTATTAAGTCATTAGACATCAAAGACTTTGATGTTAATTCTGTCGAGATTATTGTCAAAGGGCGGTGTAATTAAAAGATAGTGTTATCAAGTAAAAATATTCTTGATAACAGAAAGATCCATAGCGCATGTGCAACTCTCTACACATCCCCTATAGGACCTAACATAAAATACGCTTAATTGAGTGTTTGTATTTGTTTTAATTACCCTAACTCTACTTAACTACCTGAACTCTCACTAGCGTGTCTAGCAGGTGTTTGGGTTTGATTTACTCTTGTTATAACAATGGAAATATTCTTGTGGCATATAACCACGAAGGAGTAAAAAGACATTAAGAATGGGATTGAAAAGTTGGTGGTAGTTAATAAGGAATGGTGAAGAATCTTGCAAGATCGGATATATCAATTTAGTCAAGTAGAAATAGCTGGTATTATCCCACGAGCAATTTCGCTCTTTCATAGATTCTGTATATACTATATAGAATAAATATAAGGAAAAATCATGAATAAACAACTAACAATAGGAATACTACTAGGAGCCACTGCACTTGCAGGGCTGTTTTTCTTGTTCGGAAAAGATGCGGATACTCGTATTTCTCAAAACACAGAAGAACCAGCTGTTAACGTTGTTGATGCACCGGATCCAGTAACAGCAACCACTACACCTAGTGAAAGCCCAACAATCGCGGAAGATTATATATCTGACGAAGATGATGAGCCTAATGAACCAGTAGTGCAGGATGATACCTGGAAGACAAGTGCATATACAGAACCATTACCTGAGAAACCATCAGAGCAAGATGCTCAATACGGTTTTCCAGATACAAACAACAACAAAGTACGAGATGATATCGAACTACTTATTGTTGAGGAGTATGGTGAAAGTGAGATGATGGTGGAAACACTGTTTGCTCAAGCTAGGACGTCTGAATACAGACTCGCAATAGCAAGAGATGGAGATATATCAAAAAATGATGTTGAGGAAACGAATTCGTTTGTTTCTAAAAATAGCGCTTGTAGATATTTCTACTATACTAATACTCTTGGAACTTCTGACGAGTACTTCGCAGAAGCTTCGTATGAGTTAGTAAGCGATGGGTATGACAATACACCTGAGAAGAAGAGCCTGAGACAAAA
>CALGNJ010000035.1 GCA_937958705.1 Minisyncoccota bacterium | reverse complement strand
AGTAGTAACGACTACTCTGCTGGAGCGTTTGGGGAATCAGCGGGAATAGTCCAAACGGCACCGGCTCCAACACCATTCGAGCAAGCTACAGCAACTACCGAAGAGGAAAAGATGGATCCTACAAAAACATTTAAAGATCATTTGGAAAAGAAAATGGAGGGGGTGAAGGCTCATGTAAATGCTGACCCGTACAAGGAATCAATTGACTAAGGATAATTAAAAAGCACACACCAACGGTGTGTGCTTTTTAATTATTTGTATCTGGATTATAATAAGACTAATGAGATTTGAAGTTCCACAATTTATTGAGATTGAAGATAAGATCTTTGGACCGTTTACTCTTAAGCAGTTTATTTATCTTTCTGGTACTGCTGGTATAGCATTTTTGTTTTATACGATCATGCCGCTATTTTTAGCAATTATTTTTATTGCACCAATCGGAGTCTTTGGAGCGGCATTAGCATTTTACAAACACAACAACAGACCCTTCATTCTACTTGTGGAGTCTTGGTTTAATTACACTATTAAAGGCAAGTTATATATTTGGAAGAAAAGAGAAAAAACAGTAGAACAAGAAGTAGATGAGGCTTCACAGATAACACAAGCCCCGATGTATGTACCAAAATTATCCGACTCTAAACTCAAAGACTTGTCTTGGTCACTAGACGTGGAAGAGAGGCAACGAGGAGATGTATTGTAAAAAGAGCGTAGCTCTTTTTTCTTTTTACCCTTTGTTTTAAAGAGTATCCCCGCTATAATTCAAATATGGCTTTATTTGATACTCCTCCAGCACCTAAAAAACCTGCAAGTAATGGGATTACCTATTTCGGTGAGACTGATTCGCGTGGTCAACGTGTGAGGTTTGGTATCCGTGATGAGGACCGAACACGTCACATGTACGTGATTGGTCAAACAGGTATGGGTAAATCAGTTCTTTTGGAGAACATGGCGGTACAAGACATCCAGAACGGAAACGGGCTGTGTTTTATTGATCCGCATGGATCAGCCATTGATACACTCATGGATTATATTCCGGAGCATCGAGTAAAAGATGTGGTGTACTTTGCGCCGTTCGATTTAGAGTATCCAATTTCATTTAACGTGATGGAAGATGTGGGTCCAGATAAGCGACACTTAGTTGCGTCAGGGTTGCTGTCTGCATTTAAGAAAATCTGGGGAGAGGAAACATTCTCTGCTCGTATGGAACACATCGTGAACAACACACTCCTTGCTCTTTTAGAGTATCCAAATACTACTATTCTTTCTATGACACGGATGCTTACCGAACGGGCATATCGAGACAAGGTCGTTGAAAACATTAAGGAGCCTTCAGTAAAAGCTTTCTGGATTAATGAATACGGCGCATGGGACGAGCGTTACCAGAAAGAAGCAGCAGCGGGTGTGCTTAACAAGGTGTCTCAATTTGTATCAAATCCAATTATCCGAAATATTGTTGGGCAACCAAAATCTTCTTTTGATTTTCGGGATGCAATGGATAATAAAAAGATTATTCTTATCAACTTATCAAAAGGACAAGTGGGAGAGGCAAACTCTAAACTACTGGGAGCAATGCTTACAACAAAAGTGTATCTAGCAGCCATGTCACGTGCCGATGTGAGCCAGGCAGTGATGAAGACATTGCCATATTTTTACCTGTACGTTGATGAGTTCCAGACAGTTGTAAACGATTCATTTGAATCAATTCTTTCAGAGGCTCGTAAATACAGACTCTCACTTATTATTGCTCACCAATACATTGAACAAATGCCTGAGCTCGTTCGTGCAGCTGTGTTTGGGAACGTTGGAACCAGAATTAACTTCAGGGTCGGGGCGGTTGATGCTGAGTGGCTTGAAAAAGGATTCGGAGAGAAATTCACCGCACCTGATATTGTGGGTCTTTCCCGATTCCAGGTGTACCTTATTTTAATGATTGACGGGGTTGGTTCAGAGCCATTCTCTGCTCGAACACTACCTCCTATTGAACCACCTGCACGTTCGTACCGACAAGAGGTTATAGAAACATCTAGAAGACTATATGCAGGAAATAGAGATAAGATTGAAGCAGATATTGTTGCTTGGATGTTTGATTCTTCTGATGCAACACAAAAGAACCGTGAGAAAAACAGAAGAAAGAAAGAACGTAAGAAAGAGAATGAGTACGAGAAGAGAACGGGAAAGAAAGCTCCATGGGCAAAACCACGCGGTCCAGCACACGGAGGAGGAAACACCCAAACAGATAAAAAGCCGGAACTTGATCCAGAGGCAATAGGGGATCTACCAGGAGCTACTAATTTTAAAGATGCATTCGCAGTGGCTCTTGCGGACGGAAAAGAAAAAATCAAGGCAGAGACAGAAGAGAAGCCGATTGTTCCAGCATCAATCAAGCCAGACACAAAGACATACAGTGTTGGGGATGCGTTGAAAAAGAAAAAGACGGCACGAGTTGAGAACAAAGAAATACACAAAGCGGGTAACGTAGAGATTGCTCTTAAGCCCGATACACATCCTGTTGTTCAAGACAAATCTAAATTTGCATTTTCTTTTGATGAATCAAAAATTGCACAAACAGACATGAGCAATTCTTCTCACCTGAATAAACAAGAGTCTTCTGATGAGAAAAAACAAACACAACCAAGGCGACAGCGGCATCCTGAGGTACAGAAGCATACAAACAAAGACAAAGAGCACAACCAACCAGCTAATTCTCAAAAGAACGAGCGTATTAATCAGCAAGGACAGCAAGAGCAGAGACAAAGAAATACAAATCAAAATCAACTTGGGAAAAAGAATTCTGAAAAAAATCATCAAGAGCAAAGGAGAGGTCCTCAAAAGCACAATACAAACAAAGGCTCAAACCGTAACAACTCACAGAAAAAACAACAAAATAAACCAAACAAGGCTCAGCAGGAATCAGCACGAGAAGGGCAGTCTAAAAAAGCTGATGGAGACCTAACTGACTTTATTAGTTCTGTTACTTCATAACAGGTCCATTTGGTAAAACTCATAATTCTTTTATAATAGAAAGATAATGAAACCATTTTTAATTACACTCTTTTCCTTATTAGTAGGAGCATCAGTCGTGGGTGCTTCTTTTGTCTATGCACAAGCTGATGAAATTGAGGAGCTTTCAAGCGAGATCGAAGATAAAGAAAAAAACCTCCAGTCTATTGAGGCACAAATTCGTGCCGACCAGGCGAAGCTCGATGCATTGGCTGGGCAAAAAAATACATTACAGAACACTATCTCTAATTTAAATTACTCTGCTAGTAAATTAGAGCGGGATATTGAAGAAACACAAGGGGATATTGCCTCTACTGATAACGAGATTCAAACACTAGAAAACCAGATATCTAAGCTCAGGTCAGAGATTCGTTTAAATCAGTTATTTATTAAAGAAACGGTTGTTGAAATAAACAAAACTCGAGAAAAATCTTTTTGGGAGGTGTTTCTACTTTATAATACATTCTCGGAATATCTTGACCGAATTGCACGATTTGAAGCAACGGGGAAGGTTTTAAAAGAGAAGGTTGACGGGCTTGCAGATAATAAAGATAACTTGGAGGAGAAGAATGAAGATCAAGAACGAAAATTAAGAAAGCTAGAAGGGTTAACAGAGAAACTTGCTGATCAAAAACAAGTGGTTGAGATTACAAAAACACAGAAACAACAAGTATTGGTTAATACAAAAAACACAGAAAAAACCTACCAACAAAGGTTGGCTGAAAAACTAGAATTGAAGAAGCAGTTTCAGCAAACATTGTTAGAGCTTGAATCTAAACTACAGATTGCAATTGATAAATCACTATTTGCCTCAAAATCAGCAGGGCTCTTTTCATGGCCAGTACAAAATTTTAGAATTACTCAGTTCTTTGGAAACACAAGTTTTGCAGCAGGAGGTGCATATAATGGACGGGGACACTCAGGAACAGACTTTGCGGTACCAATTGGAACTCCTGTACGAGCGGTGATGGATGGAACAGTCTGGTCCGCATTTGATACTGATGCAGTGGGTGCACGTGGTTCAGACGGCGTATACCGAGCGTGTGTATCATATGGTAAGTACGTCCTTGTAAAACATGACAACGGGCTTTCAACTCTGGTGGCACACAACTCACTTATTAAAGTAAAAAATGGACAGCGAGTAAAACGTGGAGATATTATTGCGTACTCAGGTAACTCCGGGTATTCAACAGGCCCTCACCTTCACTTCTCGACATATGCTACACAGGGAGTTCAGGTAAAAAGGCTCGGTGATGTTTCAAATTCATTTTATTGTGCAGATTCAGTAATCCCGATTATTTCACTCAACGCATATCTAGACCCATACGATTATTTACCTCGACCGAAATTCTCGGTTAAGGCGGCAACATATGGTTCAACAGGAAACCGTAGTTTACAGATGATGCTCAAGCATGAACGAATTTTCCCCACAGAAGTTTCTGCAAACGGGTACTATGGAGATGTTACTGCCAAAGCAGTAAAAGAATGGCAAAAGAAATACGGACTTGGAAATACAGATGGTAAGACATTTGATAAAAAGTCAGTCGATAGATATTTACTCTTATTCAAATAACAGATAATCAAAAACAGAGTGCGTACGCACTCTG
>CALGNJ010000034.1 GCA_937958705.1 Minisyncoccota bacterium | reverse complement strand
ATGTAACACGCCATGACTTATTGATATCTCCACATGAGATTTGGGATTGCCATCTGTATCATCAACGGTCTGCCAGATACCTTGAACAGATTGTCCTTGTAAGTTCATTGTAAATAAAAAGACCAGACCAGAAACAAAACTTAAGATCTTCATAGCAATTTCGATTCGTTACCATAAGGTAATAATTGAAAACCACTTAGGCAATAAGTAATTATCCATCTGTTAAATACGAATGAAATTCTGACAATTTGTAATCTAAATATGACAGATTTTCATAAAATTCTGACATATTTTCACCAAGATCATCTTGGTACAGCAGTTGATTATTAGTGAATGAAGTATTATTTAATTAACCTAAAATTTTGAGCAAATGTTACCAGTAAAAACATCTTTGCTTCCAACCGTCTCAAGATTTTTCGCTGACGATTGGAACAATGTCTTTGATTGGAGTAATCGCGATTTTACGTCCAATTTATCTTCACTACCCTCAGTTAATATTCAGGAGTTACCAGACAGTATTATAGTCGAGGTCGCCGCACCTGGTATGAAAAAAGAAGACTTTAAGATCGAGCTCCATAATGGGGTTCTCTCGATCGAATCAGAGGTCCAGAATGTTGAGAACAAAAAGGACGCCGCTTATACAAGAAGGGAGTTCAACTACCGTTCTTTTAGGAGGTCCTTTGATCTCAATGATAAGATCATTGACCAAGACAACATCAATGCAAAGTATAAAGATTGTGTTCTGAAATTACATCTAGCTAAAAAAGAAGAAGCGAAGGTCAAACCAGCTAGGGTCATCCAGATCTCATAAAATTTAAACCAAGTTTGGGAAGGACTTAAGTCTGTCATGAGTTAAGTCTTTCAATTTCATTTGTAATTATCAAAAAGATAAGTCATGAATAAAAATGCAATTTATTCTGGGTTGATCGCTCTTTTTGTAAGTACGACAACCTATGGTATTTTTAATTTCCTGGAATCGAATGAGCAAACTATAAAAATAGAGCATGTCGATTCCTCTCCATCCAGATTGACCACATACACTGATGGGGACCCGCATTCTTTTCCATTAGATTTCAGGCAAACTGCCGAAGATGTCCTAGATGCCGTCGTCCACATCAAGTCAAGGCACCTTTATTCTGGAAATGTGTCCACCTACGACTGGAGAAGTATTCCGCATCCATTCCGTGATTTCTTTGGAGACGATTTCAACAAACACTTTTATTCTCCCAAGGCGCCTGACCAGAAAAATAGAGCAGGAAAACCTTACAAAGTAGGTACTGGTTCAGGGGTTATCGTCAGTGAAGATGGCTATATCATAACCAATAATCATGTCATTGCTGATGCAGATGATATTGAGGTCACACTTCACGATAATAGTTCATACAAAGCACGGGTCGTGGGCACAGACCCATCCACAGATCTCGCTCTCCTGCAAGTAAAAGGAGCTGACCTACCACAGATATCTTTTTCAGATTCTGATCATGTCGGGATAGGTGAGTGGGTCATGGCGGTCGGTAATCCGATGGGGCTTAACTCCACAGTTACAGCTGGTATCGTCAGCGCTAAGGGGCGCAACATTAATATTCTCAAGGAGAAGTATGCTGTTGAGAATTTCATACAGACAGATGCTGCTATTAACCCAGGCAACAGTGGCGGCGCGCTGGTCAATCTTGACGGAGGCCTGATCGGGATCAATACAGCTATTGCGAGTCCGACTGGAACTTTTGCCGGGTATGGGTTCGCAATACCTTCTAATATCGTCTCTAAGATCATGGAGGACCTTATCCAATATGGGACAGTCCAGCGAGGTGTCCTTGGTATCATGATCAAAACATTAGACAATGATCTGGCAAAAGAAAAGGGACTAGACTTAACTGCTGGTGTGTATGTGGATAGTCTTATGGCGCAAAGTGCTGCAGGTGATGCTGGGTTAGAGAAAGGGGATGTCATCATAGAAGCGAACGGCCAAAAAGTTCGGACTTCTTCAGAACTACAAGGTGAAGTCGCACAATTCAGGCCAGGTGATAAGATTCTGATCAAATATGATCGTAACGGTCGTGTCAATGAAGCAGAAGTCACCCTTAACAATAGGGATGGTAATACAAGAGTATTATCTGAAGAAGAAGCACTTCTTATGAAGAAAATGGGAATAGATGTGAAGGACCTTTCTAAGGATGAGCTCAAGAAAATGAAATTATCCTATGGTGTCCAAGTAGAAAAAATATTCCCTGGTAAGATCAGAAAGCATACCCAGATGAGGGATGATTTCATCATAACCCATGTAGATGGCGAAAAGGTCAAGAACAAAGATCAGCTCATGGAGATACTTTCCAAGAAAAAAGGTGGTGTGATGCTAGAAGGCGTCTATGAGGATATCCCAGGCGAATACTTTTATGCAATAGGTTTATAATCTTTTTTAGACAATAAAAAAATTTAGTAAAATGAAAAATCTTATTTGTAATTCTATTCTGATGCTCGTTTTATGCTTTGCTTCTAATGTTGCAATAGCTCAAGATGCCATGATGATGGACAATGAAAAAATGGAAAAAGCCGAGACTGACAACACTAAGGAATCTTTGCTCAAGAAATATCCTTGGGTGAAGTCACATATGCAGAACACAGCGCTCAATCAGTTAGAGATCATGGAAATGAAGTCAGAGAATAATGCTGAATACATCGTGATAAAAACAGATAAGGACAAGATCATGTATGATAAAGACGGCAATAAATATTGCACTGACTCTAGCACGCTTGATTGCAAAGAGTTTTATAAACTGAGCCCAGGTGACCTGACGTGGCGTAGGTCTTAAGTTGATTAATACCAGTGATCGCAGCACTGCGCTATGGCAGTGCTGCTCACTTACTAAACATGAACCTGATATGATAACTCAACTTATTGATCTTATTTTTTGATAATTCAAAACCTAATATCGATGAGACAAAATAAACTTCATAATAGGCCGGTCAATGATATTCTTGACAATTTTCATTTCTATTCATTGGCTATATTATTCATGTTCATTCTATATGGGTTTTTTCCAGCATTGGATAATGACTTCTTGAGCTGGGATGACCAGTTCTATGTCACTGCCAATCCTTTGATCCAAAATCCAACGTGGCCCTAACATTTTTGAATTCCAATATTAGAAGATCTTCTTCTTCTGGATTATCACCTTGACCTTTGGGTTGTATGAAAAAACTCAAGTAAACGTCATCATCAGAATTATAAGGAGAAAGGTCTAAGTAAGTGCTTACGAGAAAGTCAGAAAAGCCTGCACGTCCATAAGGTGTGCCACCAGCGTTTAAACCATCAAAAGTGGCCATTCCAATGGAAGGAGGATTTATACCTAAAGTATTGTTTACAAAAACATCATTGGTCAACCATAAATCATTTGTTGGGTATGGTCCATCGTATGAGAAATCATCGAAAAATGGTAAACCGATGGTGTCCTGCACGATTAAAAAAGGATAAACAAGTGTGTCACAGATTGAAAATTGATCGCAGACCAATAAACAGATGGTATCTTGTTCAGAAAATGTTCCTGCAAAGTATTGAAAACAATTTTCAGTTGAATTGACTGTAGTACCAAAATCTTCAAAGCCACATCCTACTATTTGAGCAGATTGGAAATTTCCTTCGAATAATGTTGTATCTCCACAAAGTTCCGTGTTTGAGCCAGCATCTAAAACTGTCTGAGTTTGAATGAAGAGGCCATTAGCTCTTTTGATAAGAATAGGGTATTGCAAAGTATCACAAACCATATTTGAATCACATACCTCGACACAAACAGTATCCATACCTATGTCGACTCCTGTGTTTGAGGTAAATGTTAAACAATTATTCATTAAACTGGCAGCTCCAAAATTCAAATTAGCACAATCGATTATTGCTGTAGTAGATCCATCTTCTAACTCTGGACAAACAGTGCTCGATTCTCCAGATATTACAACAAAAAGATCTTCTTCTATCAGGTCTCTTGCAGTGACAATAGGAGAAGAATACCTGTTATTGAAGGATTCAATTTTCTTATGTTTAGCGAATTGTTCCTTTTTGTATTCATTAAATACCCTATGTTTTATTTCAGCAGGAACTTGTATGATTTGTGCCTTGGAACTGAGAAAACAGCAAAGAAAAAGTAACGTGTGAAAAATACGCATTGAAAGATTTTTGCAAATATAGTATTAATGCATTATTCAGGAAGTAGCCTAAATTGCTTTATAGTTAAGAAACGCAAAGAAAAGATATAAGTTGCCCATGAAAATAGGGATTCAATTGCAATTATCGGGTCTAAATTGGGTTAGATAGAGGTCTACAAGAGCTCCTTTTTTGATCATTTTGCCATTATAAAAGCTAGGTGTTTGTTTCCAAACAAAAGCTTGTTTTTCATCCTTAACAGTTGCATCATTAACAACTGAGCCTAATGCTAGATTGTAAGAGCTCAATAAGAATTTCGCTTCCGAGTATTGCATGCATTTCAAATCGGGAATATCTACAACATCGGAAGTCCGTTTTGTAACTATTAAATCGATCATTTCACCTTCCGGAACTTTGATTCCTTTAGTGATGTCATCGTCAGTGTATTTTTTCCCTTTGTATGAGATGTATAGAATAGTATTTGGAGCAAGATTCTGATCAAATATCTCTTGACCGATTTGACTCTTTAAGCCCTTGCGCTGTAATTTTCTAGCATAGTTAGTTGCATCATAATTACCCACTAGATCCGGCAACACAACTTCATCAGGGATGGTTTTGGTAACTGAAATGTAAATGGTTCTATTTTCTTTAACTCTCGAGCCAGGAGCAGGATTCTGTTCTAAGATCAGCCCAGGTTCCTTATTAAAGATATAGGTAGAATCAAGAATGACTAGATTAAATTCGTGTTTTTTGGCAGATTCTAAGGCATCTGGTAGTTGCATACCAATGAATTTGTCAACTTCATAAGATTTACCATGTTTGGTGTAAACCTTCATCCAATTGAAAGTAACAAAGATGCATATGCCTACGAGACCAAGCATAAGAACAAAATTTTTGAGAAATATCTCCGAGGATAAGAATAAGAGAATCTCTCTTCCAAAATTTTTAAGTTTTTGGACCAATTGTTTGACGTTTAGAATAAAATCTTAATAAACTCTAAAATAATGGTAAACTTACCAAAAAAGTTAATTTTACCACCTTTATGTTTGAGCAATTCTTGTTAAGTACACTAAACGTAGAATACACTCTAGTATGAATAAGGAAATATTCAGATTAGCAATACCTAATATTCTTAGCAACTTGGCAATTCCTGTGCACAGTACGGTGGATACAATCATAATGGGACGCTTTTCTGCTATGCATATTGCTG
>CALGNJ010000033.1 GCA_937958705.1 Minisyncoccota bacterium | reverse complement strand
GACTCCGAGAAACAATCAATCACCACAGATACCTTTATCACGTGTTGGATACCGAAGAGATATCAGAAGCTGCTCTGGATTCACTAAAAGATGAGCTTAAAAAACTGGAGTTAAAATTTCCAGGACTAGTGACCCCTGATTCACCAACGCAAAGAGTTGCGGGTGCTGTTTTAGATAAGTTTGAAAAAGTCACACATACAATACCGCAATGGTCTTTTGATGATGCGTTTTCATTTGAGGATTTAGAACAATTTAAAAAACGAGCAGATAATTATTTGCAGAAACATCACTCCAAGACTGATTTTCAATATTTGTGTGAGCAAAAAATTGATGGGCTTAAGGTTATCTTAGAATATACAGAGGGAGTATTAACAACTGCAGCAACTAGGGGTAATGGAAAAGTTGGTGAGAATGTGACAGTGAATGCTAGAACGATTAAGACGATTCCCTTGCGATTACATAAAGAGGTATCTGGTATTTTTGAAGGCGAGATTTTTATGCCAAAAGCATCTTTTGAAAAAATAAATAAACTTCGAAAGAAAAACGGAGAAGAATTATTTGCCAACCCGCGTAATGCAGCTGCCGGAACCATGAGGCAGCTTGACTCGTCGATTGTTGAGCGGAGAAATCTTGCTTGTTTTGTCTACGACATTGCACAAATAGATGGAGCTATTCCAGAAACCCAATCACAAGAGCTCGACCTTCTTGAGGAACTGGGATTTTATGTAAACAAAGAGCGAAGGTTGTGCGACACCACAGCTGATGTATGGGCATATTACAAGGAGCAAGGAACAAAGAAAGATGATTTTGGATTTTGGATAGACGGAATGGTCGTAAAAATCAACAACAGGATGACACAAGAGGCTTTGGGGTATACAGGTAAAGCACCACGGTTTGCTATCGCTCTAAAATTTCCAGCAGAGCAAACAACAACGGTAGTGAAAGACATTACCCTACAGGTGGGAAGAACAGGTGTTATAACGCCTGTGGCAGAACTTGAGCCAGTGTCAGTCGCGGGGACAACAGTTGCCAGGGCAACATTGCACAACGCCGAAGAGATAGATAGATTAGATGTTCGTATTGGTGATACTGTTGTTATTGAAAAAGCAGGTGACATTATCCCTAAGGTTGTAGAGGTGGTACAAACAATGCGTCCAGAGAATAGTACGCGCTACACATTTCCCGCAAAGGTTGCAGGCTGTGGTGGAGATGGTTCTATCGAGAAAGTTCCTGGACAGGTTGCATATAGGTGTGTTGATCGAAGCTCAGGGGATATGGCCAAACGTAAACTACATTACTTTGTTTCAAAAAAAGCATTTGATATTGATGGGCTTGGTCCACGAATTATCGATCAGTTGATGGACACTGGTCTTGTTACAAAACCAGCTGATATTTTTATACTCACAAAAGAGCAGGCTCTAAGTCTAGAAGGCTTTAAGGAAAAATCTGCAGAAAATCTTATTAGGGGAATAGCAGACAAAACAACCATTTCACTTGTGAGATTTATTATTGGTTTATCAATTGACGAAGTAGGAGAAGAAACGGCACTCTTGTTGGCTGACACATTTAAATCAATCGAAAAAATTAGAACATGCAGCGTTGAAGATCTAATTGAGGTGGACGGTATTGGTCCTATTATGGCTGAGAATATTGTTGAGTGGTTTAGGCAGCAAGAAAACAGTACGGTTCTAAATGACCTGCTTGCTCATGTCACAATCCAAGAGCACACCCAGCGGGATACGCTATCATTGCCTCTTGCTGGTAAAACCGTTGTGGTGACCGGAACATTATCTTCATTTTCGCGTGATGCAGCAAAAGATAAAGTAAGGGAGCTTGGTGGGAAGATTGGTTCTTCTGTTTCTGGTAGTACCAATATATTGTTGGCTGGAGATAAGGCCGGTTCAAAATTACAAAAAGCACAAGACCTCGGAGTAACGATTTGGTCTGAAGAAGATTTGCTTGATTTGTTGTAATCAGGTATAAAGAGCACCTAGCACAGGAGAATGATATGGCTAAAACTAAGACCATGGAAGTACCAGTTTTGGGAATGCATGGAAATATCCCCGGAATGACAACTACTGTCGTTGTTGAGGAAGCTCCAGACGGTACACAAGAAAATCTGGTTGCTGTAGGACCTACAATCAAAACGTCAAATGCTGATTGGACGGGCGATCTGGGATAACCCTTTTGTTTGAATATTCAAGGCCCCCATCGCATGCGATGGGGGCCTGATTTGTTATAATACCGGGACTATGGATACAAAACAGATTCTACACTTAGCAAAACTAGCACGGCTCGAGCTCACGGATCAAGAGATTGAAACATTTCCAGGACAGCTGGCAAATGTATTAGATTTTGTCAGACAAGTTGAAGACATTGATGTGTCTGGGGTAGAAACCCGTGACTTTACAATAGTAAACATAATGAGAGAGGACGAGAATCCTTTTGAGACAGGAGAACATAGGGAAGCGATACTCGACGCGATGCCGGAAACAAAAGATGAGTATCTAAAAACTAAGAAAATTTTATAATATGTCTATTACCCTACAAACACTCACTATCACAGAAGCACATAAGGCTCTTTTGGCTGGGGATATTACGGTACGCGCATTAGTTGATATGTATCTTGCTGTGATTGAAGAAAAGAACGAAGAGCTGAATGTGTATCTTACTCTACATACAGATATTGATGATCAGGTAGAGCGGGCACAACAAATGTTTACAAACGGTACAGCAACTGAGTTAACAGGGATTCCATGCGCGCTTAAGGCAAATCTTATGCGAAAAGGGCAAGTGGCAAATGCTAGTTCGAGGATATTAGAGAATTACCAAGCAACATATACAGCTACTGTGGTTCAAAAATTAGAGGACCAAGGAGTAGTATTTTTAGGAGCAACAAATATGGACGAGTTTGCGATGGGTTCTTCTACTGAAAACTCAGCATACGGAGCAACAAAAAACCCGCATGATGTCACACGAGTTCCTGGAGGATCATCTGGAGGTTCAGCAGCAGCTGTTTCAGCGGACATGGCGTTATGTGCACTCGGGACAGATACAGGAGGTTCAATCCGCCAGCCAGCAGCGTTGTGTGGAAACGTTGGTCTGAAAACCACATACGGAGGTGTTTCACGATATGGCGCTATTGCGATGGGTTCTTCGCTTGATCAGATTGGGCCTTTTGCTAAAAATGCAGTAGACGCAAGAATTATATGGAACGCAATCAGAGGACAAGATGAACACGACATGACCACAATTTCAAATGACTACTGGGACACCACAGTGAACAAAGATGTATATTCAATCGCTATTCCTGAAGGTTTCTTGGATGGTGTGGAACCAGCAGTTCTAGAGGTATTTAACACTGCTGTTTTAAAACTAGAACAAGCTGGACATTCTATTAACCGAGTTCCGATGCCGTCGCTCACATACGGACTACCAGTGTACTATGTTGTGATGCCAGCAGAAGTATCATCAAACCTTGCTCGGTATGACGGGATTCGGTACGGTAAACAGGTTCTTGGAGATACTCTTTTAGATACATATGTGAAGACAAAGTCACAGGGGTTTGGAGCAGAATCAAAACGGCGGATTATGCTAGGAACATACGTGCTATCAGCTGGATATGCAGATAAGTTTTATACACAAGCATTGGCTCTCAAAGAAAAGATGAAGCAAGACCTAGAGGAGGTGTACAAAACATATGACTTTGTTCTTACTCCTACTACACCCACAGCTGCATTTAAGTTTGGTGAAAAATCTAGTGACCCACTACAGATGTACTTAGAAGATATTTTTACAGTTTCAGCAAATATTGTTGGAGTCCCAGCAATCTCTGTGCCTATGGGAACAGTTAATCTGGATGGAAGTGATATGCCGGTGGGGATGCAATTTATGGGTCGCCATAGTGAAGATTTAGCGGTATTAGACATAGCAGAGAAATTCGAAAATTTGTAACGCCATAAAAAGAGCGAGGACCCGTACGGGTCCTCGCTCTTTTTATTAGTCCCCTAGAGCTGATATACTTGACCTATATGGGATTTAAGTCACTTAATATAGATGAAATCATTTTCCGTCTCCATTCATATATCATGGAGCCTATTTGGAACTTTATAACTTTGAAGTGGATTTTTAATTCCGAGTCAGCAAAACTTTATGAAGAAGCAAACAAGCTTGGTATTGCCGAGTCATCAGGTTTCTTTGACAGATTTTTTGGCTCATCACTATTCCGTATCTTTAATTCAGCGCCGTCTGCTAAAAAAGATTCTGTTGAAGAGCTTTTGCTTCCAACCCAAGAGCGAGGAGTAGGAAGAATTATTTTAGACACCATCTTTGGACGTAATGACAAAGAGGGTGTTCTTGAATTGATCTTTACTACGATTTTTGGCTGGTTCCTACTCCTCTTGTTTATTTCCATGTTTGTATATTTCTACTTTAAAGCAAAGAGAAACTTTTTGTCAGAAAAGGAAAAGATTATCTACGATATTGCGCATGTACAAGAAGAAACACAGGTTGCAAACGATAAAGCCACCCGCTGGCAAAATATTTTAGATAATGTGAATTCTGGTCAAGAGAATGATTGGAAGATTGCAATTATGGACGCTGAAATTCTCCTTGAAGAAGTATTAGATGAGCAGGGATATGAGGGAACCAGTGTTGCTGAACGACTCAAACAGGTGGGTCCTGAATTTAAAGACTCTGTTGGTTATGCATGGGAAGCTCATAAGGTGAGAAATAAAGTAGCGCATCAAGCTGAGTATGTACTGAGCGAAAGAGAAGCTAGGCAAACCATCTCTATGTATGAACGATTCTTCTCATCTTTCTATTCAGTATAGACGCCGAGAAAAGTGTCTAAAAAGGCGCCTCTTTGTTGACAAGGTTTTGGAGAGGTTTTTTGATTTGTGGTACTCTTATTGGTATTATGCAGATTAAGAAAGCAGATTTTGTTAAAGGGATCAGGGGCACTGACCCAATCACAGACAGTGAAATGCCTCAGATTGCCTTTTTTGGTAGGTCAAATGTTGGAAAATCTTCAACTATTAATATGTTGGCAAATAGAAAGTCTCTGGTTAAGTCATCTGGTACTCCTGGTAAGACACGAGAAATAAACTTTTTTAGAATAAATGATGAGTATTTTTTTGTGGACCTTCCTGGGTATGGATACGCAAAGGTTTCTAAGACCGAGCGAGACAAACTTAGGAAATTAATCTTATGGTACTTGCGGGAAACAAAGCCTCAAGAACGGATCTTAATACTGGTGCTTGATGCACAAGTTGGACTTACAGACTATGACAGAGAGATTTTAGATATAGCGATCCGTCGTGACGAGTCTTTGGTAGTTCTTGTTAATAAAATAGACAAGCTGAATCAGAAAAATAGAAAGGTCGTTATTGATAAGGTAACGTCCGAAACAAATTATCCAGTAGTGCCTATTTCAGCAAAGAAAGGCAAAGGGAGAGACCTGTTTTTTGATACCGTCTTTAATTAATCTTGTGAGGGTGGATATACCCAAAATATCCACACGATACAAACAGAAATTTTGCAAGCAACGGGTATAATGGATGTAGGTCGGATGTTTCAAAAAATTTGAAAACGTACGTTTTAAAATTTTATTTGTTTGTAGAGAGAATTTGTAATTCAATCTACATTATTGTTATTAGAAATTAATATATTTCACTATGAAAAAAGGATTTACACTTATCGAACTTCTAGTTGTAATCGCTATCATTGGTATTCTATCAGCGGTAGTTGTTACTTCACTTACAGGAGCACGACAAGACGCAGCTGACGCGCGAGTTGTAGCATCAATGCAACAACTACAAACAGCATTTACTCTTAACGTTACTGATGAAGGAAACTTCCCACCAGCAGCTAACCTAACAGGATTTGACTACTCAGCTCTATCAGGAATCACAGGAGTTGCAGCAGCAGCATCAACAGCAGCTACTTCAACTGATTACTGTGTAGCATACACACTACGTGTAGCACGAGATGACGGATCAACACACTACGTTGTTGACCAATCAGGAGCACGATACCAAACTGGAGCGTGTTCATAATCCTAGTCTAACGACTAAGATTTCAAAAAACGCCTTATGGTGTTTTTTGTTTGCATAAAAAATAGAGACTGGTATTATATTGAGCATC
>CALGNJ010000032.1 GCA_937958705.1 Minisyncoccota bacterium | reverse complement strand
GATCAAGAAAACATTTGTGTACCTTGATTATTGACACTGTTTATTGTTGTTGTACCTTTAGAAGTAACATAAAAGAGAGCATAGTAACCCATGTTTATTGCCGCCAATGTTAAGGGACTACGAGTCAAACCAATTTTTGCTGCTGTCCTTGATTTACCAAAGGAACCAAAAATTTTCCGATTCTGGAAGTTTGACTTGAAGTCCCTTAAGCCGGCTTGGCAAAATATATAATACATGATGGGGCAGCTAGTATTGTTCTACCTTTCATTCCCATGATTAGGAACTCTCCGGTATTTATGAACGCTCCGGTATTTTAAACGTCGGCACCTATACATTACCAATAAAATAACTTTCATAATCTGAGAGGAACGGACTAGCTCACCAGAGAAAGCACAAAGAATCCACGACAGCAACTGCATGCTGCGCGCTCCCGCCATTGTGATGATCACGTGAGTAACTTTGTATTCTTCGTTTTACGTACATGTCCGGAATTGAAGCACATGGTCTTCTTTCAGGTGAGCCATTGACTAGTTATTTGCACAATCACAGCACATGCAGATAGATGCAAATAGTCAGGCCACGCCTGACTAGGTATCTTGTGCATTCTGGTGTTAATTATGAGTCAGCTTGTCAACCATGTCTAATATCTACTGTAGTTCATCTTGCAACTCTGTCAGATTGTGTCAACTGTGTCTTTCATCATCTTCACCTTGCTTCTATTATTGTGTCTACAACCCGATTGTGCCTTTCTCTGTTTGGTCTCCTCTTTGCTAAGTGGATTCAGTTTGAACTGGTAAGCTTAGAGGTGGTTGTCTGCATTGTATAACTATACTTTTTAACTAGCAATCAATGCCTGAGACAAAAAGATACTGCCCTCATTGTAGTGAGTTTGTCTCATCAACATCGTACCGACGCCACAGAGCACTCTACTACAATGAGCACACAAATACATGGATGAATCATGGAAATGATAGCAGCACAGACGAATCAGAGAATGAACTTGGTTTGTTTTTTATTATCAGCTGTAATCAAACCTGTTTGTCCTCTTTTGTGCCATGGTCTCTTTTAAAATTATTGCTTGCTTTTATTATATACATACAGTCAACCAACCATGCCTTTAGTACATTCTGTGTTCTACAAGTGCTTACTAATCAGCTTTTATTCAGCAGCAGCTTGTTTAGATAGTGTTACTATTAGCTCATTATATGTTGTAGATTATTTGTATTCATTATCCTTACAGATGCTGAAGCACATGACGAACACCATGACTTCGAAGATTGTAAGTTTTGACTTTGATTATCGACTGAATCTATTGTTGTTTCATAGCATTTCAACTAAATGAACATGAAGCTGAAAATGAATTTGCTGTGCATGATGGAGATGTGTGGGAAAATGTTGCTGTTGAAGATATTGCCGTTGACTTTGCTATGGAAGAGACTCTAGATTGTTCCAACATCTCACCTGCCTCACCAGGTAGCCCTATTTTCACCAAAACCAAAGTAATAAGTCAAATAATGGTAAAGCTACTCGCTAAATGGTCTTCTTACTTCAAAATTTCTGATCGTTGCCTTGATTCGCTTCTTAAGGTTCTATCGTTTTCTTTCCGCATCCTTGGCAAATTAATTTCTCCATTGTCAGCTTTAATATCACACTTTCCGTCTTCTGTTCATGATGTTAAAAAAAAATTTGGAACTGATGAAGACACGTTTGAAAAGTATGTTGTATGCCCAAAATGTGACACTTTATATCTGTACAAAGATTGCTTTGAAACAATCGGTGATCGAAAATATCCAAAGAACTGTTCTCATATTGCTTTTCCTGACCATCTTCATATCTCTCGTCGCAACTCTTGCAATGAAAAATTACTTTGTGAGGTCACGCTAGCTAACGACAATAAACATTATTATCCACGAAAAGTTTATTGTTACTCATCTTTAATTGATAACCTTACCAGTTTATTGCAAAGAGAAGGTGTATTAAAATCATGTGAGCACTGGAGGAATAGGTCTATTCCAAGTGGCATGCTTGGTGACATATACGATGGTAGAGTGTGGAACGAGTTTTTAAACGATAAACAATTTCTTTTGGCTCCGCACAACCTAGGTTTAATACTAAATGTGGACTGGTTCAATCCTTTTAAACACTCTCCCTACAGCGTCGGTGCAATATATTTGGTATTATTAAATCTTCCACGTTCAGAACGTTACAAGGTTGAAAATGTCTTGCTAGTCGGTCTATTACCTGGTCCTACTGAACCACACTTGAATCTCAATACTTACTTAGACCCTCTAGTTGATGAATTAATTGTACTGTGGAATGATGGTATACCTATAGTTGGTCCTTCTCAAGAGGTTGTTACTGTTAGAGCTGCTCTCATGTGCGTATCTTGTGATATACCCGCTATTAGAAAGACGTGTGGATTTCTTGGTCATGGTGCTAAAATGGGTTGCTCAAAGTGTACAAAGGTATTTGAAAGCAGCGGATTTAATAAAGTTAGCTATGCTGGATTTGAAGATTGTCCTTTGCGATTAGAAGAACAACATAGAATTGAAGCACAAGCAACCCTTAATGAGAAAACACCTAGTGCACGTGGTGACAAAGAGTCACTGTATGGTACACGCTACACAGCTTTGATGCGTCTTTCTTACTTTGATTGTGTACGGTTTCATACTGTCGACCCTATGCACAACTTATTTTTAGGGACTGCTAGGCACATGGTCAAGAATGTGTGGATGAAAGATGGTGAGACTGCTGTAATATCAAAGAAACAATTACTTGACATACAAGATTGTGTTGATAAATGTGTCATCCCATCAACAATGGGTCGTATTCCACACAAAATTGCAGCCAATTTTTCCTCTTTTAAGGCTGATCAATGGAAAACTTGGGCTTTGGTTTTTTCTATTTACGCTCTTGTTAATAAAATTGATACATGCCACTTAGATTGCTGGCGAAAATTTGTAAAAGCCTGTCATCTTTTGAGTTCTTCCGTGTTATTAGAGAGTCAAGTAGAAGAAGCACATGGCTTACTACTAGATTTCTGTCAAAATGTTGAGCAACTTTATGGGCCAGATGCTGTAACGATGAATATGCACTTGCATAAGCACTTGAAGGAATGCATCTTAGATTACGGTCCAATCGCAAGTTTTTGGCTTTTTTCCTTTGAGAGATATAACGGATTTTTAGGGAAGTATCCTCACAACAATCGATCTATCGAATTACAATTAATGAGGTGCTTCATGAAAGACATGAACTATCGCAGTCTTAATTTGCCTGCATCGTTGTGTGGTGAGCCTTTAGAATACCCAAATTTTGCATTTATGTTAGATAAAGTTGCCGGATCCGTTAGTGTTACTAGCACTTCTTTAAGTCTAGAGTTGCAACTTCTTTCACAACAGCCATTGTGTGATTATGCCATCAACAGGAAATTATGGTCAGTGAATGACCATATTGAGTATGTTGGAGCAGGCCGAAGAACAATGTTAGATGATTATGAGCTCGAATATCTTTTCAAAGTGTACAAAACTATTTATGCAAATTCAAATATCTCTGTCAGACAACTGAGTATGTTCATTGTGCAATTCAAACAACTCAGATTCAGCGGGCTTAGATGGGGGTCCCAGAAGTCGAAATCTGAAAAATCTTCCTATATTCTGGCTGCTTGGAATGGTAGAGATGGACAAATTGACCAAGTTACGGTTGAATTAAAACCTGCCATAGTATGCTACTATTTTAAGCATGTGATAAACTTAGATTCTCCTGTTACTCATACGTTTGCGTTAGTGAAATGGTTTGCAAGTCATCCTGCAAGACACCATTTTGGTCATCCTGTTGAAGTCTTTTGTTCAAATCTCTTTGAAATATCAGGCCCGTCTCAATTTCTTCCAGTAAACAGAATCAATTCTCAGTTCGTAGCGGGATTTTATCAACTATCAGAAGAGAATGTTTTGTGTGTTTTACCCACCTTGTCAAAATGCTATGTTTAACCTTTTTGTGTGTTGTGTACAAATAATATTGTTTTATTGCAATTTTATTTGTTTGTATAGTTTAGTGTATAGTTTGTATTGGTTAAGGTTTGTATTGGTTCCTTATACATGTTTGAATGTAAAATTATTGCATTGCTTTAGCGCATCACGCCCACACCACGGTCACGGTTACGGCTACGTAATTTATGATTCACTTTCTCGTAACATTATAGCTAAACATGTGTTATGATACATGATAATGGATATAATATGGATATAATATTTGTCAGTTTAGTCTTGTTTTAGAGCCCACTCGGGACCATCAGGTGCTGGCCTTGTTGAGCCTGCCCCTACTATTCGCCTGGTCATCATCTCCCGGGCTCTTTCAGACCTGCGGCGATCAGCCTTCCGATCTAAACTGTCAATGACTGACTTCGCCTCTTCTGATCGCCAGAGGGGTGGTCTAACCACCAGTATTCTTCCTTCACTCTCGTCTCCACTCCCACTCTCTTCAGACGACATGTACTCAGCTGTCATGATCTGTTGTATCTTCTCTTTGCTCTCCTCAGTTAGCATTGTAGAACTTTTCATCGCTGATACCCTGCGTCGCAATTTCTGTAAAATTAAATTTGTCTGTGTAAGATTTCTGTTGTAAACTATAACATACATTGTGTTTTCTCTGCCGCTTTCTTTGCTTTTTGAGGTTCACTACATATGTATCAGGCACCATCTTTACTTGTCTCTTTAAAGAGTGAAAGTATACGGCAGATGCTCCTGTATAATATTTAAGGTTTTATCGATATCATAATAATAGTACTAGACTAGTGCTCACGTCTAGCTAAAGTAGCAGTAGTTGTTTCATTCACCACTGCCTTGACGATCTCATCAGTCACTCCAACATTCACTGC
>CALGNJ010000031.1 GCA_937958705.1 Minisyncoccota bacterium | reverse complement strand
ATGATTTTTTTGGATATCTACAAATGACCCCCACAAAATTAAAGAAAGATAGTATTAAGGGAATGGAAGACGTTGTTTCCAAGGCAGTTAATGCATTAGGGCTTCGTGCAACCACATTTCATGCTGAACTTCTCAGGACAGAAGATGGATGGAAAATGGTAGAAATAGGACCACGGATGGGTGGTTTCAGACATGACTTATACAAAATGAGTTACGGAATCGATGCAACTGAAAATGATATTGCCATACGAATACCAGCAAAGCCAATTATTCCAAAAAAAGAATTAGGGTATAGTGCTGCGATGAAGATATATCCAAGAAAGGAGGGTAGGATACAAGCTATTAAGGGATTGAGAAAAGTCCAAACACTTGATTCAGTGAAAGAATTCTCCCAAATAAAGAAAAAGGGGGATAGAGCAGTATTTGCTAGAAATGGAGGAAAAAGTATTTGCAATATCATTTTATTTAACGAAGAACGGTCAAAATTATTAGCTGATATTAGAAGAATTGAAAAAGAACTCATTATTGAAATTTGATATGAAATCTAACTACATTATTTCAATAACAGGAACAAAAGGTAAGACAACTCTTTCAAGACTGTTAAACTATTTCTTTCTGCAGAGTAATGAACGACTCTTACTGGTTGACAGTGACGGACATTATATTAATGGGGAGCAAAAGAGTACACATCTTGATAGCGTCTATAATAAACAGATGGCAACAACCGTTTGTCCAGGTAAGTACCTTTTTGAACTAATGCATCAAAAAGGAATTGCAATTCTTGAAACATCCGTAGGATCAAGTGGACCGATTGGTTTGGGATACACCAAGCATCAAACCTCTGTTTTTACAAATGTTTTCGAAGACCATCTTGGTTCTAGGATCAAAAACAAAGAAGAATTATTAGAAGAAAAACTAAAGATTTCCTTGGACAAGGTTAGTGAGGGAGATACATTCATTTTTAATGCCAATGATAGTTATATTTCTAAGGGAGTTATAGAGAGAAATAATACAGACATTCAGTATATTCCAATATATATTTCTTCAAGAAAAGTTCATTACGACATAGCTGATTTTAACTTTTGTATGTACGAAGTCGATTCCAAGATGATTAGAGCTACATTTAATGGAAAAGAATTCAATTATTCATTAAAAGAAGATAATTTTTCAAAAGAGGGGGAGTATCTGCCTGCCGTGTATGCAATATTGGCTGCATTGGCGGTGATGTATTCTTACTCTAGAGATGTGTCATTTATAGAGGATTTATTTTCAACACTTGGTTCATATGTCGTTGATCAGAAGGGAGGAAGAATGGTTGAGTTGTCTTCTTCTAAAAAAGATATTGATGTCATATTAGATTTTGCTCATGAAAAAGAGTCTTTGCGAGAACTAGCAGCATACGCACGAAAGAAAACAACAAGTCAACTGATTGGGGTTGTTCGATTTTCAGCAGACAGAACAAAAGATCAACTAGAAGACTACGCGCGTTCCTTGGCACATGATTTTGATAAGTTGATAATCTACGATAAAAACTTTCCATACCAAGGGACTTCAATTATTCAGAGAAGTAAAGACTCTAGATTCATACGAGACAAAAAAGATGTTCCAGAAATTATTTATCAAGCTGCAGATTTAGTCAGAAACGATGGATCCGTTATTAAAGTTAAAGATGAAACGGAGGCTTTCACGAAGGCTTTTCAGATGTCGACTGATGGTGACGTTATTATACATATCTCGAACAAGCACGAAGAAAGTTACGAGATTGTAAAGGGTATTATCTAGCAAGATAGTCTCTGTAAACACGAGAAAGAAATTCAAGTATGAATTCTTTTTCATTGTATGTTTGATACATCACACCAAGTCCTGGGTTGTGATTCATTTCGATAATAGTTACTTCTTGTTCTTTTGCAATATCGTGCTCGATAAAAATATCAAGTCCGACGATATCAGCATCTATGGTTGTATATATATCTCGAGCTAGTTTTTCCAGATAGGTAGGAAAGTTTGATTTACGCATAAAACTCTTATCAAGAGGAGATTCTTCTAACCTATTTAAACCAACTTCATTTTTAACAAACTGTTTTTTGTAAAGATAGAGGATTTCACCTTTGTAGATAAATATCCGGTACTCGTTCTGATTTATGTATTTTTGTACTAGCAATTCAGTAATATTTTCTTTTACTTCAGATATTTTTTTAGAAAGCTCATCTTTAGTGTGAATTATGTATATATTACGGCTCAGAGAGCCTGTGTTTGGCTTTATAACAACGGGGAACCCGGTTTCCTTGATGTACTCTAATATCTTTAATTCGAGCTCCTGAATAGTAAATTCTGCTGTATGTATGTACTGACCAGATATTGTTGTGAAGCCAGCATTTTGTAAAAAATGTGATGAAAGCTCTTTGTGTCTCATAATTCCTGCATGCCAGTTCCTTTGGCCGGGGTAGAGTGACCAGGAACTTGCCATAAAAGATTTTTGAGAGAGAGGCTCTGATATGAGATAAGCCTCATTATGAGGTGTAAATCTTGTAACAGTTAGTCGAGCACGTTTCGCGGCCTGTCTGATAATTTCTGGTGTGCATTCTTGCATTGAGGATATTATAGCGCAGAGGACTTGCAATAAAAATATGGTCAAGTATTATACATAGACACTTATCTTTTGATTTGTGAGGCCTATCTTGTATAGGTACGTGCACTAATTCCAGCTTGCTGGTTTTTTTGTGTCTACATATTTTAATATCTTTGTATCGATATGATAAAATACAAGGATGAATGAACTATATCTAACTAATGTATTATTAATAATAATTGTTGTATGTATCGCACTGCTGACAATTGCTTTGATTGTTGCAACATTTTTCTTAATAAAAATCCTGAAAAATATTTCAGGAATAAGCAATGCTGCACAAGATGAAGTAAAACAGATTGTCGAAGACACAAAAGAAGTTAGGTCTTTTGTTAAAAAAGAGGCAATGAACTTGGTATCAAACGTTAATCAAAAAGCGCAAGAAAAAACCAACGAAGCCTCTAAGGCTCCTTACGTCGCAATCGCTGTTATGGGGATTACTGCATTAAGTAAACTTTTCAAAAAGAAATAAGTACTAATGAGTTCCGATGAGAAAAATAATACCTGGTTTGTATATATGGTTAGATGCGCTGATGATACACTATATACTGGTGTTACTACGGACCTAAAACGACGAGTAAAAGAACATAATTTTGATAACAAAAAAGGTGCAAAGTACACTAGATTTCGAAGACCAGTAGTCTTGGTTTACGATGAAGTAGTTAAAGATAGATCTGAGGGGGGAAAGAGGGAGGCTGAGATAAAAAAGATGACTAAGAGAGAAAAGGAGACCTTAATAAGTAATGACAGCTAGAAAGTTATTCTTTATGTAACCATTTGCTTGCTTGTGGAATTACATACAAAAAGGCACGCTTTCACGTGCTCTTTTTGTTGATGTGATCCCACGGGGAATCGAACCCCGATTTCCAGGATGAAAACCTGATGTCCTAGCCGTTAGACGATGGGACCAAATAATATTTCAAATTCTGTCTTTTCCAAATGAGGTTGGTTAACATCAGGTTTTGAAAACCTGCCTATTGTCTCGTGAACATCGACAATTCTCAAACTAGTTTGAGATGGAATGTGAAGAAAATAAAATTTCTTCACATTCCTATAGCCGTTAGACGATGGGACCAAATTATTTATATACAGAGTCATGATGTCTCTGTATGCGCGATATTTTAACAAGTATCGTAATAAAATCAATAGTTTTATCCAGAATACTGATTAAATCAAAAACACTATGCGGAAGTCCAAAATAGAATTGGGAAAGAAATTTAATTTGGGAAAGAAATTTACAAATCTATAACAGAAGTTATAGAGTAATTCTGATGAACTGCCGCATAGTGCCTTCGTTGAGAAACAATATCATATATTACAAAGACTGTCTAGATTTCTTGAAAGCAGTCCAGTCTTGCTCTTTTTTACCCGCTGGAATGACTTTCTCAATTTTAAAATCATTATCTGTCCATGAAGCCTTACTAACTATAACTCGTGTGTTACCCATAAAGAAAAATGGTTTTTCAAAGGCACAGTACTTTAAGAATGATTCTCGTGGGTTACTTGGGTCAAGTTGCATATCAGCTTTTATGAACTTTCTGCATTCTGTTGCGCGAGAATGATCTTGTTCTGTAGAGATACTATGCTCTAGATACAATGGAATAGTTTCTAAGAATAGTTCAGCACCAAGCTTTGCAAACCATGACTCCATATCTCTGTTTTTTTTCCATTCAGATACAGCTACATTCTTTTGAGCAAGAACAGGTCCATGATCCATAAACTCATCAAGAAGCATGAGAGAGATACCAGTTTCTTTGTTGTCATCAAGAAGTGCAGTTTGTATTGGAGAGGGGCCTCGGTACAAAGGAAGTAGGGAGGGGTGGAGGTTTATTGATCCATGTGCTGGTATATCTAAAATTGTCTGCGGAATAATTTTTCCGTATGCCACAACAACAAAAAGTGAATAATCCTCAAGTTTAGTGCTGTCAAAACCTTTACGTAAACTTTTGGGTTGAAGAACAGGTATATGATACTCATCTGCCCACGTTTTCAGAGGTGGGGGAGTTAAAACTAATTTACGCCCTGCAGGTTTGTCTGGTGTGGTAACAATTAGGTCGGGCAAGACTCCCGCATTTTTGAGGGTATCCAAAAAATCACATGATATTTCTGGCCCACCGAAGAACACAAATGGAGGGATTGTATTGTTATTTTTTTGCATCATCACGTTTTTTATCTAAAGTCTTGCGTTCTTTCTCACTCATCTGATTGGTGCTCTCTGCCTTATCTACAAATAGTACACCATCAAGGTGATCAGTTTCATGTTGGAATATATGTGCCAGGAGACCACCAGCGCCACGTTCAATTTTCTCAGCATCCTCGTTGTATGCAGTTATGGTTACATTCAAATGCCTCTTAACTTCACCATAGGTGTATCGTACTGATAGACACCCCTCTTCCATAAGTTCTGTTTTTTTCGACTTTTTAATAAAAGTTGGATTTATGTAGGCAACATCAGATTCATCTTTTCCAAACACAAACCCGGCAACAACAAAAATTCGAAGAGGGATGTCTATTTGTGGTGCAGCTATGGCAACTCCATCCGGTTCACCCGAAAGAGCTAATTTCATATCTGTGATCACCTTTTTAATCTCTGGGGAAGTAATATCAGATACTGGCACTTCAGCAGCTTTTTTGTGGAGATTTTCTGTTCCTTGTTGAACAATTATTGGTATATTCATGATTGAGATTATATCAATAAAAGCTATTTCTCCCAGCCGACACAGTCACGGACTACAAGCTCAAATGCGTGTAGTTGCTCACAATTTTTTATAGTGATTTCTTTACCTGTCACAGGATCAATGGTGGTGAAATAAGAGATACCTTGCCGATCCGCATTAAATATAAAAATTACAGACAAGTTGAAGACAACAAGTAGTCCGATCACGCTATATAAGATTGTTTTTGAGTATTTCATATTCTTATAATACCTTATTTCTTTTTGACATACTGACCGACTTTCCACCAAAATATTTTCTTTTGAGCTGACCTGTCTTTAGGTGAGTTTTTTGCCTCAGCAAACATTTGTTGGATCATAAAGTTTGGTATCTTCTTAAAAAAACCTAAATAGTACGAGAAAGAACCCTGACCGTACCTCGCATTTTCACCAAAGTATTTTCTAATAGTGTCAACAAGCTCATGCATTTCCGTAGGATGTTCTGCTTTGTTTCCGAAATACTTATCAACTGACAGGGAAGAGAACGACTCAGTTTTTTTCACGACTCTCTTTATTGTCTTTTTTGGTTCTCTTTTTTTGGGAAAAAATGTTTGTAAAAATTTGTCGCCAGTTGCGTGTGCTTTTTTTGGTTCTTTAAGGTATTCATCAAACAGTTCTGGGTTATATTGGGTGATAATAATTCCGTTGGCATTACCGCCCGTCTTAGATAATTTAAGTTTTGGTAGATCTAGCTCACCAGAACGAATTGCTTGTTTGTGCATACTGGCTGGGTCACACGTATGGACATATACAGGCGACTTTTTATTTCCGTCAATAATTTCAATAATGTCACCTGAATTAAATGTGCGTGTAGTAAAAAACATCTTAATTCTTCTTTCTGGTTCAGTCTCTCGTACTGATCTTTTTGTTACTAGCGTTAAAACATTCATGGTAGAGTATCGTGTTATCATGATTATATTACAAAATTAGGAAATAGTTATATGGAAATACAAAAGAAAAATATGTTCCTACTGGCAGTACTTGTGGTTTTGGTCTTAGGTGTATTGCTTGTGGCAACACAAGAGAAAAGCATTACCGTTTCTGACGTTCAAGAAAATACTATCAGTATCACAGGAGAGGCTGAGAGATTTGTTGCACCAGACACCGCGTCAATTTCATTTTCAATGACACGAAAGTCTAAAAACTTATCAGAAGCAACAGATTCGGTTAATGAGAGGATCTCGGGATTAATTTCAACTTTAAAACAAGATGGAGTTAAAGAATCAGATATTAAAACAACAGGATATAATGTTAATCCTCAGTATATCTATACAGACAGACAGCGACAGTTTGATGGATACCGAGTTACGCAGTCTATTCAGGTTAAGATCAGAGATCTAGACAACGTAAGCACGGTTGTCACAAAGATTGGACAATTAGAAGTTGATAACGTATCTGGATTGTCATTTTTTATTGATGATGATGAAAAAATTAGAGAAGATCTTCGTGAAGATGCAATTAAAGACGCAAAGAAAAAGGCTTCAAAGCTTGCGCGTGACTTAGGAGTCGACCTGGAGAATATTGTTGGGTTTTCAGAAGGTGGGGGAGGATATTACCCACAACAGCGTGGTAAAACGGTATCTTTTCTCGAATCTGCTGACTTTGCTGTCGAGGAGGCATCAATTCCTGCTGGAGAAAATAGACAGCAATCAATTGTCACTATTACATACACGATTAAATAGGTCATAGTCCTGCGGTATATCGTAACGAAAGTAATCAACACAAGGTATTTGTAGATTAGACTGTATTTGATACGATATGTACAGGTCTAGTAATAGACCACATAAAAGATATGATACAAAACGATCATGAGTTTCTTGAATACATAGTCAGAGGTTTGGTTAATCATCCTGAAGATGTAAACATTAAACGAAAAGTTGACGAAATGGGAGTGCTATTGACTCTGTCTGTTCACCCAGACGATATGGGTCAGATTATTGGTAAGATGGGTAATACCGCTAAGGCAATAAGGACACTACTACGTGTTGTCGGGATGAAAAACGACGCACGCGTTAACCTCAAAATAAATGAACCCGAAAATTAAACTAATTTATGGGCGATCGTTCAAGTTATTGACTGCAGAGAAACAACACACTTTTGTGTGTTGTTTTGTTTATATACAAGTTTTCTCTACACGCATGCTAAAATTGATCTATGAAAAATGCTGACACGTTAGACTCACTCGAACTCTCTTTGCTGCCTGCGATACTAGCATCATCTTGTTGTTTAACATTTCCTGGATTAGCTCTGTTGGGTATTTCACTCGGTGAAAATATTTTTTATGAGTATAAGGTGCTGCTTAGATTTCTTGCTGTGCTGGTATTACTTGTTTCGCTTATCTACTATTTTTATAAGAAAGGCATCAGATCCAAGTCTGACTATATTACACATAAGAATAAAATTACTATAATTATTCTTCAAACTATATTTTTCTCACTTGTCTTATATGCTCTATTCCTATTACTTTTTGTTCCCGTGCTTTGTGTTTTAACAGAGGTTACTTCTTGTGCGCTATAATGTAACTATGAATTTTCATGTAATCTCATTATTTCCAGATAGTATGAGGGGGTATCTCTCAGAATCTATTCTGAAACGTGCACAAAGTGAACAAATAATCACTGTTTCTTTTTATAACCCGATGGATTATACAGAGAAATCCCCCAAGGGTGCCCTACAGAGGCGCGTTGATGATAAGCCTTACGGAGGAGGGCCAGGTATGGTTATTAGAGCAGAGCCAGTGATTCGTGCGGTTAGGGATGCAATAGGTAGGAAAAGAAAGGTGCAGATTGTTCATTTTGCACCACGAGGTAAGCTATTTAGTACAAAGATGGCACGAGTCTTTGCAACAAAGTATCTCTCAAAAGAGATAAAAGATGTTGTGCTTATTTGTGGTCGCTATGAGGGTATAGATACCAGGATTGAAGAGGTATTTCCTGGTATGAAAGTATCTGTGGGCGAGTATGTACTGACAGGAGGGGAGCTACCCGCTCTTATCATGATAGATTCAATCACACGGCAGTTACCAGGTGCACTCGGCGACCCTAACTCAAGAGAAGAGACAAGAATTTCTGCAACCAAATACTACACTCGACCTGAGTCATTTACGCACAAAGGGGAGTCTTACAATGTGCCCAAAGTGTTATTATCAGGTAATCACAAGGATATTGACAAGTGGCGAGAAGAAAACTAAAGTGATATAATTCAACTATATTAATATTATGTCAAGTTTTACGCAATTGGTACAAGTTAAAGTCGTTACGACTTTTTCCTTAAAAAGTGGAGGAATAATAAAGCTTGCATTATTTGTTCTCGCTCTTATATTGCTTTTAGCATATTTGGGGATTACATTCACCGACATAAAGAACAATGACTTTGTTCAATATCTTGTATTACTGGTAATTTCATTTTTTTTATAATGCTTACACAAACAACCACAACTAGCAGCTCACCAAAATCAGGATTAATCAGATCATTTATTGTTGTAGTTTTTGGTATTCTATTTTTGTCTTTTATTGGTTTTGACCTAAGGGGTGAGGTAACTAAATTTCAAGAAAACAACTCAGAAAGTATCACGAGTGTTAAACAGGTCCTGTTTGAAACAATTATCCCTAAAACAAAAGACTCAGTTGACTCAATTAAGGAATTTGCGGATGAGAATGATATTACTGTAGAAAACGCAAAGAAAACCCTCGACTTATTAAATGAATACAAAGATGTAATTAATTTCGAAGAGTACGGTATCACACTACCTGAAAACATTCAAAAAACCCCAGAATAGCACCATTCATCGCTTTTGTCTGTATTATTGTCGCAAAAGATATATTGTGCGACAACTATGTATAAAGTGATGGACACCCCTCTCAAGGCGTCCATTTGATTTAAATCTTTAGTCCAGAATGTAAAAACGGCCGTCTGCTCTACCGTGAGGTACATAAGCAAGGAACTGTTTTCTCAGTGCAACCTCATTAGTGAATACGCCTTTCCGGTTTTTGACATATTTTATCAGTTGTCCACCAAATACGATGTGTATTAACTGTCTATTTCTGTTTGGGTCTGCATAATTAAACTTTTCACATTCACGTGGAATCACACTAACTCTCCCCATCTGGTCATTTTTCCAATGTGAATAAGCATCAGGATCGTTCGGGTAATTAAGTCGACAAAGATTAAACTCGAGTTCGTGTATATCGGTTCGCAACCTATCCCATGACGCCGACCAATCAGCGATTTTGTCAAGGCTTGGACCATTCATTGTCCTATAGTACGGATCACCGGCAAGAATTTTCTCAATAACTGCCTTTCGTAGTATTGAATAAGGTGGGTATGCCCCATACCCTATAATTTTTTTAAGAGTTTTTTTATCTGCGGGAGTCATAAGACCCTCCTTTGCTGTATATGAAATTAATTTTATACAAAATCAATTAGCCTAGAATCATTCTGAGACATAAAAAAACTATAACCTTTGAATATAAATATGTCAATATATGCTTGTATTCCAGATAAATATTGGTACAATACTCGGTAATTAATCTAATTATAAGTATATGGCACATAGAAAAGCAGGTGGTTCAGCAAAGAACCTTAAAGATTCAAATCCAAAGTACCTTGGTGTTAAAAAAGGTGATGGTTCTTCTGTAATCACAGGAAACGTTATCGTACGTCAACGTGGTACAAAGATTATGGCTGGGAAAAACGTAGGGGTTGGTAAAGACCATACTCTATTTGCACTATCAGACGGTAAAGTATCATTTGGTATTAAACGAAAAACTTCATTCAACAACAAAGTTGATGTTAAGAAAGTTGCTCACGTTACTCCACACGCAGCATAATACAAAACAAGTTGTATATACAAAAACCACACAATTGTGTGGTTTTTTGTATATCTTACTTTGCTTCAATCTTGACTAGAAGCGACCCTTTATTGTCACCAATTTCTATCGGAACAACATAACTATCTACTGCCTTGATAGGGTCAGTAATAATGGATGTTGCGTCAACGAGCACGCCAAAATTATTTTGCAGTGTAGCTGCGATATCCTTCCCTCCGATTGCTGCAAAAAGCAACCCTTTGTTATTTGCTTGAGCCTTGATGGTTATCTCTTTACCTGTTATGGAATCAAATAACTTTTTACTTTCCTTCTTTTCAGCTTCTGATGATTTGATTATTTGATTCTGTTCACTCATCAGTTGCTTTACAGCATCATTGGTTGCAATTTTTCCTAGTTTCTTTGGCAGTAAGAATCCGTTCGCATACCCATCGGCAACTTCGACAATATCACCCTTCTTCCCTATTTTTTTTACATTGTGTAGCAGTATAACTTTCATGTTTCTATTCTATCAAATTTACAAAATTATTCTTTTGATTCTCCGCGCAACTCTTCTGGAACAAACTGAATAAGTGTTTTAAAGTCGTCACGATCCAGTAGTTCGAGTGCCTTCTCAAGCTGTTCACTTTCATCTGTTTCTACGTCCTCCCCTATTCTGACATCTGGATTAATACCATCAATAGAGATGTGCTCACCGTCAGGCAAGATCCATTTGGCAATAGTCACTTTGAGTGATGTCTCAGGAGATATCTCCACGAGTTCTTGAACAGATCCTTTTCCGAATGTATTTTCTCCCACAAGAAGTGCAACTTCGTGGTCCCTGAGTGCTCCAGCGAGAATCTCTGATGCTGATGCTGATCCTCCGTCCGTAAGAAGCACAATTTTATCTGCACCTGGGAAATTACCCGGACCTCTTGAAACATGTATTCTATCCTCAGATTTTCCTTCAAAAGTTTCTGTAACAATCTTCTCCCCCTCTGGAACAAACCAGGAGGCAATATCTACCGAAGCTTGCAAGAATCCGCCTGGATTACCTCGAACATCAATGACGAGTTTATCTAGTCCGGAATTAGCAAATACACCTAGTTCTTCTTGAAACAAAGATGAAGCAAGTCGATTAAATGAATAAAGCTTGATTATGTACACATCACCTCGTACCTCTGACTTAATGGTTGGAATAGTGATGGTGTCTCTCACAACAGTTATCTGTAAAGGCTCTCTCTCTCCTTCACGAAGAATTGTCATAACAACTGGTGTTCCTCTCTCTCCCCTAATAAGTTCTGCTGCAGAACCAGGGCTTATTCGTAGTGAATCTTGACCATCAATCTCAGAAATAATATCTTTAGCTTTAATACCAGCTTTAAACGCTGGTGTACCAGAGAGTGGAGATATAACAGTTAAAAAACCATTTCTAATTCCTATTTCTATACCCGCACCACTAAACTCCCCTTCTATATCCTCATCAAATATTTTTTTCTCTTCTGGTGGAAAAAATACAGTATAGGGATCATCATACGCTGTGGTTAGACCGGATATTGCAGCCCAAACTTTTGCTTGGTCATCTACTACTTTTGTTGATGTTGCAGTAGAGTGAACAAACTTTTGATCTAATAGTTCCCAGGTTTTCCAAAAATAATCAAAGTCAATGTCTTGAGTATCTGATATTTTCTTGGGAACTTCAGTTTCGTAAATATGCGAAATATTGCCTTCAATTAAAGAATCTAGTTTGTGCTCCCCTACTGCTTGTCCAAAGGTATATGAAATAAAAATAGATATAGGATATACAAGGATAAAAGCAAGAATATATAATATGTGCACCCATTTGCTTTGCAGAAATTTTTTCATTCACACATTATTACAAATTATTCTGATGCACCCAACTTGACACTTTCTTATACTGTGGTTTTTAGCAAGCTATTGACATATATTTATATTTATTATAAAATATAAATATGTTTAGAAAGTATATTTATCACGATGTTACGTGGTATGACTTCAAGAATCCACGAGTTGAAGAACTACTCGATGTGGCATCTCATTACAATTTTAATAAAGATATAGTCAAGAAGTTTCTTACTACACAAACAAAATCAGAAGCTCTTATACATGGTGGCGTTATCTACTTGTCACTTTTCTTCCCTTGTGATCTAGATAAAAGTGAATCCCAAATAAAGAAAAAACAAGTGCGTTTTATCATCGGTGCTGACTTTATATTTACCGCTAGATCTGACGACATCAGAGGTTTTTACGATTTAAAAAAGAAGATAAAAAATAACAAAACAAGCGTAATTGATAGTGAGACACCAATGACAACAGCACCTCTAATAGAATTACTCCAAGAGGTTTATAATCATATAGGTAACGACCTGGAAGGACTTCATAAATCTCTAGTTTTCACTGAGAAACATATTCTTTCTTCGAAAGATATTTCAAAGCATGCCGTATACGGAATGAACAAAAAGACAAAAGATTTCCATAAGATACTCGAGACACAGCAAGAAGTGTGGATAGCGTTTGATGGATTATGTAAAGAATTCTTTAAAAATACAAAGACCAATGCCTCTTTGCACATGGTGATGGATAGGTATAAAAAAACACTTAAGAAAAGCGAGCTAGCAAAATCAAGACACATAGACCATAAACTTCTCTTTAAAAGAGGCCTCACTCGGAAGAAGAGGATACGGAAACTGCAAATTACAGCGTTTGTTGTGGTATTTATCGCACTACTCCTAGCAGCAAAAAGCGCATTCTCGTAAATACAAATATATACACTCTTTGGTGTATATATTTTTTATAGCGCGAACTTTGATACAATGCATAGCAATAAAACGATATGTATATTTTTGACACTCTTTCAAAATCAAAAAAAGAATTCATTCCACTTTCTCCTGGAAAGATTGGTTTTTACCACTGCGGGCCAACCGTATACTGGAATCAACACATTGGAAACATGAGGGCTGTAGCACTTGCTGACTTCATGCGTCGTTCATTGGAATACCTTGAGTACGAAGTAACATTTGTAAGAAACTATACTGATGTTGGTCACCTTTCTGGAGACAATGCAGGCGACGCAGACACAGGAGTCGATCGTATGGAGAAAGCATCTAAGCGTGAAAACAAGTCACCTGATGCTATTGCTGACCACTATATTGGTGTATATGAAGAGGATGCAGAAAAGATCAATACACTATTCCCTACACACACAACTAGGGCAACTCACCACATTCAAGAAATGATTGATATGGTGCAAGTTTTGCTTGATAAGGGGTATGCATATCAGACAGACCTTGCTGTGTATTTCGATATCTCAAAGAAAGAAGACTACACCAAGTTATCAAGGCAGAATCTTGATTCCCTCCTCTCTGGTGCTGGACACGGTGATGTATCTGACTCAGACAAAAAGAACCCAGGCGACTTTTCTTTATGGTTTTTTCAAGCTGGTGCACACAAGCATGCGCTTCAGACATGGCAAAACCCATTCTCTAAAACCTATGGATTTCCAGGTTGGCATATCGAGTGTTCAGCGATGGCCAAAAAATATCTTGGAGAGACCTTCGATATTCACAT
>CALGNJ010000030.1 GCA_937958705.1 Minisyncoccota bacterium | reverse complement strand
ATCAGCAATAATCTCTTGGATTTTTTCTGAATCTGTTTTTGCTAGTTCTGCAAACGTAGATACTCCTGCTGCTATTAGTGTTTCTGCAATTTTTGGTCCGATTCCTTCTACTTTAGTAAGGTCGTCTGCTTTGTCTGATTTTGGTTCAGTTTCTTCCCCCATATCTACTCCTTTGTTAACATCAACTGTACTCTCTTCTAGCTCAGTCATGTCTTCAGAAACATACAGGTCAGTTACCGCATCATCAGCAACTGTCTTTACCACAAGAATTCGTAGAACTTCTAAAATATCTTTACAAGCCTTCTCTAATTGAGCTGGAGTTTCAGGACCTGCTGTAAACTTAATCCAACCAAAGTGTGCTTGATCAAATTTAGTATTCTTACTTTTAATTTTCTTAACCATTTCATATGCAAGATCAATGAAGTGTGTGTCACCCTTTGTAGTAACTTCCCCTCCTTTGTCTGCAATTGTCTTCTCAAGAAGCGCAACTGTGTCTGCGACTTCTTTGTCTGTAAGCGTTGGCACTAGTAAGTAGCCAAGCTCATATACTGTTTGTGATGTAGTCATAATGTGGGACAGAATATCATACACAATATTATTTTGCAATAAAGGTTCTAAACTGGCAATTAATCTTCGATAGGAAGAATGCACGAGGCTAAGCATCGTGTATTCGACCATATCGGAGTTATGTCAAAATTCAATTTCTAGATGGAATTGGACTTGTGATGAATGTTAAATAAGATCTATGCAAAGCATCCTCTTGTCGACCATATTCAACTTATGCCAACGTGTGATTCTAAAAAAAATTACATGTCCGGCGAATCTTATTCCAGATTTTCCAGAAGGAATCTGATTTGTGGCGAATCAAAAATGAAAAATCTCTCAAACCAAAAAGTGAGCCTCTCGGCTCACTTTTTATTACTGCTTAATTGTATTTCTTTGATTCCTTGTAATGATTTCCCGCAAAGCAAGTTTATTATCAAATATCACCAAAGTAGATTTATCTTGCAAGAATGCATACCCAAAAATAATCTCGCCTTTACTATCAAGAACAGCTCGAATATCTATATTGTACAAAACCACATCTTGAAAATTACTTGCCACACCATTTAAATCATCTACGAATAATGGCTGTAAATCTCTTGCGATGTCCTTCTCCCAATCAAGCAACCCTGCGTATGAATTTGAATACGAATTAGTGGTGAAAATAAGAAATGGTGAAATATCAGTTGATGAATATGTTCCATACATAAACAACGGATCAAGTGCCCGCGTTAAGGCACCTGGAACTTTTGCCTCTATAGTATTAAAAAGTTGTTGTGTACTAACAAGTTCTTTTGGCGAAGTTGTTCCATCTTGGACCGTATATACATGCTTGATGTCTCCAACAGGGATTGCTGTTTCCTCAATGTCTTTTGCAATAGCCCGAGAGAGATTCGAGCGAGTTGGTCTTGGAATATAAATCTCTTTTCTAAAATCAGACTGAACCAGCGGCTGCGGGACTACTATAAACCCTGCCTTAATCGCCGCTTCTTCTTGCCTCTGTGAAACAAGAATAAATGAGAGTGTAACAATTCCAATTCCTGCAATAACAAAAAGCAAGGCAAGGAAAGAAATAGCTAAGTTCTTAGTATTTTTTACAGAGTGACGTTTTTGCTCTCGCTCTTTCTCTCGCTCTTGAATAATCATTTTAGTTAGAGTTCCTCCTCCTTTCTTTAACTCCTCCGCAGCATAGTCACGATATGTTCGTATACCTACTCGCCTGGCCGCCTTATCTTTCCTATCTTGCGCCATTTTTGCAGCAGCCTTATCACGCAAAGAAACCTGATCAACAAGCTGCTCTTTTGCTTGCTCTAAAGAGGTCCCGAGATTATCTGGATCAATTGCATTATTTCTGTTTTGTAGGTCTTCTGGATCCATATTTACTTTTCGTCTTTTTTACTAGTACGTTTTGTAGTTTTCTTAGCGGGAGTCTTCTTTACCGGGGTAGCCTTTTTTGCAGCAGCCGGTTTTGCAACAGTCTTTTCTTTTTTTACTGGTGGCAACAATTCTTTCTGTGCACGAACAGTTTTCTTTGAAGCAACTTTAGAAACAGATTTGGTCTCTTGACTTGATTGCTGGGCCCTGCTCTGTCTTTTTCTCTTGTTATGAGACCTCGCCACACGTGAGTGAATTAAATATTTTTTTGTATCATCACACATGTCTGTAAAGTCATCTACCACTTCTCGTAGTTTTGAAGATGATGATCTCCCAAATGAAATAACTTCTACTTGGCATCCTGAATTTTGCTGAACATATTCAACCATAGGGATAAAGTCTCCGTCTCCTGATGCAATAACAATTGCATCTAGGTGAGGAGCAAGCTTCACTGCATCCATTGCGATTCCCACATCCCAGTCTGCTTTTTTTGCTCCTCCATGAAATATTTGTAAGTCTTTTGTTTTTGTTTCAATTCCTGCGTTCTCTAGTGCTTCAAAAAAAGTTGATTCATCTCCTGTGTCAGAAGTAATCACGTATGCGATTGCTCTAATGAGCTGCCTACCCGCCACTGCCTCTTCCAGTACTTCTGTGAAGTTTACTCGTTTACCATATAAATTTTGGGCTGAATGATAGAGATTTTGTGCGTCTATTAAGACACCAACCCGTTGATTTGAGTGTTTTATAATTGTCATAGTTTTTTTATTATATCAAAAAAAATATGATGCAGATGCATCATATTTTTTTACGCTTTAAGTCCTACTTTTTCTGCAAGTGCAGTCCAAGCTTCTGGATTCTTCCGCTTTAGATATTTAATATGCTTTCTCCGATCAGCTACCATTTGTAGTAGCCCTCTTCGTGAGTGCTTATCTTTTTTGTTCACGTCTAGGTGAGCTTGGAGATTTGCGATTCGTTCAGAAAGGATAGCAATTTGTGCTTCTGTTCCTCCTGCTGTATCAGCTCCAGCAACTTCGAGTGCCTTCTTTACTAAATCTTGTTTTGACATGGCTGGTATAGTACCAAGTTCTTTCAGAGATGTAAATAGTATGAAAAAGCCGCGCATTTTACTACGCGACTCATTTTTTTATCTCGATTACAGATTAGATAAATTGAACCTCGACTTCATACCCAACTGGGGCAAAAGTCCGTGTTAATCTGTCAACCAAGATTCCTTTTTGTCCAAGACGAGTCTTGTTATGAACCTGAATGAGCAGCCGTGCCCCTACAATATTCGGATCAGCAGGATGGGTTGTAACAGACTGGAATATGAATCCGCAATCTTTACCTAACTGTTTCATGATTGCTTCAAAGGATGTTTCGTCTAGAGATGCATGCGCGCAGGTCTCAAGCTTTATCAGTCCAGATATATGGATTGCAGAAGTTGGTTCTGTAGTTGTGTCATGTGCCATATTTTTCTCCTTTTATGACGTATTTATATTATATATTGAATATACATATGTGTCAAGTTTGAGAGCAATCTCTGACTGTTATACTTGTAACTACTATGTCGCACAATATTTATGACCATACAAGAGAATTTCTGGAATATCTTGAGATAGAGAAAGGGAGATCTCTAAAAACTATCGAGAACTATGAGCGATATCTCACACGTTACTTCTTGTTTGCCGATACTACAACAGCCAAAGATATTACGCGTGACTCTGTCAGGAGCTACCGGCTATGGCTTAATCGGCAGCCTGTAGGAAAAGCAGGTGAGACCATGTCAAAACGAACACAGAATTATCACCTTATTGCACTCCGATCATTCTTAAAATATCTAGCTAAAAATGATGTAACCACACTAGCACCAGAAAAGATTGAATTAGCAAAAGTAGAAGAACGAGAACTTGATCTGATCTCTCGAACTGAGTTTGAGCGACTCATGAGTGCTCCGTCCGATACTACACTTGAAGATATCAGGGACAAGGCAATCTTGGAGATGCTGTATTCGACAGGGCTGCGTATTTCAGAGCTGTGCTCACTCAATGAAGATTTGGACCTCACAGCTGATGAGTTCTCTATTCGAGGAAAAGGTGGAAAGGTTCGTATTGTATTTTTGTCAGATGCGGCAAAACAAGCAGTAAAAAATTATTTACATAAACGTCATCAAGGAGAAAAGAAAGTTTTATCTGAAGCGCTCTTTACCTCAACATCCGGTGAACGCATCTATCCCCGTTCGGTCCAGCGACTTATTAAAAAAAGAGCCCTCCAGGCAGGAATCACTAAACATGTAACACCCCATACTATTCGTCATTACTTTGCGACTGATCTCTTAAGAAATGGAGCAGACATACGATCAGTGCAGATGCTTTTGGGTCATGCGTCAATTAATACAACCCAGATATATACCAATTTGTCTGATACTCACCTTCGCGCGGTACACAAAAAGTTTCATGGGAAATAAAAGTGAGCCCTATAGGGCTCACTTTTTTGTAGTTACTTCCAGTTTTTTACTCTTTGACGCTGAGAAAACAAAACACACATTGTAAAAAATTACTCAGGGTTGACTACTGTTCCAACAGACACATCCCCAATATGTTCTAAGTGATCCATTGAAATGATATGGATGGGAAGCCCATTGTCTCGAGCCACTGAGATTGCCGACCCATCAACTACTTTAAGGTTTTGCTCCAGCACATCTGATCCATTGATTTGATCAATTTTCTTAGCATCAGGATTGGTACGTGGATCTTTGTCATACACACCGTCTACTCCATTTTTTGCCATGACAAGCAGTGAACAATTCATCTCAAGGGCACGCTGCGCAGAAGCCGAGTCAGTTGTGAAAAATGGATTTCCAAGACCTCCTGCAAAAATAACTACCCGGCCTTTTTGCATGTGTCTGATTGCTCTTCCTGGAACATACGGTTCGCAGACCTGGTTCATTGAAATTGCAGAGAGAACTCGTGCATCTACACCTTGTCCGTGAAAATAATCTCGGACCACGAGAGCATTCTGAACGGTCGCAATCATTCCAATGTAATCAGCTGTGGGTCGCTTGATATCTAAGTTTCCTGAAAGCTCTGCCCCTCTAAACAAATTACCTCCCCCAACAACGAGGCATATCTCTTTGTCTTGCTCTAACAGTGCTTTAATCTTTTTAGCAACATCTGAAAGAACTGCTTCTGAATACTTATTTTCTCCATCTGATAATGCCTCCCCTGATAGTTTAATCAGCATTCTGTTTGATTGTTTCTGTGGTGTCATGTTGTAGTTTTAATTTTATTATATAAGAAAACTGGAGAGAGCCCCAGTTATATCTGATTATTTTTTATTTTTTTTTACTGACGCTTTTGCAATAACCTTATCAACCAGACCGTATTTCTTAGCCTCATCTGCTGACATCCAGTAATCTCTATCCATGTCAAAATCGATCTTTTCTCGTTTTTGCCCAGTTGTTTCTTGAAGAATTTTTGCCAGCCTATCCTTATTCATTAAAATATGTTTTGCCGAAATTTCAATATCTGACGCTTGTCCCTGTGCTCCACCCAGTGGCTGGTGAATCATCACCTCAGCATTTGGAAGTGCGTATCGTTTTCCAGGCGCCCCAGCAGCAAGCAAGATTGAGCCCATTGAAGCGGCAAGCCCAACACATACCGTAGATACATCTGGCTTAATAAGGTTCATGGTATCCATAATTGCTAATCCGGAGTGAATGTATCCTCCAGGTGACTGAATGTACATAGTGATGTCTTTCTCAGAATCTTCTGATTCTAAAAATAACAACTGTGCAATTATTGAATTAGCAACATTATCATCGATATCAGTCCCTAAAAATATAATTCGATCTTTTAAAAGACGAGAGTAAATATCAAACGCTCTTTCTCCTGAATGTGTTTTTTCGATTACTGTTGGGATTAACATAAGTTCTAAATTATTTACTTGTTTATATATTTTCATTATAACAAATTGAAATTGTACTCTCCTTCATCTCCTACACCTCCTTTCACCTCCCGCACCATCTATCCGCGGCCGCGGATAGATGGTTCTACTTAATTTTGTATTAGTCCGAGAATCTTATTTGTTTCAAAACATAATACGTAAGACTCAATCTCTAGTAACTTCACCAGCGCAAAGATTGATTCTGAGCAGCTTCCTTTCACGCGATATAAAGACTGGTGAATCACCTCAAAACCAGCAAACTGTAATTTCTTACGCAACACTTCCCGTGCATACTTTTTGTTTTCCGGAATGTCAAAAGAAATAATCGAAAATTTTTCTGATTTTGTTATCACTAAAGTAAAATTATTTATCTCTACTGACTTAAGAAGAAGTCTTCCTTTCGTGGTGACATATGCTTTATCTTCTATAATCTCAATAATTCCTCGCTCAACATACTTACGTGTTACACGTCTCATTCGTCTTATATCTTCTTTTTTCCAGTCATTAAAAAATTTATATGAATGAGCAAGTCCTGGCATCAAAAAACACGACAAGACGAATCCTCCTTCGGCAATATTCTGTACCAACTTGATCCCCAAACTATTCCTTTCTTGATATTTATCAAGGTCTTTAAATGTAGTTAAAAACTTCCGCTCGTGCGGTGTAAAAATTTCTTTCCCCATATATGTAGAATATAACATACTACACAACCAAACCATCTATCCGCGGCCGCGGATAGATGGTTTGGTTGTTTCTTGGAAGTATAGTGGCCTAGAACTATTTAGCAGATTAACCACATAGAACCAGATCTTACTAGGATTACCATCTTGCAGCTGTCTAGGCCACCAAAAGCGTTCAGACACAAGAAAAACGCGAACCGATCGGTTCGCGTTTTTCTTATTGTTAGATTGTAATTGTATTGAGTAATTACAAATCTTATTTGTTTTGTTGCATTGCTCGTAGTTCTTCTAGAACTCGGTCATTTTCATTTCGTGCGAATAAGATTCGTGAAACAAGGTATGCAATTGCTAGAACGATAGCTAGTAGTCCCAACCATCCAAACAGTGTTGTTGGTAAGAATCCAGCTCCGAAGATTGATGCAGCTTGAGTTACTGTTTCTTCAACTACTTCATCTTCTTGAACATCGATCTCTACTTCGTTTGAGTTTAGTGAGATATCATTATTGAATACTGATGCGTATGAATCAATCACTGATCCGTATCGTACATCATCTCGTACTCGCATTTCTGTAATAAACTCTCGTGAATCTCCTGGTTGTAGGCTTCGAATTCTCCATCGTAGTTCTTTTTCTGAATCGTCGTCTAGTGACTCTCGCCCATCAAGCTCTAGAGCTGCTGGGATAAAGTCTACTACTGTTAGATCCTCAAGAACCTCTGTTGTATTGTTTGTTACTACAACTTTGTAGTACACAGTATCATTCCGATCAACTTCTGTATTTCGAGAGAATCGTGGATCCTCGTCTGATGAAACAAACTTAGAGATTTGTAACCCTCCTGTTGCAACCTGTTCTACTTGTTCAACAACAGTTACTGTAACTGTATTGTCTACTGGGGTAGGAGTAGTTGGAACTCGTGGAGTTGTAACTACTGGAACTCGTGGAGTTGTAACTACTGGTGCAGACGCTGTCCTAAATGACTGTCGCAATCCAAAGTATGTTTGTCCTCCATCTACTAGTACTGATCGGTAATAGTATGTTGTGTTTGGCTGTAGATTGAATCGTGTTGATGTACACGCTCCAGTATTATCCAAGTTCACTGATTGAGCTGGAGTTGTAAGTCCGTACGATGTTGATGTTCCGTATTGGAAGTAACATGTTGCGGCTCCATTTCCTGATACAAATGAACGTAGAGTCGCTTGGTTAGTTGAAACTCCTGAAGGAATTCGTGTAACTGTTACTGGATCATTTGTTGTAACTACTGGTGTAGTTGGCTCATCATCGTCTTCGTCTGTAACAAACGATTCGATTGAACCTGATTCGATGTCTCCATTGTCTCCAAGGATACATGCTCGGTAGTAATATTTAGTGTTTGCTGAAAGTCCTGTGACTGTCTTAGAGAATGATTCTCCTGCATCGTATGTTCCAGAAACGTTAATTCGTTGTGTGTTTGCTGAACATGATGGTGTACTATCTGTCCGCGCGAATGCAAACCATACATCTGCATTATCTCCTTCTGTTACTCGACCGTTAAGTCGTGCTGAGTCTTCATCTACTGATGACTCTGAAAGGGTATCTACTCCTGCTTCGTCTTCGTTTCTGTCATCATCTTCGTCTTCGTCTGTAACAAAGTCTTCGATGTCTGCTGAAAGAATGTCTCCATCCTCATCTAACGTACAAGCTCGGTAGTAATACTTTGTATTCACATCAAGTCCTGTAACTGTCTTAGAGAATGAATCTCCACCGTCATACGTACCTGATACGTTTACTCGTTGTGTTGAAGATGAACAAGATGGTGTTGAGTCTAATTCTGAGAATGCAAACCATACTTCTTGATTATCTCCTGAAACTAATCGACCGTTAAGTCTTGCTGAATCATCTTGAACTGATGATGCTGAACGTGTATCGATATCTACATCATCTGATGTTGGTTCATCATCTTCTTTATCTGTTGTAAAGTTTTTGATTGAACCGTAGTATCTCTCTCCGTTATCTCCATCAAGTACTGCTCGGTAGTAATATCGAGTGTTGTCTTGTAATCCTGAGATGTTTGCAGAGAAATTTCCGTCTGATGATCGCGCTTGATCATTAGTGTTTCTATTTAGGTTTGATGATGATGTTCCCCACTGGAAGAATACATCTCCTGAATCTACATCTGATGTTAGATCAACATCTCCGTTTAGAGTTGCTGAATCTTCATCAACATTAGTCGGATTCTTTGTATCAACCTCTGGTGCATCGAATGTTACTGGTGGAGTCACAGTCACTGCTTGTGCCATAAACTCTACAACTACACTTCCTGCATAGTTATTATCAGCTCCCCCGTAGATTGTTCCCACGTTTAGACCTCCAGATGTAAGTACTTTAGACCGTGATTGCGGAAGTGATGTTTCACATCCTGGATTAGTACATGCTGGAAATTCTTGCCATGAAACATGATGTAGGTTTAACTTTACGTCATCTTGAAAGTTTAGGGTTACTGCACCGTTTGAGCTGTTTAAGCTTGATGAAGTAATTCGTCCTGTAACTCTTTCTGAATCTCCATCGTTAAATGTTCGTCCAGTTAAATTTTCAAGAAAGAATGTTACATCACTAGCTGATGGAGTATATCCAATGTAGTAGTGAAGTGAGAAAGCAACTTTATCTCCTGCCTTAACAGAAGTGCTACTTTTCCACCCATTTTGTGTTGTTCCTACCTGTGTGGATAGAGTTGGGATTTCATTACTATTCCCGTTGATCTCTGTAACTCCTGAGGCTACAGCAGTAGTGGCTAAAGCCATAGATACAGCAGCTGCAATAGTTACGAATGATTTAATAAATGTTTTCATAAATTTGTTTTTAATTTAAATAAAATTAAATTTGGTAATCAATACAATTAACAATAATTGATAAGAACATTATACATGATATATATTATTTGTCAATACCTTGTCGGTTTTGTCAAATGTATACCTATTCAATGTCTTTACAAATATCGAGAGTATTTTAAACAATATTTGACATAAAGTCAAGCAATACTTGTAATATATCTTATAAACCCAATATCCACATGTTTATCAACATTTTAGTTGTATTGGAAAACCCCCCTCTTATCAAAAATAAGTGGGGGGTTCAACAAACAGATAGTTATCCTGCCTTACAGACCGGCGGTTGGCATCGGATTCCCATTGGGAAGCGGTGGCAACGTAGTCGGTGTGGTTTGCGGCACTGTTGGATACGTCGTTGGTGTCGGATTTGCATCCGGCAGACGAGGCATCGGGTTCGGTGTCGGATTTGCATCCGGCAGACGAGGTTCGTGCGGCTGACGCATTTGCGGAGCGGCTGGAGATTTAGCAGCAAGCTGGTAAATCCCGGCGGTTACCGGAAGCGAAGCTGCTTGAGCAAGATCCCCCTTCAAAGCATTGTTAGAAACTTTGAGCGTTGTTTGCTCAAGTTGCCCACCAAAGACCGGCTGACGCATACGTGCCTGTAAATCCAAATTCGGATCATACGAGGCCACCTTTGTCTCAACCCGTGCGGGAGGAGTCACCGGTGGAACATATGTGTCGGCGACGCGCGGAGCATATGTTGGCTTAGGCGGATTTGGACAATACCACTGACCGTTTGATGCCTTGTAAGCTTCTCCGTAAGTACATTGACGGCCGTAAACGGCTGTCTCAGTGCGGTGATAATGTGTATAGGACGTGTGTCCGTGATCGTGATGTGAATCAGCGACCTTTGTGTCACAAGTAACTGGCTGGTTAGTCCGTGGCGGAACACAGCCATACACCTTTCCAGGGACAAGCCCTTTCTGCGCGCAATACTCAGCCGTCCGCTTAACCTTTTCCTTGAGAGGACAGGCTTCGGCAGATGCAATTTGTGGGATAGCAATCGCAGCAAATGCAAAAGCTGATGTGAAAATCATTCCAAACTTGGTCATGATGTATTCCTTTTTTTAAAAGTTATGCCCGTAGGCGATTAGAGCGAGCAAAAGCTCAAACTGTCTCGCCACGAGCGGAACGAAACAGAATAGTAAACCTTGTAGTCCACTATTCTGTTTCGTTCTCCTAACTATTAAAAATATTCTGTTTGTGATGTAAAAGAACAATAGAATTCATATTCAATATGAGATTGCAATCAAAGATTACGATCTCAATAATGAACACGATGGAGGCCCACTATCAACATCCGAAGATGCTGATAGTGGTTCCGACGCGTTATTGCTTCTTCTGAAAGTTTTTATGGTCACAGTCGCGACCTTCGGCAAGAAGGGCCATACAGGTCTGGACGATCTGTGAACCATTTTGAGCAGCCGAACGCAGGTTGGCGGCCGTTGATTGACCCTGTACCAGGGTTCCAGCTGCAGCGGCGATTGCTTCTGTGCTATTGCCGGCAAAGCTCGCAGTTTGCGAAGCATTGAACCGTGCACTGGAGTCGACTGTGTCGGCTTGAACAGCCAGTTCGCCAACCTGAGCACCAATCTTTGCATTATCATAAGCATCGGCCATCACTGAGTTGGTCGCGCAACCTGTTACCACAAAAGTTGTGGTAACGAGGGCAGGAAGAAGAAGTTGTTTAAAAGTAGCCATGGTAATCTCCGTATCTGGCAGTGGTTCTCTCGCAAAGCGAGCCGCTCTGCAAGTGAACCAGGTGAGTTAATGAGCGGTAAAGAATACATATAGCTCTATACTCTTTACCACTCACTATCTTTACTTAAAACTTATATCAAAGAACTTATGAGAATAGTATATACTATATATATAATTTGTCAAGTATTACTTCCTTATTCGATAAACTCTCTCTAATGCTTGATACATTGTTTCTTTTGGGGAACCTGTGTACGTATCAATAATTTCACTTTGAACATTTCCTGCTGCATCCATTCGTGTAGTTTGCACAAGTGTCTGAAAAGTTCCTTCTTCTTCATTAAAGAACGGTATTACATTGATTCCAGACTCTGCGTCATTTGCAAATCTCATAACGTCAATTGTCTTTCCATTTAGTGGAACATTATCTGAAACAACTCCATTTTGGAGCACAACAGGTAACTTGTTGACATCAAAATTTTTCAGATCCCCGATAAACGTACTTTCAAGATATCTTGCTGCTGAGTCTAACTTCCTTGGTATATCAAATTTCTCAAATAGTGATTGTTCTGGAGCCTTAACAGGACCAATATCAGAACTTTCTTGGGAAATCTCTTGTGTAGATAGAATCTGAGGCATCTGTTCATAAACCATTTCGACAGGTTTTTGACTTTCTAGAGGGAAATTCTCTCCATACGGGTTCCCATTTGGATAATTATCATGATTATAATAGTAATAACGTCCGTCACGCTCAAAAGCATATCCACTCTTAATGTGCTCAGCTGTTGGATTTGAATATTCTTGACCGCTAACGTCTTCTTTATATACAGGCGTGCTAATAAACGACTCATTACTATCTTCGGTTTGTATTCCGTTTGCATCATAAAATGATAGGTCTCCAGCCTGAACACCCCAATACGCTTGATCGTCTGCATATTCTGCATACGCCAGTAGCTGTCCATCCTCTGTGTAATAAACTTTACGACCATCGACACCAAAAGGAAGCTCTTCACCAGGAGGACAAACTGCCACTTTGTATTGTTCCGTATTTGTATAATTTTTGAACTGGTCTTTTAGAGATTCAATCATTCCCACTTTTTTAATATCACCCACTACTGCATCACCTCTCTCACCAGCATCAGATAGTAGTGTGTGTTCTTCACCGTTGTGTGTGAATACAAATTCTCCTGACTCGTTAATATTAAATGTATCTCCTGGTTGTAGAACAAAACTCTCTGATCCGTTCATATTCGGAACATCTGCCTCAGGTCTAAAGAACCCAAATGCTTTTGCAGCATCGACTGGATTATCATATGAAAGAATCTTCTCAACAACATCAGGTCGTGGTGTATCTGGATATTCTGCTCGTAGTTGTGCTCTAAATTCTTGCATTGCTTCAATTCCTCCATCAATTCTCCCATTTACATGTTCGCTATATGAGCCTGCTTGTCCAATTTCCATTGAAGTTGCTTTGATTGGAACTTCTTCTACTACTTCGAATCCTCCAGGTGCTTGACCTTGCCATTCTGATGAACCTTCTAGGCTCCCATCGATTGGGGTTACCCCTGCTCGCTCAAATGGTGCATTAGGATCCAGACCTGAATTATAATCATCTACATATACTGGTTCTGTTTCCAAGACTGCATTAGACGAATCAGCTGCTGCGCTTCCGGCAACATCTAGTCCTTTCTCTAAAACTCCCGAGGCAGTTAACCCGGCTCCAGCACCTAGAAGTAATCCAAGACCAAGTCTTTTGTGTAATGAACGTCTTGTTTTTCCATCTAATGCTTCTAATTGCTTTCCTAGTTCAGCTTCTAGCTCTTCGTCTGATAAGCTGTCGTCAACACTCTTAAAGTCTTCGATGAGTCTGCTTCTCAAAGCCTCTACTTTGTTTTGATCTTTTTCACCAATCTGATTGAGGATGGCAGCACCTCCAGTAAGCATAAAGGATGCAGTCGCAGCCCGCCTGATTCCATAAGCGCCGGCTGCAGCGGCTGTAGCAAACCCACCTGTTGCAGCTGTTATTCCCCCCATTAAACCGGTTCCAACAAGTACTTTATATGCTGTGCCTCTCTTTCTCCACATAACATCTAATGCTTTCTCGAACTTCTCATTTCTACCTTTCTCGATTGCATCTAATTTTATCTGTGAATATTTTTCTACTCGTTTTAGAGCAAGACCTCTTCTTGCCTTTCTTGATCGTTCTTTATTTTTATCTAAATTAGAAGTTTTAATGAAAGACGCAAAAGAATCTTCCATAAACTTAATTCTTCTTTGCTCAACTTCTACATATGCCTCTTTTAAATCTTCGACATGTTTCGACATTTTTTTACCACCCATGAATGCTTCTTTTAGTCGTCCTGCAGCACCTGAAACACCTGATTGTTTTGCTTGCTGTTCTTTTTGTAGGACCTCTTCATAAAGAGCCTTTGCGTTCCGCGCCGCATGCCTTAATTGATTTCGTTCTTTAAACCGTTCGGCTCGTGCCTCTTCAGTCTCCATCGAGTTTTTTAGTATACGTTCTTTTTCTTGGGCAACACCTTGTTCAGAAGTATTATCTTTTCCCGCAGTTGATTCTAATGAACGTGCATAATGTAATAGCTCCTGTGCTTGGTCAACATCTCCCGTATCAATAAGTTTTTGAATCTGTAACTTTAGTGATGCTGGACTTTTGTCTTGGATGCTCATTTCTGGAGTTAGCTCTAAAATATCTTGAGAGCTGTCCGTCTTTGGTTCTACTATATTTTCTATATCCCATGGACTTCTAGTACGTTCTGGAGTTTCATCTTGGATAATTGGGTCTCCAACAGGAGCAAATACTTCATTTTTAAAAAAATCACGTACGGCTGTAGCATCAGCGTCATGATCAAAAGAGTCATCTTTATTAAATTCTGGCTCAGGATACAGACTAGTAATATTTGCAGCTGTAACCTCACCTGATCTCACGCGACTAATTAACAGTGCTTTTTCTTTTTTGTTCAAGAAACCATCTCCTAGGTTTTTTGCAATAACTTCATCATCCATGTCAGCATCGATCATCTCTTCTATCTCTCGAGTGCTTGTGTACAGAGCACCTTTGTGCAACTCATCATCTTGTGCTGAGATTGGTTTATCAAGCGACTTTCTCGCTTTGAGTGCAAATCCTTTTTCTTCAGCTTGTTTTTTTGCAGTAGCCCACGTGTCATTTTCATTAGTTGTTCGCAAATCCTCGATACGCTTGGGTTGTGGATCGGCTGTAATACGCTTCATTTCTAGTGTTTCTTGTACCGTTTGATATACCTCAGGGTGAGAATTCTCGTCAACGTGTACGAGCAAAGATTCACCTTTTGGTGACTTTGGTGACCATCCCTTTTCAAATCCTTTCTTTGACATAATGCTACTTAATTATTTGTAAAACTTCTAATGCTTCTTCTCGTTGGTCTAAAAATACTTCTCCAACTAGTCCAGCAAACTCTGGTGTCTTTTCGGCCAAAAATGTAAATACATCTAATTGAGATGCTTGTGCCTGTAATAGTTCTGCGAGTTTTACATCATCTTCATCTGAAAGAAGCGCATACGCTCGCTCCATCAGGCGTTCGAAGAACATATCTGAGAATTCAATCATAAATTCTTCTTTGTGTTTTTCAGACTTAAATTCAACTTGAGACGTAAGATCTGTTTCTAAAAGCGTATGTAAATTCATAGTTATTATATTATATAAATAATTTAGCATATGTCAACATACGCTCTTCCTTTCTTTATTATCGTATCACACAAAAACGGCCGTATTGGCCGTTTTTGTGTATACAAGATGTCTTAGTTTTGGGGTGAAACGACTTGATTAAATGTTTGACATGTTGCCAGGTCGTTTACTGCTCCTCCGGTCCGGACTGTTCCACTAGCGTTATATGAAATTGTTCCATTCACGGCAGTGTCTGTATATGAGTTAATATTTTGTAAACCAATTTGCGCAGTATCTGATTCTATTCTAATTGTTGAAATAGCCCGGGAGTATTCAGAGTATAGTGCTGCATTGTTTTGAGCACTTCGACTTGTTCTCAGGCTTTCTTGGTACTGATTTGTAATAGCGAGTGCTTCTTGTGCCTGTGTGATATTTGATTCTGCAGTTACAAGATCATTATCTATTCGGGTTACTAACGCTTGATACTCTTGTGCCTTAGCAAGAGATTGAGAAGGAGTTAAGAATGAAGGTGAAACTCCTCCAAAAATATTTTGTGGGTTGTATCCAAGGATATCTGTGAATGTAGCTCGTGTAAGACTTGCAATATCAGTATTTTCTACTTCCTCAGGAGTCAATACCTGCCCATTAGCATCTATAAACGTATTGTATTTTGAACTGTAACACGCAAATGCTTCTGACACTTTAATTTTTGCTTGTAGCAATGTCTGGATTGATTGATTCTGTACTCCAATATATTGAGTATACGCTTCACTAGACCCTGCTGTTTGACTAGACAAAGTATTTGCCACACCTTGATTAGCACTAGACAAGTCACTAGAGTATTGTGAGAGGAATGAATTTGATCCTCCTGACCTTTGAGAAAGTCCTGCCACCCCAGATCCTCCAAATGCTTGTTGAGCTAATTGCCCCATTAGTGCTCCTACGATTTCATTAAACTCATCAGCCAATGCTAATTGTTCATTTCCAAGGTTTAGTTGATTTGAAAGTGCATCTTGAATTACTTTTCCTGGCGTTACAACCTCACACTTTTCTTGAGCATTTTTTCTTGCCTGTGCCGCAGTCGGCGGCCCTTGCAATGTTGAGCTCTGACCATATGCCTTCTCATCTGCTTGTGTTGTACACTTTTTGAATGACAAGAACCCTTGGTTTCTATTTATCTCTTCTTGGTTTTGGGTTACAGTCCCTGTAATAAAGTTACTAATATTCTCTTGTGATTGAATATATGAAGAGAAAATGTTTCCTGATGGGTCAGTCGTAATCGTCTCGTATACATCCCAGTCCCAGTCTACAGATAAATCATCAATGGCTGTCTCTACGTTATCTACAATACTTGAAAGTGTACAGGTAGGTCGTGCCGCATCGGTTGAATATGAAAGCGCTAGAGAGAATCTAATATCAAATTGAAATGGACTACAGAGGTGTGCAAAGTTAGTATCATTATAAATATAAGAACCAAATGCTTCATCTGCGGTATCGAGTAAAAAATCATCCAAGTTCGTAACAAAAGCTGGTGAGCCTTCAAAACCTGAGTTAATCCAGGTAACTATAGATGATGTAATTTTTCGAATCAGTGTTTCCCGCAGACCAATCGCGATACTATCTAAAACACATTCCTTAGCATTAGCAGTCTCGTTCGCCCCAGCATCTCCAGGAGCAGTCGAAACAGCTGTGGTTGCACCAAGTGCTTTGTTCTTCAAAGAAAACGCTGTTTGAATTCCTGCACAAGAAGCAGCACTTCCAGCGCCCGCCCCAATTCCTTGTGAAACTGGGGAGCTCTGTGCGATTACTGTCGAAGGTAGCATCATAACGACAAGCAATACTGCTACTGTCATACCGATCAAAGTGTTTTTAAGAGAAAGTGTCATAGTAAAATTATTATAGATTATTACTATTAAAATACAATGAGATGGCCTCCAGGTTTTTAAAGATTAATTGCTCGTCTTCTATTATCTTTTTTCCAAACACATATGCATTAAGTGGGTCCGCTTCAACGAGGCTCATCTGTTCTATACTGTTAGTCAAAATAAATAAATTGTTTATCAGTTCTAGGTGTACTTGAGATATGTTAGATGGGACCGACGAGTCTGCTAATTTTTTTGCAAATTCTTCATATGCCTGCTTGTTCTTAACAAGTTCCTCCAAGGCAGCTTGGTCTTGTGACTGAACATACCTAGAGAAGAGATCTATTTCATCAAATTGAATACTAGACAATGCAGACACGGCATTTTCATATGAACGCTTATACAAATTTTTGTTTCGAGTTGTGTTTGCTACTAGCTTGATATCCGTTGTGTCATAAACATACACGTCTTCTACTTGAACATTATCTGTAAGACTTTTCTCAATAGCTCGATCACGCAGTTGTACTACATCTAGAGAATTTCCTTCTTTCAGCTCTCGGTATGCAACAAATATATCTCGTGCCAATAAATCAGTTTTGGTTAAATTGGGGTCGTTCTTGTAAAACGTAATACCACTCTCCGATTCTCCGTCAACAATTTCTGGAGTCCCTGACCCCGCAACTAACGGATCAAAACCTTTTTTAACCTCTAGCCCATCTGATGCACCATCGCCATCTGTATCAATATTTCTTTCGTCTGTTTGGTATAAAAATTCTTCCCAATCTTTCAATCCGTCCCCATCAGTATCTTGTTCTTGAAAAACCCTTTCTCCTTCTTCAAGAGCAACTTCTAGACCGCTCTTTGTATCTTGAACTAGAACAGGTTTTGAATAGTAGTTTGTAATAGCCCATAAAGCAAAAATAGTAATAACGGGCACTAGTATAAATGCTGTTACTTTTCGACTTGGTAAAAAATCATTCATTGTTAGTAATAATACATGAAATTAATCCTCCGCACACGGTGACTTGTGCACGTATGCTCGCTATAGGTTAAATTGGAAATATATTCCCGGATCAGATGCCTTAAAAGAAATTCCCTTTGCTCTTACAAAAGCATTAATTGAAATAATAGATTTTTGTAAAGACTCTACGGATTGACCATACTGTACTAATAAGAATGCGTGATTCTCTTGGTATGTTGGAAGGTCTTTTGTGAGTGCGTCTAGGGTGTCAGCTATTGATCGGTATGAAATAGCAAGTGAGTTAATTTCTGTCTGAAGTGCTGGTTCTGATAACTGACTAATCCGACCGGCTGAGTTTTTATATCTCCCAATGATTTGAGTGAAATAGTCCTTATCAACCTCCTTTTGGAGAAACAGATTCTTGAAGATATCTACTGAACCTTCTTGTGTAATATAGCTGTCTTGGACTGCAAGTGCGAGCTCGTTAATGGTCACGCGTACCTCATCGTCTTGCACAGACCCGGCAACAACGTCTCCAGAAAGAGAAGAAGTAATAGGTTCTCTTTCTGTAACTTCTGGAACAGAATAATTAAACTCAGGGTAAATCTCTCGCTGAGGATCAACTTCTACGCTAATAATTCCTTCACCGTAATAATTAGGGTCCTCTCCTGCGGCAATCTCTTCCCCATCACTCTTGCCGTCTCCATCCGAGTCCCGTAACTTCTTGCTTGTGCCGTACAATTCTTCTTGCCAGTCAAAAAGGCCATCCCCATCTGAGTCAATAAGTCCTTGCTCTTGGGGTGTTTGTTTCTGGTTGTCTTCAAGTGTATACGTATCTGTGTTTTTAATACTCACAAATCCAGCATATATAAGTGACACTATAAAAAAGAGTACTGCGAGTACGAGCAATACCTGCACGGCACGCTTCAGAAGTCTATTTTTGCGAATCCTACTCTCAACATCTTTTTTAAACTCATCATGCTTTTCCATACTAAAAGTGTAGCACGGACCAGAACATCTATGCTACACTTTTGTTATGAACGGGTTAAAAATCTCAACCACAATCTCTTCGCTAGTATTAGCATTAGTCTTGTTCTTCTCAGGTTATGTAATCTATTCAGAAGCACAAGCAATCCCCGGAGGAGGCTTTGGAGGAAGAATACTGTTGGCACAACCGGTATGTGTTTCTCCTGTTGGAAGCTTGGTAAATATAGGATTACCTAAAGGAGGTCAATTTATGTATTTGGCTGGAGGTTCCTATTCTTATTCAGCGGGTCCACCAAGAACACCTGGTCAGCAAATGTTAGGTAAAACAGGTCCAGCAGTTGTTCCATGTATGATTCCATGCCCGGCAGGGGTATGTCCTCACCCACAAGGCGGTGGGCTACCAATTCTGTTCCATGGTTCTAGTTTAATATAAGTACAGAGGTTGACTTTTTTATAATAATCAGTATTATTTATATAAATCGATAATAAAAGGAGTGCTTCATGTCTATTCGATTTTATGCAGTTCAAACCACTGCTTTACTAATGGTTTGTGGTCTGGCAGCCTGTTCAACAACAACAACACCGATCGGCAGTAGCGAAGTCCCTAGTATTTCACGTCCCGGGACGACGTATAACATCAAGGACAATCGTCCTTCTGGTGGTAACGTGAACAAGCTATGTTTCGCTTCTGCTAGAAAAATAGTTACGCTTGCGGGTGACAATGTCTCTCGCCAAGTTGTGATTGGACTTGTCCCCCCAGGTGACGAAAAAGTCTACACGGGTACAGGGTTCAGTTTCTCAACTGAGATGATTGGATCTGACACATGGGATTATCGCCTGCGCGATGACCGCATTCGAAATAATCCTGACATCGTCGCTCCTCCTGGGAGCACCATTGGTGTTAACGTCTATGAAAACGGCCGGCTCATGATCTTAAACGATCGCGGGCAAGTTGCACCAGTTGGTGTGATGCCATCTTGCAATGGCAAAGAGATCAAGTTTGGTATTCGGACTTTCATCACGATACTGCCAAATGGGCGGGTTCGCGTAACACCAAAAACAGACTGGCCACGCTAATACTTGAGACTTCACGCATCTCTCTCTTGGGCGCGATTCAACTTTGGTTGGATTGCGCCCTCTTTTTTTATTTCAAATTTTTAATGAATACAAGCCACTGCTCGAGTGTTAGAACCTCTGCACGCACCCGATGATCAAGTCCTACAACATCAAGTGCACTCCCAATCTGAACTGCATCGTGTCCGTGTTGTTTTAAATTATTCATTAACGTCTTTCTCTTCTGAGAGAAACCGTGTTTCATAGTTGTGAAAAATTCTCCGTCGGTAACGCCAACACCGTGTAGCTTATCTTTTGAAATATTAGAAAGCTCAATAACAGCAGAATCAACTTTTGGAGCAGGAGAGAACGACTTTGCTCCAACGGTTGTGACATACCGAACGTCTGCGTACACCTTTACAGAAAGTGAGAGGATATTTTCCTTTGGCTGTTTTCTAGAATCCTTTTTCTTTTTGCCTCCTTCTTGTCCGTCTACAATCCGCTCCGCAACTTCTTTTTGCACCAGCAGGACCATCAGGCTCGGTTGTGTTTCTGATTCAAGGAACTTTCTTAAAATAAGCCCGGTGATGTAGTAGGGAATATTTGCGATAACTTTATACTCCCCTGCGACAAGTCCAAATTCACTAACGTCTGTTTCTAAGATATCAGCTTGGTGAATAATGAGTGTACCTCCAGCAATAGCTTCTGGAAATGTATCTTGTAAAACCTGGATCATGTCTGGGTCAATTTCTACCGCATGGACAACCGCACCTACCCCTAATAGAAATTTAGTGAGTGCCCCGCGTCCTGGACCAATCTCCAAAACATGTTCTCCTGGATTGATCTTCCCAGCTACAATTATTTTTTCTAATGCAACCCTATCTTTTAAAAAGTTTTGCCCAAATGTTTTTTTGGCATATATCATGTTTGTGAGTATAACAAAAAGGCGCTTAGAGAAGCGCCTTAATTTTGGACTGAGCAAGAATGTATCCAGGCTATATGTAATCTGGACCTGTAGCCATTGACCTGGCTTTTCTGAGTCTTGTTTGTGACTGGAGTACTGGTTCAGAAAAATATCCTAACTGGCAATATGCTCCTTCTACAGAAGTTACTTTATATGTATCTCCGTGAATTAAAGCATTACCAGCTCGGTCCATGGTGGTCTCACCAAGATACTGGATTGTATCTCCGACAGATACCTTTGATCTTTTGTTAACAAAACATTTAAAAAAGTTATACATGATTAACCCTTTCTTTTCTTACAAGTTTAACTCTAGTTTTATAATACACTATCAAAATAAATGGCTCGTGGATAAATCAAGTGGCTCAAACACGCAGTG
>CALGNJ010000029.1 GCA_937958705.1 Minisyncoccota bacterium | reverse complement strand
TGACACATATTTCTATGAAGAAAGCGTGGAAAACCAAGATGAGTATGACTGAAGCAACCCTTAAAGACTCAGAAGGTCAAACCATCAAAGCAGTTTGGTACTCTCAGCCATATATTGCCAAGATGCTTCCTGTTGGTGCAGCCGCTAAATTTATGGGTACGGTGAATGAACGTTCTGGTAAACCATATCTTGCGAATCCTGAATATGACCTGATTGATAAAATCCCTGTCGATAAATCAGGAGATTTATTTGGACAAGACAAACAAGAGTTACTACTCTACCCTGTCTATCGTGAGACCCGTGGGATTACCTCAAAATGGTTGTACCATAAAGTTAAGAAAATTATCGCTGATGGAATCTTAGAAGGTATTGAAGATTCTCTTCCACAAGAATTACGTTCAAAATATAATCTACCAAGCTTGCAAAGTGCACTGGTCTACATTCATTCACCCAAGAAGATGGCTGATGCAGATGCAGCACGTAAACGCTTTGCGTTTGAAGAGGTATTTTTTATACAACTAGTGAAACAAGACCAAAAGCACGCATATCAACAATCAGGAGCATTTATCATTAGCCCAGAAAAGAAAACGCTTGATCGTTATACCAATGCACTAGGCTTTACCTTGACCGATGGACAAAAGAAGGCTACTGAGCAAATACTTACCGACATTGCGTCTGAAACACCCATGTCGAGATTGCTCGAGGGTGACGTGGGTTCAGGAAAAACCGTTGTTGCAGGACTAGCCGCATATGCAACGGCAACCACGAAGCCAACCGGTCAATCATTTGGACATCTCCAGGTTGGATATATGGCTCCAACAGAAATCCTTGCAAAACAAATTTATACTGATTTTGTAGACCTGTTGGGTGGATTAGGAATTTCAGTTGGACTCATTACTGGTAAAGAGTGTTTTAAATTCCCCTCTAAAACATCTGACGGTCCCGTTAAATTATCAAAAGCAGCACTCAAAAAGATGGTCGCTAATGGCGAGATCCAAGTACTGGTAGGTACACATGCGCTCATCTCTAAAGGGGTATTCTTTGAAAATCTCGGTCTTGTTATCATCGACGAACAACACAGATTCGGAAAGAAACAGCGAGCCGCCCTCCGTGCAAAGCCTCAGGAAAAGAAAGAGGCACACGCTGATGTAAAAAAATCAAAAATCCAGAAAAAAGGTCTGGTTGATAATACCGAGATATTACCTCACCTGCTTTCCATGACTGCCACCCCTATTCCCCGGACACTCGCACTGACTATTTATGGTGACCTTGATCTAACTGTACTTGATGAAATGCCTCCTGGGCGAAAAAAAGTCGAGACAATGCTAGTAGAACCAAGTCAGGACGCCAGAGAAGCTGCGTATGAAAAAATACGCATACAACTCCAAGCGGGACGACAACTCTATGTTATTTGTCCGCGTATCTTTGAGGCGGACCCGAGCAAGGCAAAGTCACTGCTCGTTAAATCTGCGGTGGCCGAAACAAAGAGACTTTCAAAAGAAGTCTTTCCTGAATACAAGATTGGTGTTCTTCACTCTAAGCTAAAAAAGGAGGAGAAAAATGACGTGATGGATAAATTCTCTAACCATGAATACGACATCTTGGTCTCAACCACAGTGGTTGAGGTTGGAGTGAATGTTCCTAACGCTACAAATATTATTATTGAAGGTGCTGAACGCTATGGGCTATCCCAACTGCATCAATTACGTGGTCGTGTTATCAGGTCGACTCATCAACCATACTGTTACTTATTTGCTGATATTAAATCAGATACAACCAAAGAACGGCTAGATGCACTCACCACCGCAAAAAATGGGTTCGAACTAGCTGAGTATGACCTACAATTCAGAGGCACTGGAGAAATGATGGGAAACAAACAATCTGGTGTATCGGATTTAGCAATGGAGGCAATTAAAAATATTAAATTAGTTGAAGCTGCACGAACTGAGGCACAGAACCTTATTCAGTCAGGTACTATCTCAAAATACCCCACTCTTGCTAAACGCTTTGAATATGTAAAAGAACATATGTATCTGGAATAATCCTTGACAATATTACTAACAAAGTAGATTATAAAAAGGTCTGCACTTTTGTGAAAAATCACTATGGCTGGATTTGATAATAGGGACTCATTGTTGATGAAATAGCTGCAAAGTTATTGAGACTGAAGGAGAGTATACCAGTCATATATTTGTAAGACTTATACCTATTTAAAATAGGAATTACCCTATTATCAATCTTTCAAAAACCTTGGAGGTGAGTATGCGCCTTAATAAATTCGAAAAGAGGATTCTTAGAAATCTACAAAGAAGAGGTTTCATGGTCAAAACTCTTTGTCATGAAAATAATACGAAATATCTGTTCTTGTCACCATTCTGTAATGAAAAATCCCCGTCCTGCTATTTAATGCCAGGTAGAGGCATTTATTGTTACTCTTCTGGCGTAAGTATCAATACGCGATATCCAAATCGGAAACTTATTGCATTTATTTCCGGTAAACACATCTTCAAAAAGATCAAGTACAAAAAATATAGTCCTTGTGAACTAAAAAGGATCAAAAAGCGACTCAATCTTTTTGGACAATCACTGGAAATACCTTTTTAACCTAAACCTATATTAATAATATTGGGTTTATTTTTTACATGTAAATTAGACATGAAAAAACCAATCTTGCGATTGG
>CALGNJ010000028.1 GCA_937958705.1 Minisyncoccota bacterium | reverse complement strand
CACTAGTACCAATATCAATTGTGAGAAGAAAAAAGCAAGGTTTTACTCCACCTGTTCTTGAGTGGATCATCGATGAAAAATATAAAGAAACGCTTATTCAAGGAATCTCACTAGTAAAAAGTTTTAGTCCTGAACTTGCTGATTTATATACAGAAAAGTATATGCGGGGAGAATCAAAAAGAGATCGCCTGTATCTAATACGATTATTCATGTTTATCAACTGGCACAAAAAACATATTTCCGAATGATATAATGCGCAACATGCAAACAAATCTACCTAAAATAACTCGTAAACATTTTGTTACAAGGCGAGATCCACTACTTGAAAAGCTTTGTGCACAGAAGCGTGTGCTACATATTGGTTCTTGTGATTGGCCAAACACTGAGTGGAAATATGAACATGGCGGACTTTTATATAAAAAAATTGATGATGTCGCTACAGAACAACTTGGCGTAGACATGCATCAGCCATCAATTGACTTTCTCAACAGCAAAGAGTTTCAAGTATCAAAGATTATTCAACATGATATGAATGAAATTAGCTCATTAGACTTTGATGCAGAAATAATATTATTCGGAGAAACACTTGAACATTTACTCAACCTTGGGGTCGCTTTAGAAAATCTTAAGGCAGCAATGGGCACTGAGACAAAACTCCTTATTAGTGTTCCTAATGCATTTTATATTAGGAATTTTTTGTACGCATTGTTTGGGAAAGAATGGCAACACCCAGACCACAAAGTCGCGTTTACCTACAAAACACTCCATAAGCTTCTTAATACAGCCGGGCTTGAAGTAGAAGAGACCGTCTTTACTTTTAGTATGGATGACGAAGCCCTGAACCGAAACGGTAAAATCATGATGTTTATTGTTCAGCCTATTGCTCGACTATTTCCAATGTTGGCAGCCAATATTTTTGTCACGGTTAAAAAAGCAAGATAATTATGACCGCAGAACCTGAAAAAAATACCAGTGGTACATATAAAACCATACGCGCTTTATACTATCTTTTTGCAGGCACTCCTCTTGCTCGTCGAATCTTTCACTTTAAATATCTGACCACCTATCAAATCCATCCTGATATAAAACTAGCTCTCAGCACCCGAGGTGGGGATATTATTGATTTTGGATGCGGAACAAAGCCTTATATGTCTTGGCTCAAAAACATTTCTTCTTATGTTGGTGTCGACATGTACAAACATGATGCTGTTGATGTTTTAGTACAAGACGGAATGATACCGCTCGAAGATAACCGATTTGATTTAGCAATCGCCACACAAGTTTTTGAACACACAGAATCTCTTTCATATTTACAAGATTTATACAGGATAGTAAAAGAAGGAGGAGAACTAGTAATAAGTGTGCCTTTCTTGTATCACATTCATGAAAATCATGACCACAGGAGATTCACTAAACAAGGATTACAACACGAACTGGAACAGGCAGGTTTTGTTATTGACTATATAAAATCCGAGGGTGGGGTAGGCTCTACAACAGGAATACTTTTCTTATACTTTGTAGATGCACTTATTCGTGATCACGTATCAAGATTCTGGCTCATCATTCTCTCACCTATAATTCTTTTCTGGTATGTATTAATGGTGCCACTTATTAACTGTTTTGGAGTACTACTAGATAAGGCTGATGTAACTGACAGATTCTATAACAACATCATCGCAATAGCGCACAAACCGTCAAACTCCTAACGTTGTTTTAAAGAAAGCCAGTATAAATATACGGATCCAATTGCTAATTCCAAGAATCCACCAAGCACAAACACCACAACTGCGCCCCACATACCAAAAGAAATAAGTGCAAAATATAAACAAATTGTCTGTATAATCGGAGTAATAATTAACACTCTATTCAGTTCTTTTTTGTTTTTGTTTGCAATAAAAAACTGCCGAATAATATAAAGGGGCATACTGAGTAAAATTAGCATCGCAATAATCGATGCCCCGACTGCATCAATGTATGCTGGAAAAAAGAGAGAAAATAAGAGGGGCGCAATAAGAGCATAGATAAGCCATCCAGCAATCATAATTACTTCAAACAAAATTAGTTTTTTAATGAAACTTGCAATATCAATTGAGCCTGCTTGCTTGCTCAGTTTCGGTAAAATTACTTGAGAAACAATTCGTCCAATTCGTGAGCTTTCCTGAGGAAATAAAATTGCAATCGAATAGATAGCGAGTGGGACAGCCCCTAAGATATTCCAAACTAAGACTTTATCAATATTTGCAGCAATGAAAGGAAATGCGGTCACAACCGTCATGTGTTTTGCATACGGCATCAATTCAGGGTCTTGGTCATATTCTAAGGTCTCTTCATGTTTTTTAAACCATCTATACCCAACATACTGTGCAGCAACTGTAGACACTAAGAATACAATTGTAAGTGGCAAGAGTGTTGGTGCGATCAATGCAGTAATAATCATTACAATCATAAAAAAGATTCTTCCGAGCGCATGAATAATAGATGCTGCAGCAAACCTTTGTTGCCCCTGCAGATAGAAAAAATAGATAAAGTATGCTCCATATAATGGCATCACCACAGCAACGGTTAAAAATGCTGCTCCCAAAACGATATTAGCCTGAGCAAAATAATATCCTGCAACTAACAATGTTGCGAAAAGACCCATAATGCTCCATAAAATCTTTTGTCGTAATAGTGCATCAATATCTACTCGAACACCACGAGCAACCGATTGAACAAGGGCCGGATGTACACCCTGCAAGGTAAAAACTGACAATATCGTAAGGGCTGAAATAATAAATCTGTATGCCCCTAAGGTTTCCTTGGAAAGAACATTTGCTAAAACAACCATAACAATAAGTGCGGTAAGTGATGTCGTGATTTGCCCAATAAAAACCCAAAAGGAATTTTTAAACATATAGACCATGTCTGTTTTAGTATATTTTTCCGACCAACGGAGGAGTGAGATTCCTTTATTCTTAAGAGCTTCCATAATGTTCGTATTGTAACAGGTTACAGGCCGTGCACTAAAGTGATACAATCTTTGGATTATGAATCAAAAAATTATTACTATCTCATTTTGGATTGGAATTATTTCTCTCCTTATAGCTCCGTGGGCTCTTTACTACATAGACCCTCAAATGTTTTTCCCATTTATCACAAGCAAGGCATTCTTTTGGAGATTCTTTATACAAATAGCGCTTGTCGCGTGGGCGACTTGTGCTTTGCTTTCTCCGAAATATTGGATCAATTGGCGACATCCGTTCTGTTTGGCTCTAGTGGGGTTTATGGCCATTATTCTACTCGCCAACACAACAGGCCATGCACCGTATCTCTCGTTCTGGTCAAATGCTGAGAGGATGGATGGGTACATTTCTCTTATCTATCTCGCTGGATGGTTTGTTTCACTTGTGGGACTTCTCAGAACAAGAAAGCATGTTCAGTGGATGCTTTTATATCTTCTTGGGATCTCAGCTCTTCTCGCTGTTATCAGCTGGGGACAAGGAAGCGAACGTGTAGCATCTCGATTGGGAAACCCTATCTACCTAGCATCTCTTTCATTTTTTGGAGTATTTATCTCTGGATATTTCTTGGTGGGAAAAGAGAAATTCTTACGGGCGCCCCAAGCACTTAAAATCACTATATTCTCACTACTCGCAATAGCGTTTGTATACACCATATTTCGAACAGGGACCCGAGGAGCACTACTTGGTCTTGTAGGTGGTGGGCTTACAACTGCTGTACTCGTGGCTCTTTTTGCCAAAGATGCGTCTTTCAAGATATGGAGGTACTTATCGATTGGTTTAGTGATCATCACTCTTATATTTGGAGGTCTATTCTTCGGGGCACGAGAACAACTCGCTGAAGTTGAGTTTGTTCAAGATAACTTACTCTTGTCTCGTCTGGTAAAAATCTCACCAGAAGACAGAACCACAAGTTTCCGGCTCGCTAACTGGAACATGGCAATCGAAGGGTGGAAGGAACGACCACTTCTTGGATGGGGTCAAGAAAACTACACTGAAATATTTGCCAAACACTACGACGTAGAGAAACTATATGATGCTGAAGATTGGTATGACCGAGTTCACAACAACTTCTTAGACTGGTTGGTATTTGGAGGAATTTTTGGACTCTTGGCCTACTGTGCACTCTTTGTTGTGCCCCTGTATCTTATTTGGAAGCAATCATCGTTTGACGTTTTAGAGAAATCAGTGCTGACTGGTTTATTCGTGGGATACCTCTTCCAAAACATGGTGGCGTTCGATTCGCTTGCCTCAGGGATCCTACTGTACGCATGTTTTGCTTACGTATTTGCCGATACTGATGATGGAGTCGGTCCTGAAGACCCTAATCCTGCAGGAGAAAAAACGTTCTCATATTTAGTAATTATAGTTCTACTTATCGGAAGTGCGTTTTGGATTTATCACTCAATTCATCTTCCTCGTGAAAGTCTTAAAAACTATATTCAATGGATACAAGAAACTGGCCCCCGACCATCTGGAGAATTAGCGGAACAAGCACTTCCACTCTTTGAAGAAATTTTTGAGCACGACACTTTTATGGAGCGAGAATTGACAGTTCATGCAATGAGGCAAAAGCTCAGGTTTATAACACCTGACATTAAGCCAGTAGTCCAGCAAAGATATTTTTACCTTATTTCCTCTAATACCTCAGAGATGATGGTTTTGCATAATCATCCAACAAGTCTCTACTCATTTTATGGAGCATTTTTATCAGAGATTGGCCTTTACGAACAAGCATTGCCCGTCTTGCAGGTTGCACAGAGTAAATCACCAAAGAAAATAAAAATAATCTTCCGAGAGGCACATACCCTTGAGCAGATGGGGAGAATAGAAGAAGCGGCTGTGCTATACAAACAAGGGTTTGATTTAGCGCCAATGTGGGAACCTGGCCAGAGAATATATAGAGAATTCTTAGAGAGATACGCAGGAAAATAAATCAGATAAACCGCATTTCTGCGGTTTTTTTCTATTACTTAAAAGCTCAGGGGGGGGTACTGGGATTGAGGTCAAGTTTCTAAACTTGCTATGATCATTAATGACTTCCTCCCCGGACTCGTCTATTTTCACTTCGTTTAGACAAGGCCCTGTCTTTGAGCTAATTTTAACAAATTCTGAGAGTACTGGGATTGACGCCAGTTCTAACTCACTTCATTCATAAGAACTCGCTGTCCCAACGCCTACCTCCTCACACTGTTCGTCGATGCAGGCTCTTTTCGAATCCCAGACGGAAACAAAGAAATTTGTTTCCTTACCCCGACCAAAAGAAAAAACCGCAAGCGCGGTTTTTCTTTTGGTCGGGGTACTGGGATTCGAACCCAGAATCTCTCGCTCCCAAAGCGAACATGTTAGCCGTTACACCATACCCCGATATATTTCACAGCATTTCAACTGTGTGGACTTACAGAAACTTGTAACTAGTAGGCGAACATACGTTAGCCGACCAATGGTTCCATGCCATACCTCGATATGCGCATATAATTCCTAGGCAAAATACTGTGTGGCAATACTACCACAGACAACTGTTTTGGCAATATTTGATAGTATTACAGTAATGAGTGAAACAATCATCTATCTATCCCAAGAAAATCTCCTGCACAATCTTAAAGAATTAAGGAGAATTGCAAATCACACTGTATGGCCTGTTTTAAAATCAAATGCATACGGACACGGACTTAGCGAGGTTGCTGCAATGCTACAAGATAGCAGTGCCGAATACTTTATTGTGCAGAACTATTTTGAGGCAGAACAAGTTTGGAAAATAACAAAGCGTCCGATCTTAATGCTCGGAACAGAATCTTTTGAAAAATACGCGCAGATGGCTTTCTCAGATCTTGTGCCTGTGGTTGGATCTCTTCACCTTCTTAAAACACTTATTACTCTTGATAAAGAAATCAATATACATATAAAAATAAACACTGGAATGAATCGCCAGGGGTTTGACCCTCAAGAGATCCCCGCACTCATCAAACTACTACGCGATAATCCTCATATTTCTGTAACGGGTATCCTTACTCATTTTTCTAATGCAGATGCTTCAAATAATGCGTTCACAGCAAAACAATACGGATGCTTTGCTGCCTGTGTCGACTTGTTTGTAAAAGCGGGCATTAATCCAACATGGATACACGCAGGAAACTCGGCTGGCATGGCTAAAACACCAGAAGGCCTAGTAAACGCAGGCAGAGCTGGAATTGCTTTGTATGGCCTTAATCCCCTAGAACAAGAAGGCATATTATACGAGGAGTACCGACTATTACAACCTGTATTAGAACTGCGTTCTTTCATTACACACTTGAGGACCATACAAACAGGAGAGGTAGTTGGGTATGGAAACACATATAAAGCAACTCGAGAAACCAAGGTAGCCACAATCCCTATGGGGTACCACGAAGGAATACCCAGGCTTTTAAGCAATGTCGGGTCATGCTCAACCCTGAAAGGTGAGGTACTGCCTATTATTGGACGAGTCTCCATGAACCTCATCAGTCTAGACGTGACAGATATAGACATTGCTGTAGGTGATGAGATTATTGTATACAGCAATGATTCAGATGCGGTAAACTCAGTTACCCGTAACGCACAATCATGTGGGACTATCTCGTATGAATTAACCACAAATTTAAAACCTCATATACGCCGAATTATCGTATAATATAACTATATGTTTGATTCACCTGTTGTTTTATTAGCCTTCTTGGCGATAGGGATAGTCTTATTTTTTGTTTTACAAAAAATAGAAAAACAAATGAAGCTTTCTGTTTCAAAAAGTGATTCGTTAGTAGATGATTTTTTTGCTGTGTTTGTTCTCTCGTTACAACCGCTTGTATATATTTCTCTGGTACTCCTTGCTGGAACATTCACATTAGACATGTCTGATTCTATGGGACGTATCCGAGACGGCCTGATTCTTGTGCTGGGAACATACCAAGTTGTTGTCACGGTCACAAAAATTGGAGAATTTATTTTTCAACACACAAAAAATACCGACCGATACGAGAAAAAACTTCTTAATATTTTTTCAAACCTGTTTGCGTTTGTCGCTTGGATTATTGCAATCTTGTTTGTGCTCTCAAACTTTGGAGTAAATATTAGTGCCCTCCTTGCGGGATTTGGAATTGGAGGTATTGCTGTTGCATTTGCGCTACAAAATATCTTGCGTGATTTGTTCTCTTATCTAACCATTTTGCTTGATGAACCCGTGCGAGAAGGAGACATTGTTGAAGTAGACGGACAAGAAGGAACTATTAAACACATTGGGATTAAAACCACTCGCCTTAAAGCAACAGGAGGTGAAGAGATTGTTATTCCTAACAGCACGATTACTTCTCAGGACCTTGTAAATTACGGAACAGCCAAAAAACGTCGAGTTTCTTTCTCTCTATTCTTGGAGCACGCAAATGCACAAACTAAACTTACCAAGCTACCAAAACAATTTGAAACACTGATTAGTTCTATTGAAGGATTGGAGTTTAAATCTTGTTATATTAAATCCATTACCGCAGCAGGTATTGAGCTTGCGACCATTTATTATGTAAAAAACAGAAACTTTACCCTCCACAGAGAAACTCGCACAGAGTTAAACCTGGCAATACACAAGCTCTTTGTTAAAGAAAAGATAAAACTAGTCAAAGCAGAAATTGTTGCAAACCAATAAATATAAAAATAAATCCTCATGAGGATTTATTTTTATATCTCTTTTTTCACGTTCTCAAACAATATATCTAACTCTGAATATGGAGCCTTGAGCTTCTTATAGACCACAACATACACTCCATGCTCTGGAAGATCTAACTTCTTAATATAGTGAAGTGCCTTTCTTTTAAATTTATTTCTCCGAACCGCAGACTTTTCAATTTTTTTTGGAACAACAACAGTAAATTTGGCAGGGGTGTGATCTTTGGCGTTTTTGTACGTAATGAAAAACCCATCTGAATGAACTTTCTCTCCTTGGTTGAACGTAAGAGAAAATAGAACGCTATTTAATCGTTGTTTCTTTGAAAACATGTATGTATTGTATCAAACTTGCACAAACCAAACCTACTTTCCGCGGCCGCGGATAGATGGTTCAGTGTGAAAAGAGGGTATAAACAAAAACCAGATGCGCATACATCTGGTTTTTGTTTATTTCTTTTTATTTGTAACTGATACAGATAATCGCTTTCGTCCTTTTCGTAATCTTCGTAGTAGAGTGTTTCGTCCACCGTTAGATTTCTTTCTTGTCAGGAAACCATGAGTAGTCATTCGTTTCTTGTTTTTTGGTTTATATGTTTGTGACATAGTGGGTGTAATTAGTTTCTTTGGTGCGCGCATTGTATACAATTTATCCACATTTTTCAATATGTAACTTTTATATCGTGGGTATAACTTATCCACAAGTTACACCCAGTTTTCCGTATAAAAGCTGTCAATGCTCGATATTTAAGAGCTTGGCTATAATGACTCGTATTCAAATTGTTAAAAACTAACTTACACAGAAACGATGACAAACACATATAAGAGTTTATGGGAGAAGGCGGCAGCGAATATTGAATTAGAAGTATCAAAAGCAAACTACAACACATGGTTCAAAGATATTTATATCTCAAAAGTAGAAAGTGGGGCAGTGACACTTGCGGTTCCAAACCAATTTGTAAAAAACTGGCTTTCAGAAAAATTTGAGAAACTTATTTTAAAAAATCTTATTACTGTTGACGCTACTATTAGAAACATCGACTTTGTCATCGAAAAGAAAGAAAAAAAAGCAAAAGCAGATAAGCAAGTTATTTCAATCAACAACAAACTCCCCCTTGATAATTTATACATTAATAAGACGGACAACCTAAATCCGCGGTATACCTTTGATACCTTTGTGGTTGGAGACTTCAACGACGTTGCATACTCTGCGGCACAAGCAATTATTAAGAAATTTCCAGAAACAGCGTATAACCCGTACTTTATTTACGGAAACACAGGATTCGGTAAAACTCACCTTATTCAATCTATTGGTAATCACATCAAAAAGGAGTACCCAGAGAAAAAAGTGTTCTACCTTACAACTGACAAGTTCCAAATGGAGGTTGTAGAACAAGTTGGTAAATCTAACAAAGCCAACGACTTTAAAAACAAATATCGAAAGTACGATGTTCTTATTATTGACGACGTTCACTTCCTGTCTAAGAAAGAAAAGACTCAGGAAGAGCTGTTCCATCTCTTTAACTATCTATACAACAACAATAAGATGATCATTCTTTCATCTGACAAACACCCAAACCAAATCCAAGACATTGAAGACAGACTTCGGTCACGATTCAACGCAGGTATGGCGGTTGACGTACAAGCACCAGACTACGAATCTCGTGTACAAATCCTTAAACGAAAAGCTGAGATGAACTCCCTATTCCTAAGCGATAAAATTGTTGATTTTGTTGCAACCTCAGTAAACGGAAATATTCGTGAACTAGAAGGGGTATTTAATTCAATCCTCCTTAAATCAGAGATGAAAGGGCGAGAAATTAGCCTTAACGAGGTAAAAGACCTTGTTAAGAACAACATCAAGAAGAAAAAAGTTCTTAAAGTAGAAGAAGTGGTTAAAATTGTTTCAGACTACTACAACATTGACGAAGAGAACGTGTACCGAAAGATTCGAAAGAAGGAGTTTGTAAAACCTCGTCAGCTTATTATGTATATCCTCAGAGAAGACTTTAAAATCTCTTTCCCAACAATTGGAGAGAAACTAGGGGGCCGAGATCACACAACAGTAATGCACTCGTGTGACAAAGTGCGAGAAGATCTAGAAAAGAACCCTCAGTTGGTTCAAGACCTAGACACAATCCGGTCAATGTTCTAATTAGAGCGAGACAGGATTCCTGGTCAGTTAAAAAATAATGTGGTGTGGTTAGTGGATAAGGTTGTGAAGAAACATAGAGTAACTATGTGCACAACAAAATTCAAACCTGTGAATCCAGTTCGGATAACTTCGTCCTAAAAAAGGACAACAAAGTTTTACCCACTTCTTGGTATAACTTATAAACAACAAAAATAAAAAGTGACAACCAAGATAGACTGTCAGTTAGGTTCAAATCAGGGTTACCCACTTTTCCACCGTGTATAATAATAGTAATAATATATATATAAGATTATGAAATTCGTCTGTGTACAAAACAAACTAGCAAGAGCGTTGGAGACAACTGCACTGACTAGTTCTAAAAATCAAGAACTTAAGGTGTTGGGTTGTTTTCTTATAACAGCAGAAAATAATAAACTTGTAATTCAAACAACAAACATAGATCTTGCTACTCAAGTGGAAATCCCAGCACAAGTTTCAGTTGAGGGAACAGTTGCAGTACCGGTAGAAATTTTCTCTAAAGTAATTGCAGGAAACAAAAACTCTCAAGAAGGGATTGAGTGTGTTCTTGAAGAAGGGAACTTACTTGTAACCACAAAACAAAACACAACAACAATCAAAACCATTCCTCATGAAGATTTTCCAACAACTCCATACATCACAGACGGAAACTCTTTATCCCTTCCAATCAAACAAGTCTCTGAAGGAGTAGGATCAGTGTCGTTTTGTGCAGCTCATTCAAACATCAAACCAGAACTCTCATCAGTATTTATTTACAAAGAGGGGACAGACATGTACTTTGTGTGTACTGATGGGTTCCGGCTTGCTGAGAAGCGGCAACCCCTTCAGATTGATATTGAGGACTTTTCATTACTACTTCCAATTACCTCAGCTGACTTGATCACACGGATGATTGAACGGATTGATGATGAGATGGAGCTTTTAATTACCTATACAGATAATCAAATTTCTTTCTCAACAGACGAGGTGTATATAACCTCTCGCCTTGTTTCTGGAAACTTCCCAGACTACAAACAGCTCATTCCAGAAGAGAAAAATACTTCAGCAGTGATTTTAAAATCAGATATGCAAGACACTCTAAAACTAATTGGTGTATTCTCTGATCAATTCCACGAAGTTTCAGTTGAGGTTAAACCACAAGAAAAACTTTTTGCGTTCTATACACAAAACAAAGATGTAGGACAAAACCAATCCAAGATTGATGCCGCACTTGAAGGTGACGACATGATGATTAAATTCAACCACAGGTACATCCAAGATGTGTTTGGGTCCATTCGTACAGATTCAGTAGAGATGAGCTTTACGGAGGCAAATAGGCCGCTTAAGATTGAAACTGTACCTAAGTCGGGATTCACCTACATCGTAATGCCTTTGAATAAGTAATTTGAGCGAGCTTCTTTGTTGACTTCAATCGCGAATTTTTCACTGTGTAGGACACACACCTCAAAATTCACTCACTCGTCGCCTCAAATCTCATCTCAAATAATTTATTCAAACCAAGAAAACCAAACCACATGAACATCAAACAAATCCAAGAATTTCAAAAAGAACTAGAACCGGTATTTACTGGTGTACTTGGTGGAACATCAGATGAACAGATCATGGCACAACTACTCAAGGTTCAAGAAGAGCTTGGAGAGGTGACACAATCAGTGATGGGAGAGCTTGGTAAACAAGTAAACGGAAAAACATTTTCAGACGCAGGATCAGAAATGGCCGATGTAATTCTAGCTACTTTCGCACTTGCGCAAAGAATGGACATCGACCTTGAAGACAAACTGATCGCAAAGATGCAAATTGTTAAAGACCGATTTGGGGTAAGCCAACATGAATCACTATAAGTTTTCTGACAATTACACAGGATTAAATACGCCATTAGGTTTTGCACTACCAAATAGTGTGATTGTTGACGGTGAAAAACTATTGTTGAAAGATGAGTTTCACATGAGTATTCACTGTATTATAAATACAAAAAAAGCACACCTTGAAATATCCCACGAAGAAATAGTTGAGCACTTTAATAATTTTGTAAAAACAAACCCAATAGGGTGTGCCGGATTCAAATCAGAATTTAGGTTTTGTGAACAAGGAGACAAAAGAACCGTTGTGGTAATGGTAGAAACTAAAAATTTAGAAGAATATTTTAATGATTTCAACAAGGTTTTTAATGTAAGTGTCCCAACCCAACCCGCACATATTACTCTTTATACAAAACAACCAAATGTAGGTATTGGTTTAACCTCGCTTGGTGAGTTACAAGAAATTTCAAAAGAGGTAATCATCCCTGAATTAGAGAATATATTTTTTACAAAGAAAGAATAAATTGTTCCATTGATAGTGAAAAATTTAAATTCCCACGACGTGCCTCGTGGTAATTTTTTATTAATTTCCTTTGTGCAGAGAGCACAGATTTCTCAGTCCAGTTTTTAGATGCAGTTTTTGCCTTGTTGTATACAAACGGCTTCAGTCCAGACTTGGGTTGGGTGGTGGTTAATGAAAGGGTGATAGCTTTGAGTTGCCACAAAAATATTCCATGCAACTCCTCATCAGCAACCCCCTTGGTTTTCGCTTCGTGATACTTCACCCACAAATCTTTTTTCTTTTTGTTTGCGAGTAGGTCAGTCAGGGAGAAAATATTAAACTCTTGTTTTTTCTCTGTTGATTCAAAAAGGTGCACAGTCGCTCCAAACTTTTCAAATTTATTTGAGGTGGTTTTAAGAACCTTGTTTTCAATAAACACAAATGCGTTATTAGAATTTTGCAGCTCTTCGAGCTTGTCCATCACCACACCCCGTCCGTCCTTGTCTTCTAGCACACCACGACAGATAACAATGTTTTTTGATTCAAATAGCCCAGCACCCTCAATAGTTTCTAAAAACCGAGACGCTGAAAAATTTTGATCATCAAACAAAACCTGATTCGCATCAGGGCGCTTAGTTACAAGTGTATCTATCAATTTATCACTCGCCGCTTTCCGTTTATCAAAATGTGTCCCCGCAATTAGAAATAGCATATATGTATTCTAACAAAACTAAGACTTTGTTTTACTCCAGATTACCTCAAATAAATTTTTATACATTTCAACCACAAACTCATTTTCGATTACAATTGCACTAAAGGGCTGAATAGTTTGGAAAATAATCACACGTTTTGGAGTACAAACAAAATCTACATTTATGTGTGTTTCTTGGGGTAGAAATTTTATTTCTTCATTAAAATTTCTCTCATATTTTTTATGCTCTCGTGCTAAATCAGATTCTTCAAACAACATACGCACACGTGCCCCAGTTCTTGCCCGCCTTTCTTTATATTCCTGGAAGTAAACAGTGTCTAATTCAAACCATTGCGCTTGGTTGGTAATTACCAAGTAGTCTTCCCCCGAACGCACATCTTGTATTGTTTCAAGATAGATGGGTTTAATTGATTCAATTCCTTCGTAATGTTTAATTACACTACTTCCTCCAACTTTATTAAATAGACCTAAGAGATCAGGCATGTCTTTTTGTAGTTGTGATTTTTTAGTATCAAGAATACGTACCAGTTTTTCCGGACTTTCTGACTCATATGTCTTTTTAAACCCAACGATGTTTTCTCTCATCAATCCTTTTTGTTTGAGGCTATCAATAAGGGAATAGACAGTGGTCCGACGAATACCAGATGCTCGGGCAAGTTTTAACACAGTTGTGGCTCCAAGATTCAGAGATGATAGATATAAGAGAGCTTCGTTCTCGCTCAAACCTAGGTCCACAAGGGTTTTTTCTAATTGGTCTATTTTTTTCACATTAAGTCTTTTTATTTCGACAACATTAAGTTCTTTAAAAATAACACTTCTTAAGACTTTTTACAAAATATGTCGACATATTATTACATTTTATAAATTAGATATAGAATATTGTCAAGTAATAAACAATATATGGAAAAACTCACACAAACACCAAAATATCGTTCATGGGATTCATCGCTTGATTTTGTAAAGAAGGCTGAGAACCACCCTTCTTTTCTACAACAAAAAATGAGAGAAACTTATTTTCAAGGACAACCAGAGAAATTTGAACTTCCTGAGGGGATAGAGACCAATATGAGTGGATTAAGTTTTAGAGAAATTGCAAGTAAATACAACATTAAAGAGGTAGACCTACATAAAACATACACAATATTAGAGAACATGGCGGGAGATCTTGGAATTAATCTTGAATACTCTGATTTATCAAAATTTATCGAAGACGAACATTATGGAAATGAAGTGGAGGAAGAGGATAAGCATGCAGAAACAGCAAGGTCTGACGGGAAGACACTCCTTATGGAACAAAGGTTAGAATTGGCAGAAGGAATAGAAGGGAGACTGTATGACCTCATGCATGTAGGGTTTGGGCATATGGTTCAGTGGTCTTCAAATAGTGACAGCATGATTTTAGGTGCAGAAGAAGCATGGGCAATTGGTTATCGCAACCATGATGTTTCACCAGACCAGGTACTGGAGTTGGTTAAACTGTATGAATTTGAGGGAGGTGTATTAGGAATTCAGAAATTAAAAGAAGCACTTGAACAAACAGACTTGGAGGATGTTGTAAAAGTGAATATCACGCAATTCTTTACTGACCTTGCATCAGCTGATAGAGAATTTATTATGGGGCACTACCGTGGGAGTCATGAGCCTTTGTCTGCATTTTGGACGGTCGGGAATACTAGGCCGGATGACTTTAAATTTCCTGAGGTTGATTTTAAACAAAGGGATTTTGTTGAGCTTGGTGTAATACGTGAGCTGCACAAGAAATAAATAAAAGACCCTCTCGAGGGTCTTTTATTTATTTAAGTTCAGACCAATTGTCTCCGGTTGATAGACCAACCTTGAGTGGGACTTTGGAGTAGTCTTGGGGTGGGACGTGAGTGTCTAGGACAGCTTCCATAACCGTTTGGATTTTGGGACCAAGGTCATCCACCTTTTTCTCGTTGATTTCAAATACTAACTCGTCATGGACCTGAGCCAAGATTTTTATTTGATCCTCAAGTTTGTTTTCTATGATGTAATTTGAAACATCAATCATGGCTAGTTTGATGATGTCTGCAGTTGCAGTTCCTTGGATTGGTGCGTTTACTGCCATTCGCTCCTCCATTGCTTTGATGAATGGAACAGTTGAGTTGATTTTGGGGAAGAATCGTTTCCGTCCGTACAGCGTTTCAGAGTATCCAGTTTCTTTTACAGACAGTTTTGTCTCTTCAATATATTTTGCAACACCAGAGAACCGCTCAAAGTACATATCAAGATATGATTGAGCCTCTTGCAGGGTGGTAGTCTCTACGCCAAGATTTTTCCGTAGTGCGTTTGCACCCATTCCGTACAAGATTCCAAAGTTAATCACTTTGGCTTTACGCCGGTTGTCAGCTGACTCTTCTCCAAACATTTCTTTAGCAACCCGAGCATGTACATCTTGATCTTTATTAAACACCTCAACTAACTTTTCATCTCCAGATAGCATCGCTGCAGCACGCAGTTCAACCTGAGAGTAGTCACAAGAAACTAGTTTTGTTCCAGGGGTTGCAATAAATACTTCTCGGATTTCTTTCCCATAGTCACCTCCGGTTGGGATGTTTTGTAGGTTAGGATCTTTTGAAGACATTCGTCCCGTCACTGTTCCGTTTTGTAGAAAGCGAGAATACAGACGACCAGAACCAGCGTTAATCATCGGGATGATATTATCGATGTATGTAGAGGTAAGTTTTGTCAGTTCCCGGTATTCTAAAATTTTTCCGATAATCTCGTGCTCTGAAGCAATCTTTTCTAACTCAGACTCTTTTGTTGAGAGCACTCCTTTGGGTGTTTTTTTAATTCCTTTGGTTGGCAGCTCCATGTCTTCAAAGAGCACTACAGATAGTTGTTTGGTAGATTTAATATTAAATTCTTGTCCCGCCAGTTTGTGAATTTCTTTTTCTAAGACATCAATCTTCTTGTGAAAATCTTTAGACTTTTTCTCTAAAAGTTTTTTATCAATCAAGAATCCCTGTTCGTCCATTTTAGCGACAAGGGGAGCAAGTGGAGTTTCAATTTCATTCCACACATATTCAAGTCCAAGCTTTTTTATTTCTTGCTCAATCTCTTTGGTTGCCTCGTTAAATTCCCCGATTGATGTGAACGCAAGAATGTCATCTATTGTTGGGTCCGCAATTGTTGGGTTCAGCAGGTGTACAGCAAGTTTGTATTTCAGAGCATCTTCGACAGAAACACTTTCAATATCCAACCGGTCAGACAAAGAGATTTCATCAGCAACGGATTTGATTCCCATAGCTTTTTGTAACCGGTCGATTATGGTTCGGAATTCAAGTTGCCTAAATAATTCTCCAACAACCGCGAGGTTAAGTCCATCGGCGAACTCTTGTTCTGGAAGAGCAAAATCAACATCGACATCACGCTTGATAGTTGCGAGTTCTTTTGAGAATAGAGCGTCCTCTTCTCCTTCTTTCAGAAGCCCGAGGATTCGCGGAGTGATTTTTGCATCAAGGATTTTTTGCTCATCTTTATGAAGTACTTTGTACATCTCTTCGAGTGTTCCAAAATTCACAATCAGGTTTGTTGCTGTCTTGGCACCAACCCCCTTAATTCCTTTGATGTTGTCAGATGGGTCTCCAGCTAACCCTTTATAGTCAGGAATAAAGTTAGAGCCAAATCCGTACCTATCGAACACAGCTTTCTCGTTATACATGGTTGTCTGCATTCCTTTTTTGGGTGTCATGATTTGTACCTGATCACCCTCAACAAGTTGCATCGTGTCGTGATCGCCAGAGGCGATAATGATTTCATTATTTGAGTCTTGCTTGAGAATCTCTGCGAGTGTTCCAAGTAGGTCATCAGCTTCGTACCCAGCCTTTTCGTAAATAGGGATTCCAAATGCTTTGAAAATATCTCGAGATTTAATGATTTGTTCAACCAATTCAGAGTCAGTCTTCTTTCGTCCAGATTTGTATTCATCATATGCTTCATGCCTGAACGTTCCTCCAGGAAGGTCGTAGCACGCGATAATATAATCAGGCTTCAACTCAGCGATAGTTGAGATTAAAATCGAGCACACACCAAACAGTCCACCAGTGGGTGTTCCGTCTCGAGCGGTGAACTCTGGCATTGCATGATATGCCCGGTGGATAATTGCGTGTGAGTCTAGGAGTACTATTTTTTTCATATCTTTATTATAACAACCTTGAAATATAAGATAGGCGATACTAATAATTTTACTAGTATCGCCTATAGTTTTTTAGAGGCTGTCTCCGTGGGCTTGGATGACTTGATGCCGAATCTTTTCTCTAATCTGTTGCCAAGAATCACCTTTGTCAATTGAGATACACGGAATTATTTTATTTTCTCTTATCCCTTGTTGAATAAACTTCTCGACAAAGTGATTACCAAATTTTACTTGAAGAGGAATTCCTTTCATGGACCCTTGTGTAAATAACCAGAGGTCGATTCCAAGAGAATCCAGCCTAGACCCATTAACAGTCCTTTCTATGGAACTAAACTGAGAAAAAAATTTATATTTATTTTGAATCGCATGTTCAAGTACAATATATACCAGTTCTTCAACAAACGAACCACGTTCATCAGACGAAAAATCTGAATGAAATGATCCATCAATTGTTGATTCCCAAGAGGGAAGCATTTTTTTATACATTCTTCTTTTGTATTTCCATTCGTTTTCAGTAAGACTTTTGATAGTGTTTTGTGTCATGGAGCACTCCTTTCCTGTGGAAATTATACCTTATATTTTTTGGATGTCACCTTAGAAATATGTAAAGTATACTTTACATTTAAATAAGATGGGTGTATACTCTACTTAACATTAAAAATAATAAAAAATAATATGAAATCCGAACCATTATGTATTGATTGCGAAAAAAGACTTGGACACCTAGAAAGCCAGGAATTAATTTCACATGAAGCGAAACAACTCCTAGAACATCCAGAACGAGTGATCCAGGCTGAGTTGCCATTGAGTCGAGATGATGGAACTTTAGAAATGCTTAAGGCGTTCCGAATCCAACATTCTACAAAAAGGGGGCCCGCTAAAGGAGGTATCAGGTTTCACCAAGAGGTAGATCCAAGCGAAGTCGCGGCACTCGCATTTGTGATGTCTCTCAAAACTGCACTGCTTGACCTGCCTTATGGAGGAGGAAAAGGTGGGGTGCAATTTAATCCAAAAGAATATTCAAAGACTGAAATCGAACAAGTAGCACGCTTATATATGAGAGCATTTTCAGACGTGCTGGGACCACACAAAGATGTGCCTGCTCCAGATGTGAACACTACTCCAGAGATCATGGGATGGATGAGGGACGAGTACGCAAAAATCACAGGAGCAGACGAACCTGCAATTATCACAGGAAAATCAGTCGCGGAGGGAGGGTCCGAGGGAAGAGGTACAGCAACCGCGATGGGAGCATACTTTATTCTAAAAGAACGATTTGCTGACCAAGAACCTGAGTCAGTATCAGTTGCTATTCAAGGGTTTGGAAATGCAGGATCTATCTTAGCTAAACTTTTACATAAAGACGGATTCATGGTTGTTGCGGTATCAGACTCCAGAGGAGCAACATATAACAAAGCGGGATTAGATATTGATGCTGTTTCAAAACATAAATCTGGGGGCAACAAGATATCAGAATTTACCGATGGAGAATCAATTTCAAATCAAGAATTACTTGCACTGGATGTAGACTTACTTGTGCCAGCTGCACTTGGTGATGCAATTACTACCCAGAATGCAACTGACGTCAAAGCCTCTGTGATTATTGAGGTAGCGAATGGCCCGGTTACCACAGGGGCCGAACAAGTCCTTGATGATCAGGGGGTAGAAATTATTCCGGATCTGTTAGCGAATGCTGGGGGAGTTACGGTGTCATATTTTGAATGGTTTCAAAATGTTCATGAAGAAAAATGGACAGAAGATGAAGTAAATCAAAAGCTACAAGGGATGATTGCTGATTCATACCACCTCACAAAACAAGCAGCACAAAAACACAAGGTACGCTTGCGGGATGCAGCATACAAAATTGCGATTGAACGTATACTTAACTAATATAAAAGCAACGGAGCATAGCTCCGTTGTTTTATTTTACAAATGCGTTTCTTACTTCTCCTTCAAGAGAGAGGGTGATTTCTATCTTAGTGTAGTCTTGTAAAAAATCTGCAATTTTTTCTGGCCACTCAATGATGATGATTTTTGTTGGATCTTGTATGGTCTCGTCTAGTCCAATTCGTACAGGGTCTTCTTCTTGCTCCAGCCTGTATGCATCTATGTGCACCAGCTCTGTAAAATTATGAAAACCTTCAATCAGGTATCGTTGCTCGATTACATATGTTGGAGAGTTAATTTCATCAGAGATTTCAAGCAGGGCACCAATCCGTTGGGTTAGTGTGGTTTTCCCGGCCCCAAGATTACCAGAGAGTGTGATAAGTTTCGCTTGGTTCTCAGGTTGGCTGCTGGAGATATGTTCCTTGAGTACTTGCTTTGCAAAGGCATCAAGCTTTTCAAAGTTACTAATAGTATATTCAGTCATTTCTAAATTGTAACAAAACGTTGTGATAAAATTGAATTACTATGGTTCAGTTTAAAGAAGAAAAACAACTTGTCCGCGTCAGGCAGATGAAAGAGCGACAAGAAGAAGAGTCGGTTAAAATGCTTGCGCGGAAAAATGGCGTTGGATATGTTGATCTTCAAACCATTTCTATTAACTCAGATGCCCTCAAGCTTATCCCGGAAGATCGAGCTCGGGCTGCAAAGATGGCAGGATTTAATCTCGTTGGGAGAAAAATTGCGATTGCCTGTACCTCTCCATTGATTCCCCAGGTTGCGCACGAACTAAAAAAACTACAAGAAAAGAAGTATGAAATCTCTTTATATATGACTTCACGAAAGTCTCTAGAAAAAGCATGGTCCAGGTACGGAGATATTTCATATGCGGTAAAAACAGAACAAGGAGTGATTGACATTTCATCAGCAGATATTGAAGATGTACTCAAAGGAGTCACAAGTCTCCCAGCAGCACAGAATATGCTTACCCAAGCACTGGCATCTAAAGAAGCATATAGAATCTCAAAGGTTATTGAGCTGATTCTGTACGCGGGGTATGCGCTTGGTGCGTCAGATGTTCATATTGAACCAGAAGAAGAAAGTGTGAACCTTCGGTACCGGCTCGATGGGATATTAACCACTATTGTTAGATTTGACCTACCAACATACCAGCGTATTCTTTCTCGAATTAAACTTACAGCAGGGCTCAAACTAAACGTAAAATCAAACGCACAAGATGGACGATTTTCAATTAAGATGTCTGACTCAGATATCGAGATTCGAACCTCAACACTTCCAGATTCATATGGAGAATCTATTGTGCTGCGTATTTTGGATCCACGCGCCATTTCTGTGCCAATCGAAGAGCTTGGAATGTCACCTGAGATGCTGGAAGTAATGAATCATGAGATTGGAAAACCAAACGGACTTATTTTAAATACGGGACCAACAGGGTCTGGTAAATCGACAACACTATTCGCATTCTTAAAAGGAGTTGCAAACCCACAAATTAAAATCATTACCATTGAAAACCCTATTGAATATCACATTCCTGGAATTACACAGACACAGATCGATCACGCCAAGGGATATACATTTCTCTCAGGATTACGAGCTGCTCTTAGGCAGGACCCCGATGTAATCATGGTGGGAGAGATCCGAGATAAAGAGACGGCAGGGATTGCGGCAAACTCTGCGCTGACAGGTCACTTGGTGCTCTCTACTATCCATACAAACTCTGCTGCGGGAACATTTGCTCGTCTTGTTGAGCTTGGTGTTTCACCACAGACTATGGCGGTTGCCTTGAATGTTGCGTTGGCACAACGGCTTGTCCGGAGGCTTTGCAAGCACTGTAAACAAGAAGTGCCTTTCGAATCGTTTTCTGAGTATGACAAAAAAATAATCGTTTCTATTTTGGACAGAATGTTTAATAAAGATAAACACATCGCACAAACAGAGGTGCTGTATAAAGCCGTTGGATGTGACAAGTGTAATCAGTCCGGATACAAAGGAAGACTTGGGTTGTTCGAGATGATCCGAATGGATGAAGATCTAGAAAACCTGCTGAAAGAAACAACAGCTGAGCATGACATTCAGCGGGCGATGCACGAGAAAGGAAATCTTTCACTTAAAGAGGATGGAATTATAAAAATGTTCCAGGGGGCTACTACTCTGGAAGAACTCTACCGAGTAATTGATTTAGAATCTTAATTTTGACGTATTTCTGTGTTGACTTCAGTCGTGGATTTCTCACTGTGTATACACACACCTTCAAATCCACTCCTTCGTCGCCTTGAACTACATTCAAAATTTAAATCCTAAATTAGTGGAGGTACTGTTTATTAGATTTTAGGTATTCAAAAGGGCGGCTAAATTGCCGCCCTCCATGCATCTAGTAGAAAGATACTCAGGAGTAAAAATTATATTGTTCTCGTTTCCCTGACTCAGAGACTACAATCATAAATTCCACGAAATGCTGACCATTGTAACGCAGGATAACTAGTTGTCCGTCTTATGCAGGTGTTTGAAAATGATATTTACCATCTTTAATCGCGGTGCCTCCGCCTTTAACAGTTATGGTGCCGTCTGAACCACTATTTTTCAGAAAAGTCTCAAAGTGGTACATTCCAGTTTTTGAAGTCACTTTCCCATTATAGGTTGAATGAGAGCCGACATTTATATCGACGTCACTCTTAGGTCTCAGATCAGACCGTCCTAATAAATGCTTAATGAGATATTTATTTCTATCAGTCGCCTCATCTGCTGATCTTGGAATATTTACTCTAACTCTAGCCATTTTTCTCTCCTTCAATGAGTAGTAGGATGCCTCTTAACCGGTCGCTCCGCCGGATTTAACTCGTGTGTACGACATGCATATATGACCAACAAGATGTTGGATTTCTAATAACAAATTATGCATAAATTATTTTACACGTCAATGACATGTGACTAATCCCGAATTACTTTTTTAAGCTACGACCGTAGCTTAAAAAAGTACGGTGATTCTAATAGTCTTGAAGATGTTTCTTGAAGAATTATGTGTGGGAAAGATGGCGGTGATACGGGCGGACCAAAGGTCCGCCCTTTGCTATAATCAAAACATGACAGACATGCCAGCGGACGCACATAAAGAACAGTCAGAAGAGAATGAGCTAAACACACAATCGGGTTCAAACCTTGATTCAGTGCTGAGACCAAGTTCTTGGGATGGATATATTGGACAAGAATCAATCAAGAAAAACTTGCGAGTTCTTTTGGATGCAGCAAAACAGCGTGAGCATAACCCAGAACACCTACTATTTTACGGACCGCCAGGACTTGGTAAGACAACTCTATCTTATTTGATTGCCAAAGAAATCGGTGCTCAGATTAAAATTACCTCAGGGCCAGCAATCGAGAAGGTTGGAGACCTTGCCTCTATTTTGACAAACTTGGGGGAAGGAGATGTTTTGTTTATTGATGAAATTCACCAGTTAAACAAAAACATCGAAGAGGTCTTGTATCCAGCGATGGAAAATGGGTCTCTCGATATTATTATTGGAAAAGGTCCATCAGCCAGGACAGTACAGTTAGACCTACCTGCATTCACTTTGATTGCAGCGACAACTCAAATCTCGAAATTATCTCCACCGTTGCGGTCACGATTTTCAGGAGGAACATTCAGGCTTGAGTTCTATACTCCAGAAGAAATCACAAAGATTGTTAAAAATTCTGCTGCCGTTTTAGACATACAAATTGAAGACACGGGAGCTCGTGCAATTGCGATGCGAGCCCGGCAGACTCCACGTACTGCCAATGCATTACTTAAGCGGGCTCGAGACGTAGCTCAATTAGATAACACTGCAATCACTACTCAGGTTGTAGATCAGACGATGGACATGATGGCGATTGATGCAATGGGGTTGAACGAAATGGACCGGACCGTCTTGCGAGACATCATCGAGAAGTTTGGCGGAGGTCCAGTAGGCCTTTCAACTCTGGCCGCATCTACCTCAGAGGAGGCAGCTACAATTGAAGAAGTGTATGAACCATATCTTATTCAGTTAGGACTCATCCAGAAAACTCCACGTGGGCGAACGGCTACAGAAAAAGCATACGGACATCTCAACATTGAATTTACAGGAGAATAATTTGATATACTATTGTGTAGTTGAATAGAAACGGGAGTTTAAAATGAAGAGTATTTTAGAAACTATTGGATGCTTTTTAAATAAGCAGCGGACGAGAATTTTTGGATATAGGGTTACAAATATCCCAGCCCAAAAGATGTCTCCAGATAATATCTTTGCAACATGCCATCCGAATAATGATGGGTACGAGGCAATGGTAAAAAGCATGAAAGGGCTTTCTGCTCCAGCAACATTTCGTACAGCCAAACAGATAGAGGACGAGCGAATTGCACTGAGAAAAGCAAAAGCCGCACTCGCCAATGATTAAGTTGTGCCGGAAATCCCCCAGGCGCAGCGATAATTTCCATCTACGCTCTGCAGATGAAAAATCTGCAGAATCTCCTGGTGTCTTTGACAGCAAGAGCCTGGGATAATTTAGAATCATTAAAATAAAAGCCGAGCGCATACGCTTGGCTTTTTGATATACTTTATATATTACAAAGGTAACTACATAGATATGGCAGGACACAGTAAATGGGCAAACATTAAACACAAGAAGGCAATCGTAGACGCAAAACGAGGAAAGGTATTCACTAAAATGTCGAAGCTTATTACTATTGCGGTAAAAGAATCAAACGGAGACCCGAACTCACCAAAAGTAATAGCGGCTGTTGATCTTGCTAAAAAAGCTAACGTCCCAAAAGACAACATCGCACGAGCAATTAAAAAAGGTGGAGACAAAGATGCGGCAATGATGGAAGAGGTAGTGTACGAAGGATACGGACCAGGAGGGGTGGGATTGATGATTGTTGCACTCACTGATAATAGAAATCGGACGGGACAAGAAGTGAAGCACGCATTTTCAAAAAACGGATTTGCACTAGGAGCCCAGGGTTCAGTGTCATGGGGATTCTCTAGAAATAGTGAAATGGATTTTGAACCTAATCCAGGGACTGAAGTTTCAGTAGGAGATGAAGATATTAAGAAACTACAAAATCTGATTGAAGCATTTGAGGAACTTGAGGATGTTTCAGATGTGTACACAAATGCTGAATAGGGAGTCCGGGAGGACGACCATATTCAGCTTATGTGAAAATATAATTCTAAGCAGGAATCACATTTGTCACTAATGCTGAACATAAAGCTACTTGTTATAATACTCGCAATGAAAGACCTCGCTATTCAAAAGAACGTCTCACTTCAAGACAGGCACACATTCGGCCTGCCGTGGAAGAGTCGTTTTTTTGTTGAATTAGAAAAAGAGGAGCAAATTGCAGGACTACTCAATTTTGCAAAAAGTAAAGAACTACCCGTGCTTATTTTAGGAGGGGGAAGCAACATGCTGCCAACCGAAACATACAAAGGATTGGTGATTCAAAATAAATTAACAGGAAGAGAAGTAATTAAGGAGACAAAGACATTCTCACTGCTGCAAGTTGCTGCTGGGGAGGACTGGCACAAGCTCGTGTTGTGGACCATTAAAAATGAGATGTTTGGACTCGAGAACATGTCACTTATTCCAGGAACTGTTGGCGGGGCTGTTGTACAAAATATCGGAGCCTACGACGTTGATATTCAAAGATTTATATATTCCGTCACTGCGTACTCTCTTAATACAGGAAAGAAAAAAGTATTCACTCGCGATGAATGTAAGTTTGAGTATCGAAACTCAATTTTTAAATCATCAGACTTATGGGTGGTTACGTCCGTGATACTCAAACTTTCAAAAAAGTTTAAACCCGTCTTAACATACAAGCCTCTGCAAATATTACAAAGTTCAACTTCGGAATTAACTGCAAAAGAAGTTTCTCGGGAGGTAATAAAAATCAGAAGATCCAAGCTCCCAGATTGGAACCGGGTTGGAACTGCAGGTTCGTTTTTTGCTAATCCACGTGTTTCTAAGACAAAAGCTCGGCGCTTGCAAAAGCTCTATCCGGAAATGCCGCTCTTTTATAACTATGGATCCACCAAAGCGACAATTCCTGCAGGATGGCTCATTGAGCACTCGTCACTTTCAGAAAAGAATAGAAAAGAATTTTTGTATCACAAGCACGCGCTCATTATTGTGAACAAGGAGAAGGGGGGAGATGTTTCTATAACTAAAGGAAAGAGAACTGTTGCGGTAGTCGAGCGGATTCAGAGCAAAGTCTCACAAGGGTTTGGGATAGATCTCAGACCAGAAGTACGTATTTTTTAATAAATATTACACAATCATGTGGATAAAAATCAAGTTATCCACAGATACCCTAGAAATTTCGACGCAAAATAGCTATATTAATCGGTTTATATAATTTGACACCTTGTCAACAACTCCGTATATTTAAATAGAGCCGCTCTTTCAAATTCTTATTTAGATATTTAAGAGCATTCTTTAATTTCAATGGAGGCTGAACCCCATGATACATCTACTACGCGCAACTGCGCTTACGACTCTCACAAGTCTCACACTCACGGGGCTTTCAACTACAACTGCATTCGCTCAAACAACGCCAACGATAGTGGAAGTTTCTCTTTCACGGGTTGGGAACGTTTACGGCCAAGATGATCGGACGGTAGTACCGCAGTATTCATTTATTGGTAAAGCACGGGCCTTTATGCCCGACGATACCGTTAATGTTTGCGGAGGGACTCTTGTTAAAAAAGAGAACGGCAATATCGTCATCTCTGACGCAAGCCATTGCAACCTTGACCGCGGTGCAATCGCGGTGGGGGGTGAAGTTGAATTTCCTTTTGCAACGATTAAGTACACGAAAGGTCAAATCAAGGGAAACCCCCTTGTCGGCTTGAATGGCGAGTATCGTTATGATTATGCTGAGATTGATATACCTGACAATCCTAATCTGCCAACAGTACCTGTCTTCTATGATTATATCGGCCCAGCCTTTATTATCGGGAATACTGTTGCTCATGATGCGGATGGGAAATATATCTCTGTCATCACGCAAACACCTTTTTGTGATATCACCATGGACACCTATGAAATTACTGGTGACTGCGACAGCACATCAGGTACTTCAGGAAGCGGTGTATTTGGTATTCGTGATGGCGAGTTGGGTCTTATTGGAGTTCTGTCACATCACGTGCAGAGCGTAACAGACTATCCCGATGGCAGAACCGTTGTTGTTCCAGAGCGAACCATCTTTGCAAGGGCGGTTCGTTTAGACCAACAATATATGGCCATGGTTGAAAGAGAAACCGGGGCTACCCCTGTCTCTCAGGCCCCACCTGTGTTGCTTGCGGACTATTCAATCTCACGAGAAGAATATGTCTTAGCCCATACAGACGATGAACGCTTGAAGGAGCTGATTCGCCAAGGATGGTCCATTAAGGACTATCGTTTTCCAGGGACAGATAATCCTTGATCTAAAATAAGAAGTCGGTCCGCGATGTGAAAGCATTGCGGGCCTCTTTTGTTATACTAAAAATATTATGAGAATCTTAGCAATTGACCCGGGATACGAACGGTTGGGCCTCGCCATTTTAGAAAAGGATAGAAAAACAGGAAAAGAAACATGGGTGTACTCAGAA
>CALGNJ010000027.1 GCA_937958705.1 Minisyncoccota bacterium | reverse complement strand
ACTATTCTTGCTAATCCGACCTCCTTATTTCTACGTAAAATAGACTCTCTGAAATTAGTGATATCTTTAAACAACCTAAAGTCATAACTATCAGTAATTTGTATATCATCCGACTCATTATTCTCCCAAAAATCCGTAACGAGCTCTACGAATCCCTCCCCAGCCTCAACTCGCAATTGAGATTGCAATTCAAATCTATCAGTATTCAGTTCAGCGAAATCGGCATGATCAACATCAGTTGGTCGTATGGACTGCTGTGGATCATAAAAAAGAATCTGATGACGAGATGATTTTATTATCCAATCTAATTCAGTACCTTTCTCCTTATCCAGACCAAGCTTCCTATTTGTTTCATCAAATGTTCCATATCCCGTGAGATTCTTTCTTTTTTTAAGCCTATGAGCCTCGTCAACAATCAACAGGTCGTACTCTTTTTGCACAACTTGATTTGGACCCAGAACATCACTTTTCTTCAAACCATCTATTTGGCCAAAAACATTTGCGACTGTTTGTCTAAGAGAAGTCATTGGGATCACTATTCCTATCTCCAAGTCTTTGGTTTCCTGATGTTCTTTTAAATATTTATATAAATATATCGCTAAGACTGTCTTTCCTGTCCCAGGACCTCCGTTTACAATAGTGGTGCTCCTAGCCTTTCTTATAATCTGCTCGCGCAACCCCATAACAACAATCATCTGATCTTCGGTTAATGATTTATACGGCGAGAATTTAAAAACATCTTTATTCCTAATCTCATCAAGGGTCTGTCTAACAAACTTTTTTGCATATAACTCCTCCCAGATTAACCTAAACTTTGATTGATACTTCTGTTTGTCATAGTAGTCATGCTTTTGCATTCCTCCGTTCTTGTTTTGGAGCTTCCAAGTTCCCTCTCCCGAAAAATACTCGATGAGCAAAGACTCAATATCTTTTGCGGCCGAGATATTGTATTCATTATCTGTGATGAGATGTATATTATTCATCCTTTGTCTGTCCGTATTTTCAAAGTGCTGCTTAGCCCTTGCAGAAACATTCGTTGACTCACCAACATACAACTCTTTGCTATTCTCAAGTAAATATACAACTGGCCAGTTCTTGCCAAAGTGAAGCTCCTTTAATTGCCTGTAAGTTTCTTCATTATATAAAAAGGTATTAATCAATGACATTATAATTCATTATATTTATCAGATTTTCCCTTCGCTTTCTCAACCGGATACTTCTGGGCGTTCTTAATCATCTTTTTATCTAGAGACCCAAGTAAATCTACGTCATAATAATTTGCAAGCATGATCACCCAATACAAAACATCTGAAAGCTCATCTCCTATCTCATCTCTCTTAGAGTCCTTGATTTCATTGTCTTTTGTCCATTGAAATAATTCAAGTACTTCTGCAGCTTCTAAACTTAAAGACAGCGCCAGGTTCTTTGGATCATGGAATTTTGACCACTCACGTTCTTCACAAAATTTTTTTATGTCGTGGACTCTTGTTTCAAAATCATTCATCACGTAATAATACCAAACAAAAACCTCCTGTTCATAACAAGAGGTTTTTTATTTTCAATAATGCAGTCTCTTTATTTCTTCTGAAACAACACAGCCAATCCATACAATACACAAAATACGAATGCGATAAACGCGAATGGCAAATCAGTTGGTGCTGGATTATCAACCACTAAAATATTAATGAGCGCAGCCGCTGTCAGGATTGGATATAAGATACCAATCTTGGTAAGGACTACTCCCGTCTCTTTCCTTTTGCATAGAGCACACGCTGGAAGCAGGAATACCACGGCAATAACTAATGCCTGGAATAATTCTGAGAGTAATCCGCCGTCAGCACTGATTACAAATGCGTAGTACAAGTTAAATAGCACCAATGCCAGTGCGATCACTCCTCCTCCAATCATTACAATTTTTCGCCAGATATTTATTTTATTCATAGTCATAAAATTATAACAAAAAACCGGACCCAAAGGGTCCGACTATAAAGTATTAATTTATGAATCCGCTCTGAATAGAGCCGCTCGACAATTCGTGCATCTTACACAGGAACATTGCTTTTTGACAAAAAGAAAGGTCCTGAGCAATATAGATCCGTTTTTCTCCAACATTAATGGTCCACCTGCGTGGTTCGTGTGGAATAATTTCCCTTTTTCCCGTTGTTGGTAAGCCAACAGTCCATTGCCTCGTCTGGTCTTTAGAAAAAATTCTTATGGATGCATGGTCTGCACCAACCAAATAACCGACACATGCAAAATCTATTCCCTTCTCGTTTTCTTCAGACATGATGCCGATAGGAAAACCTAAATTCCAACCTTCTGTAAACATTGTTTGCACAATAACACTTAACATATTTATTCCTCCTCATCTTAGAATAAGATACTATTTACCACAGGTCAATCCATGATAAAATCACCAGATGCCATGAATCACTCTATTTCCACAAAAAATCAACGTGTTGCAGATGAATACCGTAATAAAAAAGGTAACACCGAAAAATTCAAAGAACGAGAAGCACGCGCGAAAAAGATTGTCGCAAAACTAAAGAAGATGTACCCGGATCCAAAGTCTGAGCTTATTTATAATAATGAATTTCAGTATGTTGTTGCAGTTGCTATGTCGGCACAGTGTACTGATGACCGAGTTAATCTCGTAAATACAGAACTATTCAAAACATATGTTACTGTTGATGATTTTGCGGATGCTGACCCAGAAGAGTTTTCACAAGCTATTTCATCTGTAACGTTTTACAGAAACAAAACAAAACATATTATTGCCGCTGCAAATATTGTTCGAGATGAGTTTGGTGGTAAGGTGCCAAACCACCGAGAAGGTCTTATGAAACTGCCAGGTGTTGCCTCGAAGACAGCAAACGTAGTTATGGGTGAGTTGTTTGACGTGTGGGAAGGTATTGCAGTTGATACACATGTACGACGTTTCGCACTTAGATTTGATCTTACTGAGAAAAAGACACTCGACACTATTGAACCAGAACTTATGGCTCTCATCCCTAAAAAAGACTGGAAGTATGTTAACAATGGATTTGTGCTGTATGGCAGACATCTGTGTAAGGCTCGTCCGCACGAAG
>CALGNJ010000026.1 GCA_937958705.1 Minisyncoccota bacterium | reverse complement strand
AAACGAAGAACTATTTTTAGAAGAGTGTGAGAAGAAACCAACAAGGAACGGTTTTGGAGAAGGGCTCGTGAAGGCAGGTAAGAAAAACAAAGACGTAGTTGCTCTTTGTTGTGATTTAACAGAATCAGTACGAATGCACTTGTTTCAAGACGCATATCCAGATAGGTTTATTGAAGTTGGTGTCGCTGAGCAAAACTTAGCTTCAGTCGCTTCAGGAATGGCAGCTATGGGCAAAATACCATTTGCAGCTTCATACGCCATGTTTAACCCGGGAAGAAACTGGGAGCAAATTCGGACGACTGTTGCATATAACAATGTACCCGTAAAAATTGTTGGAGGACATGCTGGTATTTCTGTTGCACAAGACGGTGGAACCCACCAGGCAATCGAAGATATTGCGATTACACGAGTTATTCCACGTATGCACGTAATTGTTCCGGTTGATGCGTATCAAGCAGAGCTCGCAACCCAAGCGGTTGCAGAGACAGAAGCGCCAACATATATCAGACTGGAAAAGCAGAAGACTCGAGCGATAACTACACTCAAGACTCCTTTTGAAATAGGTAAAGCGCAGGTTCTCTGGGAGCCAGAAACAATGTCAGCACGAGTAGGAATTATCTCATGCGGTTCAGTTACAGCAACCGCACTTGATGTTGCAAAGCACTTTGAGGAGAAAGGTATTGGTGTAAAGGTTTTAAACATTCACACCATCAAGCCAATTGATAAAGAAGCAGTAATTGCTCTTGCTAAAGAGACTGAGCGAATAGTTACTGTTGAAGAGCATCAAAAAGCAGGGGGTCTCGGTTCAGCTGTTGCAGAGGTATTGGTTGAGAATCATCCTGTTCCAATGCGTATGTGTGGAGTTGATGATGTATTTGGAGAGTCCGGAACAGCAGAAGAACTGCTCACTAAACACAGACTTGATTTCGATGGAATTAAACAGGTAGTGGAGGATAGTATGCGATAACTATAAATTCATGAATATTCAAGAAAAAAGATATTGGTTTAAAAATAAAGAGATAGGGTTTGGATGGAGACCAGTAACCTGGGAGGGGTGGGTCACTGTTGTTGCGTATGCATGTGCCATGGTTGGTTGGGCATTTCTAGTATTTAGCAAAGGGGAGACTACAGAATATCTTGTTATCTTTTTTGTAGGAGTTTTTCTTCTCGTTGGTCTATTATTAGCAATTTGTGTAAAAACAGGAGAGACGCTTGAATACAAAATATGGAGAAGTAGAGAAGATATAAAATAAAAACAAGATTTTCCACACAAGCAGACTTCGCGTCTGTTTTTCTTTATGTATAATACTTTGACTAAATCACCAAAAGATGACAGAACTATTATCTGAAACGTTTACTAATTATAAAACTAAGACAGGAAAAGACGGACTATGTTTTCTTGGGTTCTCTTTTCTTTTTTTCTTTTTTCTTATTGCAGACATCCTCTATGCACAATCAACACAAGTCACAAACATAATTAAAGGTGTTGGTATTTTTGGTATGGGATACTACTTGTTCAAAATATTAGGAACAACACCATCAAAGAAGAAAAAATTGAAACGGATGATTATAAAAAGAGAAGTTCGTCATGCAAAAAAGATTAAAATCGTAGATAAAGCAGTTACACCTCTACCTTCATCTCCCGAGTCGCGCGCAATTATGAATCCAGAATCAAACACAGCGGGTCTACAATCAGTTTCTGATGAAATATCTTCCCAGCATACCCAGGATGATAGTGGTCCTAAAAATTTCGTACTTACTGAGATTAGAAGATCGTTACAAGAAAAACAAAACAAAGAGCGAGCACTAAAACAAAGAGAGTTTTTTACAACTAAAGAAGGGGCACAAAACAGAAAAGATAGATTGTACCTAGGAGTTAACATTGCTGATATTGTAAAGATTTCAAGCGAATATGCCAAAGATGTAACACTTGCAGATATAGCGGAGCTAGTTGATTCAGAGGTTCATGATGAGCGAATTATCGCTATCTGGCTTTTGATTAACTCATATAAAGCCTCTTCAACTGAGAACAAACAAGCAATTTATGATTTTTACTTACAAAATAGAACCTCGGTAGATAATTGGGACATGGTTGATCTTGCTGCTCGAAATATTATTGGTACTCATATTGTTGAAAATACCTCACATAAAGTCATTTCCGATGAACTAATTAATTCAGGATCTGTATGGGACAAGCGAACCGCAGTCATGTCAGCTCACCCGCTCGTGCTTGCTGGTGACTTGGGATATGGATTTTCAGTAGCCGAGAGACTTATCGATTGCCCAGAGGAGCTTGTCCAGAGTTCACTTGGATGGGTACTCAAAGAAGCATATAAACAAGACGCTCAAGCAACAGAAGGGTTTATAAAATCTCATTTTCAATCACTTTCAAAACAAGCTATCAGGATTGGTACCGAGCGAATGGAAAAAAATTATAGAAAAGCATTCCTGAGGGGAGAGTTTGAACCAGTCAGGGTATAGATTGACAAGAGGATTATATATATGTACTATTAATATAGGTTCGGGTTTTCCGAAACTGGCAGTGAGCCGATTTTAGAGAAGGATGTGTGATGAAGGATCACACAATGAGAAAAATAATTTGGTTTGGAGCAGTCTGTTTCAGTACGACTTCAGCATGGTTGCTGACCGGCCTAGTGCCGTTCCCAACATGGTTACAAGTTGCACTTACAGTACTTGCGAGTGGTTTATATGGTGTATTTTTTGCTATGTGCATTTTGAACTCTGTTTCGGCAAGCCCTAGTAAGACACTCTATACCAAACAAGCCATTAACGACAACAAAAAAAATCTAAGGAGGATTAGAATATGTTGTTCTTTGCAATGAGAGTTACCCTTTCTATGGGATGTGCATGGATTGTTTATTTTCTGCTAGATATGATTCTGGATAATCCAGTTTTTATCTGGGCACTTACCGGGATTGTATTCTTATGCGCTATGGCGTTCTTTTATCGTCATGATGATGAGGATGAGAATGACCCGTACGAAAAGGAATTTCCAGAGTCACACGATATTCCACCGCACATACGCGCAAAATGGACAGGGGAGGACCTGTAAAAAATGCAACCTGCAAAGGCCCACTACAGTGGGCCTTTTCACATACTGATTCTTTAATGTGATAAAATCAAGGCATTACACAACTAACTAATTTTTATGACATTTACATTACCTGAGCTAGCATTTGCTACAGATGCACTTGAGCCATTTATGGACAAAGAGACAGTAGAAATACACCACGGGAAACATCACGCCGGATATACGACAAAATTAAATGCCGCACTCGAAGAGTCTGGTCTAACAGAAGTTACTCTTGAAACAGAAGTATTTCCTCAGATTTCAAACATGCCACGGGCAATCCAAACCAATGCTGGACAATTTTGGAATCACTCATTTTTTTGGGAAGGGCTAGCTGTAACAGGGCAAGAGCCAACAGGCGCAGTCGCTGACGCACTCACTGCTTCATTTGGAGGGTATGACGGATTTGTTGAAGAATTCACCAAATACGCATCAACCGTATTTGGTTCAGGGTGGGCATGGATTTGTAAAAAGCAAGACGGATCTCTTGTGGTGACCAGCACCGTAAATCATGAGAATCCACTTATGGGAGGAGTAAATGATGAACATGGTCCTCTTACTCCGTTACTTGTAATTGATGTGTGGGAACACGCATATTACTTGAAGTATCAGAATAGGCGGCCTGAATTTATCGCGGCATTCCTACAGATTGTAAACTGGGAAAAAGTTACAGAACGGATGGGGTAGTAGATATAAAAAAGCGACGGCATAGCCGTCGCTTTTTGTTACAATGGGTTTATGAAACTCCATATTCTTTGGGCACTCTTATTTATACTAGTAATTGCTTCGTTTGGAGCTGGCTATTACCTCTACTCTAAAAATACAAAAGCATTACAAGAAACAATCAATAAACAGTCCCAAGACCTGGCTACATTGCAAGAGACATATTTACACGAACTGCAACTGGTAAATCGTGCACTCATTGAGTATCAAGAAGGGTCACAGAGTGAAAACAAAGAGCTCGAGCAATTACTTGTTAGGCAAGAAAACCAATTTCAGTCACGACTTGCCGACATAGAACGAAAGAAAGAAATATCTGAGCAATTACTCACCACCACAAATCAAGATTTGGCACAGAACATCGATTCGCTGACCGATAAACTGTTTGCACTCGAAACTAATTCAAAGAGTCAAATCATTCAAAAATGGGATGGGATTACCGTCCGAATCTCTTGTGAGTATAAAACCAAAGATAAGTCATTTGGATCCGGGTTATATCTTGGTCCAGAGTCAGCGGTAAATCTTGGTGCTGGAAATGAATACGTGATATTAACCAACTCACATGTTCTTGAGGAAGAAGATGAGGTTCCTGTCCTGTGTGATATTCAATGGGATAATAATGAAACAGCAACTGTATTTTTTAATCAAAATGATGGAGTCAGCAAAGCATCATTCTTCGAAGGGTTTGATGCCGCGTTCATCACACTCGTCAGGTCAGATGTTCCGAGCAGTGTGCTTACCGATAGAGATTCGTACGACATATGCTTGAGTCCACCACAGATTGGTGACGAAGTTTTAGTACTTGGATATCCAAAGATTGGCTCTACAGAAAGCGTCACAGGAACAGAAGGTATTATTTCAGGGTATGACGGGAACTTCTTTATTACTTCAGCAAAAATTAGTAAAGGTAACTCAGGAGGTGCAGCAATTTTTATCCAAGAAGATTGTTATTTCGGAATACCTACTCTTGTGAAGGCAGATGCGGTAGAATCATTGGGAAGAATTTTGGACATAACTAATATATTTAAATAAAAATGAAGGCCCCCATAGCAAAAAAGAAAAGAAAGAATTTTGCACTACACGGTGATAAACGAGTTGATGATTATTTTTGGATGAGAGATACTAAAGATCCAGACCTGAAACCATACTTGAAAGCAGAGAATAAATATAGTGAGAGTTGGTTTAGAAAGCACGAAAATGTACACCAAAGTATTTTAGAGGAGCTAAAAGCAAGGATTAGGCCACAGGATTCAAGTGTTCCATATTTTTATAATAAATACTGGTGGGGTAGTGACCGACTACCAGGCAAGGAACATCCAGTCCTCTGGAGGTCGAGAACAAAAAAAGGGAATAAAGAAATAATCTTAGATGAAAACAAGTTAGCTCAAAGAAAAAAATATTCAAAAGTTGGAGGAGTAACCGTTAGTCCAGATAACACGTTAATGCTTTTTGCCCATGACACAACCGCAAACACCACTTACGACATCTACCTTAGAGACCTAAGTTCTGAACGTACGAAAAGGCTTATCAAAAACGTTAGTTCAAATATGGTGTGGTCTTGTGATAGTCAATCATTTTATTTTGTAAAATTTGACCATGCGCAACGCCCTTATGCAGTTTACAGGTATGACATAAATACAAAAACAGAAGAGTTGGTTTTTGAGGAGTTAGACGAATTATTCTATGTGTCCATCTCCAGAACCACTTCAGATAAGTATTTAATAATTAATGCTGGAGGGCATAATGGAAACTCTCAGTATTTATATGATGAAGAAAGGCTCTCTGGTCCTGAGTTAGTGTTAAAACAAAAGCAAAAGGTTGAATATCACGTTGATCATACAGAAGAAGGATTCTTCTTGATGAGCAATCAGACACACGTTGATGGAATCCTTTATTTTTCAACCAAGTTATCCCATGCAATTATGGAATGGGATGTTTTCTATAAACCAAAAAAAGGAGCTCGCATGAACGATTTTTCCGTACACTCACTAGGAGTTGTGATTAGTGAAGCAGTTGACGCTCAAGAGCACATACTCATTATTCCTACGCAAGGCAAAAGATATTATCTCAGTTTAGGAGACGAACCAGGAAGTGTTCACTTGGGTGCAAATAAGGAATATGTGACAACATCTATTCGAGTCCACTTTGAGTCTATGACAACGCCTCGTCAAACAATTGAACATAACTTGCTGTCTAAAAAGAAAAAAGTTTTAAAAACATACACGCCTCAAGGTGGGTACAAAAAAGATTTATACAAGAGTCAGAAGATAGTTGGTATATCAAAAGATGGTACAAAAATACCAACAACACTCGTGTATAGAAAGTCTATGTTTAAGAAGGATGGGACTAACCCATGTCTGTTATATGGATACGGATCTTATGGCCACTCAATATTTCCTTACTTTAGTAAAGATATTATTTCTCTGCTAGATAGAGGTTTTGTCTACGCAATTGCACATCCGCGTGGAGGTAAAGAGCTCGGAGAGCATTGGTATCAAGATGCCAAGTTTTTAAACAAGAAAAAAACCTTTCATGATTTCATTGCATGCGCCGAAGCACTTATTGATCAAGGTTTCACCGCACCAGAGACACTATGTATACGAGGAGGTTCTGCAGGAGGAATGCTAATGGGGGCTGTTACAAATATGCGACCAGACTTATTTAAGGCCGTAGTGGCGCAGGTTCCATTTGTAGATGTGCTAAATACCATGTTAGATGAGTCAATTCCTTTGACTGTCGGCGAGTTTGTTGAGTGGGGTAATCCAAAGAAGAAGACATATTATAAATACATGAAGTCATACTCACCTTATGACAACATTACAGGAAAAGATTATCCTGCAATGTTGGTGACCGCAGGATTTAATGATAGACAGGTTCATTATTGGGAGAGTGCAAAGTACGTTGCAAAACTACGGGCGCATAAGACTGATAATAATCCTCTTTTGCTACATATGGATATGGATTCAGGGCATGGTGGTAAAAATGGGCGGTATAAGTATCTAGAAGATGTTGCCCGGGTGTTTACATTCTTATTGGTTATGACTAATACAGATACGTTATAATTAGATGCATGAAAGCATACACTAAACAAGATATTGAAAACTATTTAGAATCATTAAACGAGAGGTATTACGGCATACACAAGCGGTATGAGAACTATTTTTGGGCATCATATATGGGTGACTCATCTGTGGATGAAAAAATGAGCGATGCTCTTGCTAAGAAAAATGCATTTGCTGGTAATGACAAAGCTTTGACCACAGTGAGAGAAATGATCTCGTGTGCTTCTGATAAGCAAAAACGACGACTTCAGTATTGGGAAGAATATTTTTCTGTTAGCCAAATACCAGAACATGTTTTAGAACTACGAACTAATATAAGCAAGCTCGAGAATGCTATTGCAGCAAAGAGGAATAACAGAAAGGAGGGATATATAGATCCTAAGTCTAAAAAGTTTATTGATGCTCCCTTAAATCAGATGAGGATGATACAAGCAACTCACTCTGATGAAAAAATTAGGAAAGCAGTGTTTAGAGCATCTGAAGAGTTGGCACCAGAATTCATTGACGAGTATATAAATTTAGTTCAGATGCGAAATCAATTTGCCAGAAAACTTGGGTATGAAAATTTTTACGCATATAAACTAGATATTGAAGAGGGAATGACTACAAAGGAACTATTTCAGTTGTTTGACGACATATACAATAAAACTAGATTTGGTTTCAAAAATGTAAGAAAAATGGAAAAAAACATGCCAGGCCTGAGAAAACCGTGGAACTACGGATATATGTTGGCAGGTGACTTTACACAGGAGGAAGATCAATATTTTCCACTTGATGAAATGTTAGAGCGATGGGGTTTGTCATTTAGTCGATGTGGTATTGACTATGCAGGAGGTGCATTAAGATTAGACTTATTAGAGCGTAAAGGAAAATACAACAACGGTTTTTGCCACTGGCCAAAAGTTATTCGGTATAAAAACGGGGTACGTGAACCAGGGGAAGCACGATTTACATGCAATGCGGTTTATGGACAAGTAGGCTCGGGGAATAGAGCCGGGGTTACGCTGTTTCATGAAGGAGGCCATGCTGCTCACTTACTCAATTCTAAGCAAACAGAGACATGTTTAAATCATGAATATCCACCAACATCTACCGCTTGGGCGGAAACACAATCAATGTTTCTCGACACAATGTTTTCTTCAATTGAGTGGAAAACAAAATATGCAAAAAATAAAAAAGGGGAATCCTTTCCCTTAGATCTCTTTAAGCGCAAGTTAGAAAAAACATTTGAAACTAGACCGCTAGGAATCATTATGGGTATTTCTGCTGTTATGTACTTTGAAAAAGAAATTTATGAGACCAGCAAACTGACTAAAGCAAAAGTTAAGGAGATAGCGAAAAGGGTATATGGTAAGTATACTGATTATTCAGAAGATTCATTGCGGTTGCTTAATATTCCTCACATTTATTCGTTCGAATCATCATGTTCTTATCATGGATACGGACTCGCAACTATCGCGCTCACTCAGTGGAGAGATTACTTCTATAAAAAATATGGACAAATCGTAGATAATAAGGCTGTTGGTAAAGAAATGAAAGAGGTATGGGCACTCGCATCGTCAAAAAAATTCCCTGAACTAGTACAAATTGCAACAGGCAAGAAGTTATCAGCACAGCCGTATATCAACACTGTACTTCTTTCTAAAAAACAGATTCTTTTACGGTCAAGAAGAAGAATAAAAACACTTGAGCAGAATCCTTCTCGTGTTAAAAGAATTAATCTTAAAGCCGATATCTCATTGTGGCACGGCAAGAAGAAGGTAAGTGATAATAGAAGTGGCTTTGACACAATGGTGGCACGATACGCCAAGTGGCTTGAAACACAGAAGATTTAAGCTTAAGGATCTTAAGGATAGAGAGAGCGACCGCAATGCGGCCGCTCTTCTTTTAAAAGTCTTAACTATTCCTTAGCCATAGACTCCCATCCATCAGGATAGTTGCTTGGATTTTTGATGATACAAGAGGGACAGTGCCATGTGCCGTCAGCCATTTGAAACCAAAGTCGCTTTGCTTCTCTCAGGGGACGTTTACATGTGCCACTACACGTAGCATCGGGATTCTTCCTTTGCATTAATTGGACTGCTCTCTGGGTGTTCATTTTATAAATGCTCCTGTGTAAAAGAATATGAGACATGAGCCGTTAGTGCTCTAAGTAGTAATAATACAATTTTTTAAAATTTATAAAATGTTAATAAGCTGGGTAAGGCTGTATATATTTTGACAGGTGGACCCGTGATACAATACACAAATTATGGCTACATCTCCAAAAAAGAAGAAAGAATCTGTCGCACCAGACGAGATTATTGTAAAAGGTGCACGAACTCATAACCTGCGTGATATTACTGTCTCAATGCCAAGAAATAAGCTGGTGGTTATTACAGGACTTTCAGGTTCAGGGAAATCTTCACTTGCGTTTGATACTATTTTTGCAGAAGGGCAACGGCGCTATGTAGAGTCCCTCTCAGCATATGCGAGGCAATTTTTAAACCAAATGCAAAAACCGGATGTTGATGAGATTATTGGTCTTTCACCGGCTATTTCTATTGATCAAAAATCACGGTCGAATAACCCTCGATCCACGGTTGCAACAATTACAGAGATTTATGACTACTTGCGAGTCTTGTTTGCACGTATTGGGCGACCACACTGTTTGGAATGTGGAAGAGAAATATCAAAGCTATCAACGGATGAAATCTTTGCGTTTATTGTAAAAAAAGTTAAAGCAGCAAAGAAAGAGCTAGAGAAGACTGGCACAGAAAAAAAAGTAATGGGTATTGATATTGAAAACTCGAGAGTGCAACTTTTTGCACCTGTGGTCAGGGGGAGAAAAGGGGAGTACTATCAGCTTTTATATGATCTACTTGGGAAAGGGTATTCGCACGTTCGTGTTGATGGAAATATTCATTCGCTGCGAGACAAAATTACATTGGCAAAAACTAAGAAGCACACCATTGAAGTGCTTGTGGATGAGATTTACTTTTCCGAGGTACTGGCGGGGGGTTCTGATTTTAAGATGCGTCTCTCGGAAGCCATTGAAAAAGCACTTGATGAATCTGAAGGATTAATTCAAGGGGTATTTGGCTTTGATGATGAAAAAGGTATTCCGGATGACTTTGATCGAGAGTTTTTACTCTCATCTAAATTTGCATGTCCATTTGATGGATTCTCATTCCCAGAGGTTGAACCACGGCTGTTTTCTTTTAACTCACCAGCTGGAGCATGTCCTACGTGTAATGGATTGGGCTCACGATTCTTCTATGGAAAAGAACCATGTTTGACTTGTAATGGAGCACGTCTTGCTCCTGAAGGACTATCTGTATTTATTGGAACAGGAGAGTCTGAATCGAGCCCAATGAAAGATTTGAAGCACTACAAGCCATCAGGTGTAAATATCGTAGACATCACTGAGATGTCTATTAAAGATGCAGAAGTATTCTTTGATAGTCTGGAGCTATCTAAAAAAGACCAAGAAATTTCAGGAGTTGTACTGCGTGAAATTACAGAGAGAATCAAGTTCATGAATAACGTAGGGATTGAGTATCTGACACTCAATAGGCGTGCAAATACGCTCTCTGGTGGAGAAGCACAACGTATCCGGCTTGCCTCACAGCTTGGGTCAGGATTAGTGGGGGCCTTGTACGTACTTGATGAACCAACAATTGGTTTGCACCAGCGTGATAACGATAGGTTGATTGAAACACTAGTAAAGCTCCGAGATGGAGGAAACACAGTGATTGTAGTAGAGCATGATGAAGACGTGATTTATGCAGCTGATTACCTTATTGATATTGGTCCTGGAGCAGGTGTACACGGGGGAAAGGTTATTGTCTCTGACTACCTAGAGAAGCTTCTTTCAGCACCAAAAAATGATTCAAAATCTAGAACACTTGCGTATCTGAGAGAGGAAACAAAGATACCACTACCAGAAGAGAGAAGAGCGAGAGACAAGGGATGGATCAAGATTAGAGGAGCAACGATTAACAATCTAGTAAATCTTAATGTAGATATTCCACTAGGGAAGCTCGTGTGTATTACAGGTGTCTCAGGTTCAGGTAAGTCATCGTTCATGCACGAAGTTTTATATACAAACTTGCAGGCACGATTCGATCGCAAGCACAGAACAGCTGATGTAAAAAATGCTGCTAAAGTGATGGGGATTGAATACTTGGACCGAGCGATTTTAATCGACCAGTCTCCAATTGGGCGGACACCTCGTTCTAACCCAGCAACATACACCGGTGCGTTTACACACATCCGAGACATGTTTGCAGAAACAACCGAAGCAAAAGTAAGAGGGTATAAACCAGGAAGATTTTCATTTAATGTTAAGGGTGGTCGATGTGAGGCTTGCCAAGGTAAGGGACAGGTTGCCGTTGAGATGCATTTCTTACCAACGGTATACGTAGGGTGTGATGTGTGTTTTGGAAAACGATTTAACAAAGAAACACTCCAGGTAACATTTAAAGGAAAAAATATCCACGAAGTATTAGAAATGGATATTGAAACAGCATCAACATTCTTTGCAGATATCCCAGCTATCTATGACAGGCTCAAATCGCTTGAAGATGTTGGTCTTGGCTATTTAAAACTAGGACAACCGGCAAACACACTTTCTGGTGGTGAGTCTCAGCGTGTGAAGATTGCTTCTGAGCTGTATCGACCGTTTACACACAAATCTATTTATCTAATGGATGAGCCAACCGTCGGTCTTCACTACGATGATGTTAAAAAGCTAAATCAAATATTAGAACAACTCGTTGCAAGAGGAAACACTGTTGTAGTGATTGAACACAATCTCGATCTTATTAAAATTGCAGACTACATGATTGATTTTGGACCCACTGGAGGAATCGAAGGAGGAAAGATCATGTCCAAGGGGACACCCGAAGAAGTTGCAGCTGACGAAAACTCAATTACTGGTAAATATCTCGCATCATACCTGAAAGAAAAAAAGAATAGGAAAAAATAGACATGAAAAAAGCGCCTCCTTTCTGGGGCGCTTTTTTTGAAGGCACTACGTTAAAGAGAGGTATCCTGTCTTTCCTCCACGACGAAGCAGAGCTTTCATCGATTCTCCAGAGTCTTTACAGACTGCCTGTACAGGCAGCGCACCTTTTCTGGGAATTTTGTTTTTTGGAATACCCGCACCACCTACTGATTCACCGTCCCGCAGACGATTCATTCGCCTTGGACCAATAGTGACCGTCTGTATTGGATTTAAACATGACATGTTTTCTCCTTTTTTCTTTAGGCAGATTTTTTATTTGCTTGATTTCGTTCCGTCATACTCTGCCATTCTGGCCGAGATTTAGCACAGGCAGTGCCATACAAAACTCCATCTTCATCGAGTGTAATATTACATTCGATAGGGGTAGAGCTTGGAAACTCTTGGTCGACCACCCGGAACGTCTCCGGAGGTTTTTCCTTGTTTATACCAAGCTGGTCGGTATTAAGCCGTATAGGTTTGCTACCCATAAGACTATTCACAAGAGGTCTACCTACAACGATAGGTTTTAACATATATTATCCTTTCAACAATAAGATCACGCACAAATGGTGCATGCCAAGTAGTATTATAAGTATTAATTTTTCAATAGCAAGACAAAATAAATAAAGCGGGCGTACGCCCGCTTTATGTATTTTAGGTTTTCTTCGGTTGAAGAAGGGATTAGAACTCTCCTTCAAAGATATGAGTTTCAGGTTTGTTGTCCAGACCATCCGCTTCAGTTTCTTCTGTGATAACAACTCGGTTATACATAGTCAGATCTTTAGTGGATGTGTATACAAGCCTCCACATTCCTTCTTCATCTTTTTCCATTCTTCCAGTGGATACAAACGATGAGTCCGTTGTTAACCATCCTTCAAAGAATTTACCTTCTGCTGGGTCAATATTATTTACAGTTGCAAAGTGAGTAAACACTCCATCCTTTATTATTCGTGCTGCTTGTGCATCTCCTCCTCGAGAGTCAACAGACCGAAGCGTAATTTCTTGAGACATGTTATTTGTCATTACATCTTCTTTTTCCATTGAGTCAGTAGTGTCTTTCTCCATAGAGTCTTCCATTTTTTCCATCCCGTCCTCCACTTTCTCCATTGCGTCATCAACAACTTCGTCTACTTTCTCCATCGCTCCATCAATCTTTTCCATAACACCTTCAGCTCCTTCCTTCACCATCTTTGCGTCATCAATTTTATTCATTATGTCTACTGCTGTTGATTCAACAACAGTAGGTGCTGTTTTTATATCTTTAATTCCATCAAAGATGAAATATGCTCCAGTAATAAGTATAATCCCAGCAAGAACAAGTCCAATAATCTTTTGCATGTGTATCTAAATTAATTTATTAATATGAATAATAGTAGCATGGTGTGAAGATTTGATACAATAGAAAATAATGAATAATAATTACATATCTTTTCAAGGAATTGCCGGTGCACATTCCGAAGAAGCGCTACTTATCTATGCTGCGAAACACAGAATACCAGTTACTCCAGAAGCGCAAGAAGGGTACTTCCGAGAATTATTTGCAGGAATTAAGAAAAACAAGCTGGGATGGGTACCTATTGAAAATTCGTACCACGGAACAGTAGTTGAGTCGGTTGACTTGATGCGCGAATACAAATTTGAAATCCTCGATTCATACACCCACGTTATAAATCACTGTTTAGCGGTAAACCCAGGAGTGAAAAAAGAGGATATAACCAAAGCTTATTCACACCCGCAAGCCCTAGGGCAGTGTGCTAAATACTTAGAAAAGAATGGTATTACTGCACTACCATACGTTGATACTGCAGCTGCTGCCAGGTACGTGAGCGAGAAGAAAATGAAACACTCAGCCGCAATCTGTTCAAAAAGAGCAGCTGAACTATACGGTCTGGAAATTATAGAAGATTGGATACAAGACTCAGGTGAGAACGAAACAACATTTCTGCTGGTCAAGACCCGGGACCACAAGATTGATTTCCAAGATGAGCTAGAGCGGGGGAGACGCGATGTAACAACCACAGTTGTGTTTGAAACCACTGATGTTCCAGCAGCATTGTATAAATGCCTCGGGGCGTTTGCCACCAATGCAATCAATTTAAAAAAGATTGAGTCTCGTCCTGCGCGGAACCATGAGTCTGATTGGTTTTTTTATCTTGATTTTGAAGGTCACCCAGATGATCCACTTGTACAGAATGCATTGAGTGAGCTCGACACATTTGCAAAAACCATGAGTATTTTGGGCTCATACTAAATAACAAACCCCAGCGGTTGTGTCGCTGGAATTTGTTATAATGTAAGAATTACAATAACTAAAATACCTATGGCAACAAAAGTAGCAATTAATGGGTTCGGACGGATTGGAAGACTTTTTTTTAAACTAGCATTACAAAACGACAATCTAGATATAGTAGCAATCAATGACCTTGGTGATTTAGACAACATGGCGTATCTATTACGATATGACTCTGCTCAAAAAGAACTTAACCTTAAGGTTGCAACAGAGCGCGTATCTGATACAGAACAGTATCTTGTTGTGGGTGACAAAAAAATTCCATTCTATTCAATCAGAAACCCAGAAGAACTGCCGTGGGGCGAGCTAGACGTTGATGTTGTTGCTGAGTGTACAGGTATTTTCACAAGCTACGAGAAATCAAACATGCATCTCACTGCTGGTGCAAAGCGAGTGGTGATTTCAGGACCAACCAAAGATGACCAGGGAACAGAATTTGGAGATGGGAAAATTGGAAACACAGTACTTATGGGCGTGAATGATGATGTTATCCCAACGTGTGCAATTACTTCGAATGCATCATGTACTACAAACGCATCAGGCTCTCCGCTTCAAGTAATGATGGATTCAATCGGTGTTGAATCGGCACTACTAAATACCATTCATGGATACACTGCTACACAAGCGATTGTGGACACGCCCGTGAAGCCAGGAAAGACAGACTACCGGCGTGGACGAGCAGCTGCAATTAATATCATTCCTACCTCAACGGGAGCAGCAGTTGCAACTACAAAAGTTATTCCGGGACTAGAAGGGAAATTTGATGGAATCAGTATTCGTGTGCCAGTTGTTACGGGTGCACTCGTAGATATTACATTTATCGCCGAAAGAGAAACTTCAGTAGAGGAAGTAAACAAATTCTTTGAAATGGCAGCAGAATCAGATCAATACAAGGGACTACTACGTGTTGAACACGATCAAGTTGTTTCCGGAGATATAATTGGAGATACCCATGTATCAATTGTTGACCTAGCGTTCACAAGAGTAACAGGGAAGCTTGTTAAGATTTTGGCGTGGTATGACAACGAAGCAGGGTTTTCGTATGCACTCACCAAACAGGTAGAAGCAATGGGTCAATCTATTTAAAATTGGCGAACTACTTCGTCGACTACAAGAAAAACTCCCTCGCTGTACAAGACGTACACCTTCGGGAGTTTTTCTCTTGTCTCCTTGTATTTCATCCAATTTTAAAGAGATTGATTACCTAAAGACTCTCATTCTATTCTTAGATAAAAATTTCAAGGTGTTTTATTAATGAGTGATTACTACAACTTTAATTTGGGAGGCTCCAGCTTTCTTGAGAGCTCTTTTGATTTCATTGGTGGTGGCTCCAGTGGTAAGTACATCATCAAAGAGGACAACGTTGCGACCTTTCAAAGTCGGGAGATGTGCGTCCGCTATGGCAAACGCACCCTTGGGATTAGTGAGTCGCTCTTTTTTTGAGCGTGTATGAGATTGTTTAATTGTATGTTTCACCTTAGACAGCGCATTTGGTTTGTATGTTACAAAATTTGATCCACCGTGTGCCAGAAAAGACTTCAGCATTACATCAGTTGGATTATATCCTCGTAAGCGGAGAGATTTTTTCGAAGAGGGTACTGTGAGCAAGAGAGGGTCGGTGAAGCCCTCAAACTGCTCCCAGCGGATAAGATATTCAGGTAGCGTCTCATAAAGTAGTCTCCCAAATAAACGAGCCGCATGTCGGTTATTCTTAAACTTTAAAGACCAGATCACCTCGCGGACGTACTTGTTATAAGGAAGTAGATATAAAAAGTCTTTTTTAATCAGATGGGTACCTGTTATCTTGAATAGTTCGTCTTCATGAACTTGTAATAATTTTTGATAAGAGAAAACATCACGAGTAAATAAAAACGACAATAAGACATGCAATAATTTTTTCATATGGTTCCCAAATTTATACGTACCTACAAGGCAGGTGACGTGGTATACTTTCCGTATATAACGTTATTATACACGAGCTATGGCATCTCTTTTTGAAAATGTATTTGGTAAAAAAAATGACACCTTTTTAGGCGTAGATATTGGTTCTTCGTCTATTAAGATTGTGCAGCTTTCTATGCAAAAGGGAATTGTTACCCTTGATACATTTGGTGAAATTGCACTTGGTCCATATGCAAATCAAGAGATTGGTCACGCGGTTAAGCTTGACCCCCCAAAGCTAACAGAAGCACTCAAAGATTTGTTAAAAGAAGCACAAGCAGAATCACGTGTCGCAGGGCTTTCTATCCCATTAAAATCATCACTGGTCTTTAATATGAAGATGCCGGAGGTTGATCAAAAACAGCTTGATGAAATGGTTCGCCTGGAGGCGCGACGATATATCCCGGTACCGATCTCTGAAGTATCTCTCGATTGGTCTGTTATTCCTGATAACCATCATGATGAACAAGATGAGGATGACGACAGAAAGTTTTTAAATATTCTTGTGGTGGCTATTCATAAAGACACTCTTTCAAAGTACAAAGAAGTCTCTGACATGACAGGATTAGAACTACAATTTCTTGAAATTGAGACATTCTCAACCATTCGTTCAGTTATCGACCATGACAAAGAGTCAGTCGTGGTTCTTGATATTGGGGCATCTGTTACCAAGTTATATATTGTTGAATACGGGGTGATTCAGAAATCACATATTATTGGTATTGGATCACAGAACATGATTAAGGCACTTGAGACAAAGAGGCGGCTCGCGAATGTCCAGAAAGACCTTAATGCTGGTCATGGAGAGGCACTGCAGAATGCAATGGCCCAGTCACACACAACACCTGTTGATTTAGATAGAATTCTTCAGGAGACAAAGAAAGTTGTTTTGGAATATCAAAAAGAGCATAGAAAGAATATTGAACTTGCAATTTTGACGGGTGGAGGGTCTGTACTTGCTGGTATTTTGCCATACGTTGAGAAATCTCTTGAGACAGAGATTGAACTGGCACATCCATTTGAAAAAACGAAGACTCCTGCATTTTTAGATAATACCCTGCGGGATGCTGGGCCTGAATTTGCTGTGGCAATAGGTCTCGCCCTTCGCGGTTTATCAAACTAAAATAAGCGCACTATTGCGTCGACTACGAAAAAAATCCCTCACTGTACAACGACGTACACTTTCGGGATATTTTTTCTTATGTCCTGATATTGCATCTCATTTGAGCTTGATAAAAAGCGTTATAAAAAGCTGTTGTCTTTTACAAAAGAGAGTGGTACTATACTCACCACTATGAAATTCGCAGTTATAAAAACAGGTGGAAAACAATATAAAGTTTCCGAAGGAGACGTTGTTTCTATCGAAAAACTACAAGGAGAACTGAAGGCAGGAGATACAATTTCTTTTGACGAGGTAACTCTTACAGATGATGGAAAAACATCTAAGGTAGGAACTCCGTTCGTATCTGGAGCAAAAGTTGAAGGAGAATTGGTTGAAGAAGGAAAAGGAAAGAAAATCCGAATCCAAAAATTTAAATCAAAGTCTAATTACTCAAAGGTAACAGGACATAGACAACCATTCATGAAAGTGAAAATCACAAAAGTTGCATAAACTTTGAAAGATAAAATAAAGCGACCGTACGGTCGCTTTA
>CALGNJ010000025.1 GCA_937958705.1 Minisyncoccota bacterium | reverse complement strand
TGAGATAAATAAATTACAGAGAAAAATATTTACGTAGTAATTTTTTTTCGACACTAATTTATTATATGCAAGGCCAAGCGGGTCGAGTACTTATTAACAAAAAGAGCGACACCTTCAGTGTCGCTCTTTTTGTTACAATACTAGTATTATGACCGTACTGACTAGTCCTAACCCAGGGAAAAAGCTAACAATCGATGCAGAGGGTGCAACATACGAGCGATTTCCAATCAAAACACCGGTAATCAATGAAAGTGATGACTTTGTGGGGATTGTACTTGCAGAAGCAGGAGATGCATTCCAGGACGGAGATGTGCTGTTACTTGCTGAGTCAGTAGTTGCTATCTCACAAGGGAGAGGGTTTAGGTTCTCGGATATTACGTACGGATGGTTTGCAAAATTTTATTCTCGGTTTGTCACACGTACACCATCAGGGATTGGGCTTGGAACCCCAGAAACCATGCAGCTTGCTATTAACGAATGTGGACTATTGAGAATCACAGTTGCAGTTGCAATTGCAGGTATAACCAGACCTCTGGGATGGAAAGGTAATTTTTATAGAGTCGCAGGAGCAAAGGCACGAGCTATTGATGGGCCTACAGCGGGGACCATGCCTCCATATAATGAATTTGCATCACTATCTCCAGCGAATCCCCGAGAGTATGCAATTGAGGCTGAAAAGAGAATTGCAAAAAAAGTTGAGGTGATTATTGTAGACGCCAATGACATTGGGGTGAATATTTTAGGTGCGCGAGATAAAGAGCAAGAGAGGCTCGGTGTAGCACTTTGTTTAGATAATCCTATGGGACAAGGATCAGAGGGAACACCAGCACTTATTTGCCGCAGAGTATCAGTTCTCTAAGGGCATTGTGATAAAATAGCAAGAATGACAATACCTAACTCAAGAAGATTTGATAAGAAACGTGTACGTGACCCAGAATGGGCTTCTTTTGTTGCTGACCAGATAATTGCTGATGATCCAGATGTGGGCGTATATACTTGTGCAGCAGGTATTTCTCCATCTGGAGTTGTTCACTTTGGAAATTTCCGAGATGTGATTACTGCACACATGGTAAGAAAGGCACTTGTTGCGAAGGGAAAAGATGCACGACTACTTTTCTCATGGGATAACTTTGACAGGTTTCGAAAGGTTCCGGTAGGTATTCCAGACTCATTTGAAGAGCATGTGGGAAAGCCACTTTCAAAAGTACCAGATCCTTTTGGGGAGCTCGGTTCTTATGCTGAGCGATACCAAAAAGATTTTGTGCTTGGTATGGAGAGACTTGGTATTGAAATTGATTTTAGGAACCAAACTGAAATGTACGAGAGTGGGGCATATGATGACCAGATTGTATATGCACTACAAAACAAAGATAAAATTGCTGATGTGCTGCTTTCTTTTATGACCGAAAAGGCAATGACTGCAAAACAGATTGACCCGCAAGTATACAAAGATGAGTATTACCCAATATCAGTGTACTCAACATTCACGGGAAAAGACGCAACAAAAATTCTTAGCTATGACGGAGATAGCACCATTACGTATCTCTGCAAGATCACTAAGCAAGAAGAGACTGTCGACATAAGGAAAAACCATATTGTAAAACTTAATTGGAAACCTGATTGGCCAATGAGATGGAAGCATGAACAAGTGCACTTTGAACCAGGGGGTGTTGATCATGGTTCACCAGGAAGTAGTTACGATGTGGGGTCAGTGTTGTGTGAGAAGGTGTTTGACTACACACCTCCAATTTTTGTTGGATATACGTTCGTAGGAATACAAGGTCTTGGGGCGAAGATGTCTGGATCAAAGGGGAATGCAGTTTCACCACTCGATCTGCTTGATATCTATGAGCCAGAACTATTAACATGGTTGTACGAGCGCAAGGCTCCTAACCAGTCTTTTGAGCTTGCTTTTAATAGTGAAATCTACCGACAGTACGATGAGTTTGATAAAGAGCATGCTATTGAGGGACCTTCATTTCGGCAGTGTGTTGGATTTGGTCAGGTTGTAGGATGGGATGCAGATAAATTCATGGAGGTACTTGGTCAATCTGATTTGCCATATGATAAAGATAAGGTTGTAATTCGCTTACTGCTTGCTCGAAACTGGCTTGAGAAGTACAACACTGAAGAGATGATTTCGTTCAATGAGTCAGTAAATACGGAGTACGTTTCTGGAATGTCTGATACAAGTAAAGATCAGATCATGCGATTTAAGAAAGAGTTATTAGAGCTTGATAAACCAACCATTCTGGACTTAGAGACACTGTCTTATAAAATCCCAAAAGAGAGTGGGTATCCAGAAGAAGATTTGAAGAAAGAACAACGAGCCTTCTTTAAAGACATTTATAATCTTTTAATAAGTAAGAATAGGGGGCCAAGACTCGGTACATTCCTGTGGGCAAGTGATACGACACTGATCGCAAATTTATTAGATATATAACAAACGCCGGCATAGCCGGCGTTTTTATATGAATTCAGAACGAGTTTATATCTTTTCGATGCGGTGCAACCACATCGAAATCATTATTTCTAGCATGATTATATCAACATCACCTCTAATAGAATTAGAATGAGCTCTCTGAGCAATCTCTTTAATGTATGCCTTGCGGAATGATTCGTAGTGGGATCTCCTTATTCTGGTTATTTTAAAAACAAAGAAGACAAGGGCGATAAAGATGATACACAGACTAATGAAGACCATGATGATTTTATTTTCAGGCAAAATATCAAAATACTTAAGAATTTTTAGAAGAAGGGTGGTTAGCAACATCGCAAGAAGTATAGCGGTATAACATAAGTTTTTTAGTAAAAGATAGTACTTGCCATATATACGTTTTTGCGCATCTTTTAATTTCTGTGTGATTTCTGATACCTGAGAATCCAGAGTTTCTGACGTAATTAATTTTTTGTAATTAAAGATGTCTAGGATATTTGTCATAATTAACTCCTATTTTTGTAAAGAAAGGACGAAATGGTCCAGCTGATTAAAATTATGCACTTGTTAACATATTTGTCAACTTTTGTAAGGCTTGTTTTGTTACAATTCAGTAATGAATTATTACTCCACTCCAGCACAAGACGTGCTCAGCTCACTCCAGGTAGAGCCAACAAAAGGATTAACAAAAACACAAATAGAAGAATCAATTGTTCTACACGGAACCAATAGTCTCCCTGAGCAAAAAGAACCCTCTTTGTTGTATAAAATATTCCGGCAGCTTATCAACCCACTCGTAGCCATCTTGATTGGTGCTGCGATTTTGACATTATTTTTACACGAATATGTAGATACACTCGTTATCACGATTGCCGTATTGGTAAACGTGGTGGTTGCGCTTATTCAGGAGGGAAAGGCGTCTGAGGCATACAAGCTACTTCAACAGAAACGAGTTCACAAGACGGTGGTGATACGAGATGGCAAGAAACAAGAGATTGACCTACACGAGCTAGTGGTGGGGGATATTGTGCAGCTGTATGCTGGTCTGTATGTTCCAGCAGATATACGAGTACTCGAAGCGACAAACCTGTCAGCTAACCAGGTGGTATTTACCGGTGAGTCAATCGCTGTGTCAAAAGATGAACAGGTATTTACACAAGAAGAGGGTGGAAATGCATTTGAACAGTCGTCTATGGTTTTCACAGGAACTACTATTGGGTCAGGGTTGGGACTGGGGGTAGTAACAGCAGTTGGTGTTGATACTGAGTTTGCAAAGATTGCGCAGTCACTTTCTCAGGTAGAAAAAGAGAAATCACCAATCGAGAAGCAATCGGAGAATATTGCCCGAGCCATCAGTATTGTTGCTGGAGTGATTATTGTGCTGATCCTTGCTCTCGGGATTTATCGAGGCCTTCCGTTTTATGAATTAATCTTGCTTGCGATTGCAATTGCTGTCTCGGCTGTCCCTGAAGGACTACCATCTGCAATTACCGCAATCTTGGCATATGGGGCAAGTTTAATTGGAAAGGAAGGAGGCTTGGTAAAGAACTTGTCTTCTGCGCAGACACTCGGTTCAACTGATGTAATCTTGACTGACAAGACCGGTACGTTGACGTATGGAGACATGCAGGTCTCTAGGGTGGTTACTCTCAACGACACGGACCATGCACAAGAGATGACTCTGACACACGGGCTGTACGCAACTGATGTCTTTTATGATAGTACACATGCGCACTTTGTTGGAGATGACGTAGACCAGGCACTTGGGAAGTATTATCCGGAAGGTGGAGAGTATGTGCAGAGATTGATAGACGCCACAGAGGTGCTCTCGACAGTTCCTTTTGATTCTCGTAACAAGCTATATGCAGCAGTACGAGAGATGGATGGTAAGAAGGCACTATATACCAAAGGTGCGTTTGAAATTCTTTGGGATCGTTCAACCCATGTGTTAGAGCACGACCAAATCCGAAAAAAAACAGAGCAGGATTATAAGTTTTATGCTGAACTTGTTGAGCATGCATCATCCGAAGGGAAGAGGCTCCTTGCGGTTGCACACAAAGATACACAAAAGACCGATAGTAATCTTGACGATGTTTCAGGTTTGATATTTTGTGGACTCTTGGTTATGGAAGATAAAGTGCGAACAACTGCAGCTGATTCTGTATACCAAGCACAAGAGGCTGGAGTTGCTGTGATCATGATTACTGGTGATGCCCCAGTAACAGCAAGGACTATTGCTCTTGAAACAGGTATTATCTCTGACCCAACAAGCAAAGTGTTGCTAGGAGAAGAAATGTCACACTATTCAGACGATGAGCTGTTCACCATGATGGATTCTGGTGAACTGCTTGTGTTCTCTCGAGTCTCACCCGAGCACAAACTCAGGCTGGTAGATATATTTACAGAGAAAGGTAAGACAGTTGCTATGACGGGGGATGGGGTAAATGATTCACTTGCATTGTCTCGAGCTGCCATTGGGATTTCACTTTCATCAGCAACTGACGTTGCTAAAGAAGCATCCGACTTAATTCTTACTGATAACTCATTTTCTGGAATTATTTTTGCGCTCAAAGAGGGAAGACGTATTGCATCTAATATTACCAAGACTATTATTTACTTGGTCTCGACATCATTCTCTGAAGTTCTAGTGATTGCAGCAGCACTTGTGTTTGCATTACCTGTTCCATTTTTACCTTCGCATATTTTGTGGGCAAATATCTTGGAAGAAGGTCTTATGAATTTTGCATTTTTGTTTGAGCCAAATCGTAGTCCTCAAAACAAACCACGTCGAATTATTAACAAACAGGTTATTCAGGCAATCATTTCAATAAGTATCCTGAACTCTGTGTTGTTTGTTGGTCTATACGGAGGATTATATATGTTCACAGACACTACACTAGAAATGAAACGAACCATTATGTTTGGAGCATTGGCGGTAAGCGCACTGTTCCTGTCTTGGTCAGTACGTTCTATATCTATGCCATTTTGGAAGATTGATATATCTTCAAATAAATTCTTTATTGTAGCAATGCTTATCAATATCGTATTATTTGCTCTTACAATCGGTACCGAAGTTGGCCGGACAGTAATGCATCTAGAGCCACTTACAATGCTTGGCATGCTTGGACTTCTTGGTTTTGGAATTTTGAATGTACTTTCAGTTGAATTTACTAAGTGGGCATTCTGGAAAAGTAAAGAGCCTGTGTTGGTTGCACAACAAAATTAGTGTGTTAAAATTCTGCGCATGTTAAAAATACGACTACAACGAGTTGGGCGAAAGCATAATCCCTCATACAGGATTGTTGCAACTAACCAACGAACTGGACCAAAAAGTAACAAGCACGTTGCGATTTTAGGACAACACGATTCAATTAGAAAGACTACTACTATCAATGATGCTGAGGCAATCAAAGATATGATTTCTAAGGGGGCTCAATTATCTCCACGTGTTCACAATATTTTAGTACAAGAAGGTGTAATCGAAGGAAAGAAAGTGAATGTTCTACCAAAGAAGACTCCAATCGTTAAAGAACCAACAGAAGAAGAGCTAGCAGCTGAAGCAAAAGCAAAAGAAGATGCAGAAGCTAAGGCAGCAGCAGATGCTGCTCCAGCAGAAGAAGTAGCCGAAGAGGCACCAACTGAAGAAGTAAAAGAAGAGGTAGCTGAGGAACCAGCAGTTGAAGAAGAAAAGACAGAAGAAGACGCTGAATAATCAAAAAACATCCAGATGGATGTTTTTTGTTATACTGTCTGTAATGAAATCAATCCTACTTTTACTAACAATCCTAATTCTAGAAGTGGTTTTCCTCCTTTCACCATGGGCACCAGAGGTGTTTGAAAGTAAACAAGATGAACAGTTTAAGAAAGAGCTTGCCGAAAAAGAGCTAGACTATACTTTTACCTTGCGAGACTTTTACACAGAAAGTGTAGTGTTAGATGAACAGGTACATGAGGCTTATAACAACCTTTCCAAAAGACAGAGAGTAGCTGAGTTATTAATGCCCGCGGTGGGGAGTAATGGTTTATCTGTTGCAACTGTAGAGTCAATGATTGATACAGACTCGATTGGTGGATTTATGTTGCTCGGTAAAGGAGTAAGCAAGGCTGATATAGAAAGGCTCAAGCAAAAGGCATTGTTATACAAAGACGTGCCACTACTAGTTTCTATTGACGCAGAACCATCACTGGTTTCATCCAGACTACCAGCAATCGGAGCGATAGATAAAACAAGTTCATATACCACCAAGCAATCAGTAGAGTCAGTGGCTGGCACTATCTCTTCGTTTATTAAAGAGTATGGATTTTCTGTAAACTTTGCACCGGTATAC